>NZ_JBICUP010000057.1:0-37976 GCF_043198215.1 Micromonospora sp. NPDC048830
CAGGATCCTGCTCCTGAAGCTCCCGCGCCCGCTGCCCCAAATACGGCAGGAAAACCCGCTGCCGCAACACCTCCGCCGGCAACCCCGCCCTATTTCCGATCAGCCAGTGGCCAACCCGGACCTGCAAGAGCTCAGTCACCTGCGCGAGCCGTTCCCCATCGGGCTCACCAGCCCGCCCCAACTCGGCCCGCACCCCGTCAGGATCCGACAAGAACCCCACCAGATCCCCGTCCAGAACCGGACCCAACAACTCCCCCACACCCGCCGGATCCTCAGCCACCAACGCCGACAACAGCGAACGATCAACCGGCACCCCCACCGACGGCACAGGCGGCGCGGAATCGACCACACCACCAGCCGACCCACCAGCATCGACCGGCTCCTGGCCGGGGAACTCTGGCGGCGCGGCGTGACCATCTTTCCAAGCCTCCAGCACGGAGGCCGGGCCCTGCGCCCCACTGGCCGAACCCTGCGGCCGTTCCCAAGGACCATAACTGCCCGCCACACCGGCGTAGTAAGGAGCGAGAGTATCCTCAATCTGCTGCAGATCACCCTCGGACAGAACCACCTCAGTGTCGTGCCCGTGACCACCCATCAGCGACGATTTGGGGTCATCACGAACACCCGCACCGTGCACGACCTCATGGACATACACCTTCGAGGCCTGTCCCGCCGCCCAACGCCACTGATCGGTATCACTATCCTGGCCAACGACCCTGACCTCCTGATGGGCCAGATCGGGATGATCCACGAACTGCACTTCCCACCGCAGCGGCATGCCGACACCCGGCAACACCGACCCCTGTCCGTTCAACGCGGCGACACCCTTTAAAGTACGCCGCTTCACCTGCTCCACCGCGTCCGGCTGAGCCTCCAAAACGCCCGGGTCAGCCTTCACATAAATCCGCCGCAGGATCGTCCACTCTTTCAGACCCGGAATCAGCGTGTACCGCACCGCGACCAGCTCACCAAACAGCCGCCCCGGCCCACCCTTGCCACCAGACGGATCCTCACCAGGCTTAGGCCGCCACAGCTCAGCATCAATATCAACCGGCACACCTGGCAGCAGGTAGAGCAGGCGGGCCTTGTTCACAGCGTCCTGCCGACTGGATACGCCCAGCTTGCGCAGCACCTCGGTCATGGAATCAGCCACGGTGTCACCGTTCACCCCGAGCTGCTCCGCGATCTCGGAATCTGGCCACCCTTCCGCCACATAGGACAGCATTTCGGTCTCCGTCGGCGTCAGCCTAAGACCGTCAGATGAACCCCCGGTAGCCGCCACACTTGCCGGGCCCGGCACGGGACCGGTCAGCAGTCCGAGCTCGCGGAGCTTGGCCACACGGGCCGAGGCCGGCACGGCAGGGTCAGGCAGCAGTCCGCGAGCGCGGGCCTCGACCGCGGCGGCCATCCGACGATTTTTGCGCTGGTCCGGATGCAGCAGCTTACCCATCGCCATGGTCAGTTGATTCTCCACCGTTTTGGGCTTTATCCCGAGCATGTCTGCGATTTCGGAATTTTTCCACTTAGGGTCAACCTCCACGAGGTACAGCACTGCCTTCTGACCCGACGTCAGTTGCACCGGAGCCGACCTGTCCGGTTCCACAGGAGCCACCGCTTCCTCGGTTAGGGGAAGCGCCGCCGCGATGTCGGGATAGTCCATGTCCGAACGCAACGCCTGACGGACCCCGAATTGGCTGATGAGTTTGCCGGACAGCGCCGCTAGCTCTCTACCACTGATAGAGCCTTTGGCGGAGACGAACTGGGCCTTCTTCTGTCGGACCCATTCTTTTATCAGGTACGACGTCTGTTCGTTTAGCGCGTTGTGTTTCCGGTCCAGAGATATCCCCGCTGGCAGCGACTGCCTCGCCTCCAGGAACTCCTCGAGGTTGCTGGGGCCGCCCTGCTCGCCGGGTTCGAAGGCGACCATGTCCTTCAGCAGCTCTATCTGCTCCTCGTTCAGCCGGCCAGAACCCGACCGCGACTCACCCACCGGCAACTGCTCGGTGAGTGAGCCCGCGATTGCGGTGGCGGGTTGCCGCGCCTGCTGCCACAACCTCGAGACCGTCATGGGGGTGATGAGGAAACCAGACCATTCGGCCACCGAGTAGGTGCTGTATGGGTGGCCGCCGGGGTCCTCCCCGTCCATCAGCGACCGGACCCAGTCGTCCACCGCCTCCTTAAAGTCCCCCTCAAGCCGCTTTCCCCTGGCGGGCAGAACCCACCCGGCTGGGAGTCCCCTGGCCGCCAACATCTCGCGGAGGTTGGGGCCGCCCTTGACGGGCCGAAAGCTAACCACGTCGTGTCGAACGTCCCACAGCGCGCGAGACACGCCCGAACTCCACGCCCCCTCGACCTCCGACGGGCTGATGAGGCCGCCGGACAGCGTCGCTACCGTCTCCGGACTGTAGGGGTATTCGTAGCCGGGAATGATCTGGGCCCGCACCCTTCGGGCCCACTCTTGCATCAAGTACGACGTCTGCGAGTTTAGTTTCGTTCTCTGCTTTCTCAGGGACATCTTGTTCAGGGATATCCCCTCTGGAAGCTGCCGCATCCCCGTCAGGAACTCTCGGACGTTGCTGGGACCGCCCGGGCCGGGCCGGAAGGCGACCATCTGGTCCAGCAGCACGTTCTGCTCCCGGGTCAGCGGGCCAGGACCCGACTCCCACCCATACACGTCTGGTAGGGGTGCCGGCACCGGCTCGACGCCGGCACCACCAGCCCGCCTACTGATATTGCCGCTAGCAGCGGCCGCACCGACAGCGGTGTGCTGCGACGGCCTGCCGCCCATATCGCCGATCGCCCGTCCGGCACCGGGCCCCCGGCTCACGCCCCCCACAGCCGCCCCGCTCGGGCCGCCCCCCTGCCCGGAGGTCACCTGCTGGACCACGCCCGGCGCCCCGGCCAGCTGGCCAGAACGCGGCTGTGACCCACCCGCGTCCGCACTCCACGCGCTCTCGACCTCCGACGGGCTGATGAGGCCGCCGGACAGCGCGGCTACCGTATCCGGACTGTGGGGGTAGTCGTAGCCGGGTGTGATCTGAGCCCGCACCCTTCGCGCCCACTCGTGCATCAGGTACGACGGCTGCAGGTTGCGTCGCGGCGCTTCCGCCGACCCGTCGAACCGCCGTTTTGTACCTCCCTTTTCCAGGGTCACCCCCGCGGGAAGCTCGATCGTCTCCAGGAACGTCTCCAGGAACTCGTAAAGGTTGCCGGGGCCGCCCGGGCTGGGCCGGAAGGCGACCATCTGGTCCAGCAGCACGTCCTCGGTCAGCTGGCCAGAACCCGACTGCGACCCGCCGGCGTCCTCCGGCTGGTGGCCGGGGAACTCTGGCGGTGCGGCGAAGCCCTTGTCCCACAACTTCTGCACGGTGGCCGGGCCCTGCGCCGCGCTGGCCGCACCGGGCGGCCGTATCGCAGGACCGTCACTGCCCACGACACCGGCGTAATGAGGCTTGAGGATCTTGACGATGTCCTTCAGATCCTCGTCGGACAAACTCCAATCATCACCGTGCCTGTGCGGGCCCATCAGCGTCGAATCGGGCCTGTCGACAACACCGGCCCCGTGCACGACCTCATGCACGTACGCCCCAGGCTTTTCATCCGCCGCCCAACGACGCTGATTCGTCCGGCTACCCTTGGCAACGACCGTGACCTTCTGATGGGCCAGGGCCTCATCGTCCACGAACTGCACTTCCCACCGCAGCGTCTTGCCGACCTCCGGCAACACCGCCGGCTTACCGTTCAACGCGGCGATACCGTCCAGAGTGTCCCGCTTCACCTGCGCCACCGCGTCCTTCGGACCCTCCACAAACAACCGCCGCCGAATAACCCACTCATCCCCCGGAACCAGCTCGTACCGCACCGCGACCAACTCACCAAACAGCCGCCCCGGCCCACCCTCGCCACCAAACGGCTTCACATCAGGATCCGGCCGCCACCGCTCCGCATCAATCTCGATCGTCCCGACCGAGCCCGCCGAAGCCTGCTGCGACAGACGCTGATAGGCGTCCACCCATTCCCGCCGGAACGACCCGGCCCACGACCCAAGAGCACCCGGATCCACCCGGTGCTCACGCGCCAGCACCGCGAACCGGTCATCGGCCAGATCCGCCGGGTCGGACACCGCCTTGATCGAAGCCGCATCCACGGGAGCCGCGTCGGCGGAGGCCGCGTCGAGGGCGGTGGAGGCGGCGTCGACGCGGGCAGGCAGGTCCGCCACCGCCTGCCACACCACATTCGCGATCCCCTCCACCTGCGCGGCAACCGGCCGCACCGGCACCCCCGACAACGAGTTACCGCCGAGGACCGCGGCCACACCCCGGTCGATCTGCCGCGACAGTTCTCGTTCGACCGTACGCCGCACCGCCGCCGGCGCCCCCACCGCTTCGGCACCCGATGCCGAGGTGTTCGTGGGAAGGTACTGGTCCAGGTGGTAGCGGGCCGCCGATTCCGCCAGCGACCGCAACGCCTGCCGATCAAACTCCGCCAACAGGGCGGCCGTCACGCGCTCCGGGTCAGCGTCCGTACCCGCCAGCCCTCCAGCCACCACCCGCGCCACCGCCTGCTCCCGCACACCGTCCAGGAACCCCGGCGCAAGCGCGGCACCCGGCAGCCCGAACCGAGACAGCAACCCGGTGACGGTCTCCTGCCCCAACCGGGACGCCACCCACCCGTCAAAAACGGTCTCCACCTGCACCGGCAGGTCCACCTCACCCCGCCGCGCCCGCGCCGCCCCATCCAACAAACCGGCGTAGCGGTCCACGAGATCCCGCTCAAAACGCTGCCAGTCGCCGTCGGCGAGGTCGCTGCCGATCTCGGACAGCTTCGCCTCGGCCAGCTTCGTCTCGGCCGGGTCGGTGTCGGCGCGGTCGCCACCGGCACGGTCGCCGTCAGTCTCGGCCAGCTTCGTCTCGGCCGGGTCGGTGTCGGCGCGGTCGCCACCGGCACGGTCGCTGTCGGTCTCGGACAGCTTCGTCTCGGCCGGGTTGGTGTCGGCGGAGTCGGTGGGGGTGGTGTCGGGGTGGAGGTGGTTGGCGAGGGTGTGGAGGGCGGTTTGGTGGGCGGGGGTGGTGGTGTTGGTGGCGAGGGTGTTGAGGGTGTCCGCCCAGTGTTCGCGTTGCTCGGGGGTGAGGTCGTGGTGGGCGTCGGTGAGCGCGGCGAGGTCGGTGTCGGTGACGGGTTGGTCGTCGAGGATACCGGCGGTGAGCTGGAGGATGACGGCGTCGGCGTTGGCGCCGGGGGTGCGGTCGGGGTGGTGGTAGGCGAGGTGGGCGAGGGCTTTGACGGCGGTCGGGTCTGCGAGGTCGGGGCGGGTGAGCAGACGGGTGAGGTGTTGCTGCCGGTCGGTGGGCGCGCCGGTGGCGGGTGTGTCGGCCTGGAGGTATTCGTACGCGTCGTGGATGCGGCCGTATTGGGCGAGCGTGAGTAGGGCCTGGTGGGGTGTGCTGGGGGTTTCTCGGGTGTCGAGTCGCCGGTAGGTGTCGTCGGTAAGGAGGTCGTGCTGGTGGGTGTCGAAGTAGTGATGGGATGCGACCGGGTCGGTGATGGTCAGCCACTGGTCGAGGGTGTCGGGGGCGGGTGGTGTGGGGTGGTGGATGACGTGCGCGGGTGTGGGCGCGGCTGGCGGTGGGGTGGTTGTGGTGGTGACGGTGCCGGCCCAGGCGCCGGCGGGTTTGGGTAGTGCGGGGATGAGCTCGGCGGTGGTGGTGATGTTCTGCCAGGCGTGGGCGAGGTCAGCGGCGGTGGAGGCGGTGGAGGCGGTGACCGCGGCGCTGAGTTGCTCGGTTTGTTCGGCAGTGAGGTCGTCGAGCAGTTGGTTGACGTGGCGGCGGTCGATGCGGGCGTTGATGTCGTCGGTGAGGGTGCCCATGTCGCGGGCTGTGGTGTCGGGCAGCCGGTCGATGCCACTGGTGGCCAAGGCCCGCGCGAGCCAGTCGGTGAGGGTGTTCAGGGTCGAGTGCCAGTCGTGGCGGTGGTCGGTGGGCCAGGTGGAGGCGATGGCCCGGTAGGTGTCCAGCACGGTGGTGGCGGGGTCGAGGACGGCGGCCACGGCGCGCAGGACGGTGGAGTCGATGGTGGCTTGCGGGTCCGCCTCTGGTGTGGCGCCTGGGTCGGCGGCGATGAGGTCCGCCAGTGCGCGCAGGCCCGCCGGGGCGGCCGGGTCGGCGGGTTCGACGGTGGCGACGGCCTGGGTGATCACGTGGTGGCGGGCCGCCGGGTCGGGGGACTGGAGGTATTGGTAGGCGGTGGTGTGTTGGCCGGTGCGGATGGTGTCGAGTAGGGCCCGGTGCAGCGGGGCCGTCGGGTCGGTGGAGCTGGACTGGGTGGCGAGTTGTTCCGCGGTGGTGTCGGCCTGCAGCGCGGCGAGGTTGTCCTGCGCGAATCGTTGTGAGGCGGCCCAGTTGTCGTGGTGCAGGAGCCAGCTGGTGAGTACGTCGGGTTCGATCAGGATGATGGCCTGGGCGCGGTCGAGGACGTCGTGGAACTGTGCGGTGTCAAGGGGGCGTTCGGTGGGGCCGGGGGTGAGCGGGTCCAGGAGCCGGTAGGTGCCGTCGGTGTCGATGCGTGCCGCGGCGGCGCCGAGGGGTCGGGCGATCCACAGCCGGGTGCCGGGTCGCAGGGTGGGTGGGCGCTGGGTCAGTGGTCCGGTGGTGGTCCATCCGGGGGGCAGGGTGGGGGCCAGCAGTCGCCGGGTGCGGCCCGCTCGGGTCTGTGGGGTATCGGTGTCGTGGCGGGGAATCGTGGGGGGGGTGGCGGGTCCGCCGGGCAGTCCCTGGGTGATCCATTCCCGGGCGCGGTCGTCGGCGCGGTCACGGACTTTGGGTGCGGGGTCGGTGAGTTCGCGCAGGAGGGTGGCGTGGTTGTCCGCGTCGGTGAGGACGCTCTCGGGGATGCCGAACTTCAGGGCGTTTTCTCTGGTGGTGGTGATTTCGGTCGCGCCGTACGCGGTGACGGTTTCTGTCCTGTCGCCCTTGCGGACGGTGATGTGGTAGGTGACGGGGACGTAGAGCAGGTAGACCTGGTTGTCTCCCCGGTTCCAGTTACGGACCTCGGTGGAGGAGGTGACGTCGATGCGGGTGATCCCGACTTCCGCATAGGCGCCGCTGCCGTCGATGTTGCCGCGGGTGACACCAAAGGGGTCGGCGGGGATGCCCGCGCCGCCGGTGAGGGTTTGGGTCTTCCGCTGGATCGCCTGGTTCGCCTGCTGCATCAGGACGGTTTCGTGGTCGTATTTCTCCAGCTCGGCTTTGGAGACGGTGGAGATCTGCAGGCTCGGGTTGAGGTCAGCGCGGACCGTGATGTCGACGTTGTCGTAGGCGGAGCTTCCCGAGACCAGGGACGTGAACTGCTTCCCGTGCTCGGTCATCATCGCGCCGATGTTTTTGGCCAGTTTGTCGTTGGTGAGTTGGGTGGCGGACGGGTGGACGTGGTAGGCGTGCTGTTTGGTCAGCAGGCCGGTCGAGGCCACCGCGTCGAAGATCGCTTTGACGCCGTAGGCGCCGGCGACGCGGTCCCACATGTCCAGTGGGCGGGTGGTCAGCGGGATGTTGAGGCCGACGGGTGGCTGGTTTCGCAGCCGCAGTGATTCCAGCGGCACGGCCACCACTTTGTTCTCCACGACCTCGCCGGAGACCGTCTCGACGCCGCGCAACGCCCCGAAGGTGTTTCCACGCTCGGACCTGATTTCCTCGATGGTGTATTTGTAGGCGACGTCCTTCTTGCCGTATTGGGCGGTGTTGTTGAGTCGGGCTCCTTCCATCCGGAGCTGGTTCCCGCCCTCGCCGTCGATGGTGTCGTTGCGCTGGTATTTGCCGTAGGAGGCTCCCCCGCGGACGAGCACCTCGTCGGGCACGGCGCCTTGACCGCCGCCGGCGACGCCGGCGGTGTAGCCGAACCCGTCTATCTGTCGGCGGGCCTTCACGTTCGCCTCGTTGTCGCGTCGGTAGACCTTCAAACCGGTGGGGCCGTCCTGCGGGTTTTCCGCCTTCCCGAAGGGCTGGGCCTCAATCAGCAGGAAGAAGCGGCGGTCACCGCTTTCGAACGGCCAGCCCTTACCGCCGTCCCGAAGTTGCGCCACACTCGCTTCCGACCAGGTGGGCAGCGATGCCACCTTGTTGGCCAGATCGTCACCGCCGAGTTGTCTCGCTTTCTCGGTCAGGTCGGCGATCAGCGGACCGTGACCGAACGCGCTGTCCGCGCTGGTGTGCTGCCCGATCCACATCGTGGAGAAACTGTGGTTGTCCGTCAGGCTGGCCGGTGGCAGCGGCGACATGCTCCACAACGGCGCCGACGAGGCCGCGGCCTCACCGTCAGGAACAAGGTTGTACGGGTCGTCGAACTTCGCCCGGTGCTGCTGCACGTCGCTGAGCCGCACATTGACCAATACCTCACCGGTGTGGACGACCGGGGGCCCACCCGGCACCGGAACCGTGAACTCCACTTCGGAGCGGACCCACGCGAACTTGGTGTCCTGGTATCCGCCTCGATAGTTGCCGAGCGTCTCCACTCGGGAGTGCTCCTGGCCGGAGCCGGAGGTGAACCGGGCGGTGCCGGTCACACCGGCGTTCCACCCATCACCGTCCGGAAGCCAACTGGCTGCCCCACTGTCGAGACCGAGTCCGACCCTGGCGATGCCGTCGCGGTAGCGGAGGTCTAGCGTGCCCTGTTCTGCGCCGTCCTGGCCCTCCTGAACCTGCTGGTTGTACGGGAACCAGACCTTGTCGACCCGCGGCCTGCCCAGCAATTTCGTCTGGAATCCGATCGTCACCGGACCCACAGGCAGCGTGCCCGCGCCGAACAAAGACCGCAACACCAACGACGTGAACAACGACGGAGTGAAGGCCTTCCACACATTGGCTGCCCCCACCCGGCCCGTCGCCACCAGACCAGCGGACAACTCCGCAAAGCCGGTAGGGTCAGCAATCGCATAGATCTGAATACCCTCGGTGGCCAGTGCAGAAGGCATCCGCGGCGGCGGCGGGCCATCCTGCGGCGGACTGACCACCAGGGCGGTCTCATCCTCCACCGACGGCGTGCCATCGGCTGAGGCGACGGGCGCACTGAGCAGGGCGGTCTCGTCGCTCTCCGGCAGCGGTGGCAGCGGTGGCGGCAGCGTGTCCTCGACCGGCGGCGGGTCCGCCAGGACGTCGGGTTGCAGCACGTCCGCCGAGCCCTTGACGCTGCCCCACCGCATGGGCTCGCCGTTGCCGATGAGCCCGAACAGGTGGAAGCGGAGGTCGGCCTTGTATCGCGCCGCCGGCAACTTCTGCCCGTCGGTGTCGGCGGTCAGATAGCTGGAAAGGTTACGGCCCTGCTTCGCCGACGGGTATTTGGTTCTGCGCACCGTCGCACTGAGAGGAACCGGATTCGGAGTCCCGGAATCCCGGCCGACGCCGTCCAGGTTCGTCAGACGACCGGTGACGTTACGCGCGTAAATGATGTCCATGTCGGTCACCGCGACCTGGATCTCGTACGGCGTCATCTCCGTGAACCTGCTGGCGGTCACCTCGGCGGACACCCCGCCGAGCAGGGTCCGGCTGGGGTCTGTGGGCGCATCCGGATGCGGCAGCTCAATAGTCACACCGGGCCGGCTCTTACCCGCACCGAACAGGTCGACGCGACGCGACAGCAAATTGTCGGCGGCCAACGCGTCGACCAACCGGACCCAGTTCTGGTGGGCCTGGTCCGGTTCGTTGATACCCGCTCCGGTAGGGCCGGCCACCTCCGCCAACGCTTGGAACGGGGTCTGCCCCTCGGCTCCCCGCGCGGCCGCCGGCAGGTAACCCAAATCCACCAACTGCGGAACGACCCTGTTGTAGATCGCCCGGTTACCCTCGATCTTTTCGACGTGATCCATGCCGAGGCCAGCGCCGGGACGCCACCACTGCTGGCGGCTTCGGTCCTTCGCTGGTTCCACCACCCCGTCCGCGATGCTCGGCGCGGGCGCGCCCATCGCGTCCAGCAACGCGACCATCCGCTGGCTGAGGGTCCGCTTCTTCTCGCTACCCGCGTCAGGCTTCGCCACCTCGGCCTGCATACGCTCGATCAGTTTCGGGTTGGGAACGAACAACCGCTCCCCATCGGCGCGGCGCAGGTTGTACACGTCCACCGCGGCCAGCAACGCGTCGGCGGAACCGCCGTCCACCAACACGTTGTCGATCGTGGACTTGACCTCACCGTTGTTGGTCGCCTCCACGTTGAGCTTCGGGGCGAAATCGAAACCGACGACCTGCAGCAGGCCACCGAGCCGTTTCGAGGACGTGATCAGAGACCGGTGATTACGGCCCGTCTCTTGGCCTCGATGCTCCCGATGACGTATCCCGAAACCGAGGCGAGGACCGCGGGGTATCTTGATCTGGCCGAAAAACCCGCCACCGGCCCGCCGCTGCCGGTCCGCGCCGGCCATACTACGGGCGATATTCCCCCGAATGTCGTCGAATCGCAGCTCGTTACTCATGTCGACCTCGCTGCCCTTGATCACCCGGGTGATCTGAGCATCGGTCAACGTGAGGTTCAGGCTGCGGTCACCACGCACCTCGTTGATGCGGAACATCCGCTGAATGTCGTCGCCCGAGTACCGCAGCTTGTCCAACTTGATCGCGAGATCAGTGTTGTTCAGCTTGCGCTCGACGATCGGCCCCCAGAAGGCGTAATCGTCCGGCTTCAACTGCTGACGCAGCACGGTCATCACCCGCGCGACCAGATCCAACCTGGCGATAGCGAAGTCAAGCTTCTCCAGCGGAAACTCGGAAGGATCGCTGATCGGTTTGGGCACCAGGTAGTCCGGGTCCACCAGATGGGTATGGGCATTCAGTCCAGTGGTCGCCTGGTCCGGCCTGCCATTGTTCCGCAGCGTCTCGTCATGCGGCAGCAACGCCTGCGCCACCAGATACGGCAACGTGTCGCGGCGGATATCCCCCTCGGCGGTGGTGAAGTGGAAGTCCCGCCAATTGCCGGTCGCGCGGTCCTGCACCCGGGCCACCCACGCCACATCCACTTCGGCCAGGCCACCGTCCTCCTTCATCCGCAGGAACTGGTACCGCGCCGGATTGTTGGACACGAACGACCGGGGACCCCACTGACGCGAGTGCAACGCCAGCCCGCCGACCTCGCCCTTCACCCCCACGCCGGCCTGATAACTCCCCAAGAGCTCACCAAGGAACAAACTCCCGTCAAACCGAGCGCCACCCGCCTCCTTGTAGGCGAACCAACGCAACTCCGCCTTGCCCGCCGCAAGAGTGCTCCCGTCCTTACCCCGCTTGGCCCAGTTCCCCGCACCACTGACCGGCTTAGCTACCGGCACCGGCCACAACCGGACATCAAACGAACCATCAGCCGTCTCGAGCCCGATCCCCTCATCGACCGCCTTCCCCAACGACGACTTCAGTTTCTGCTCCAGCACGCCGGCACTGATCGAACCCTTCGACGCCGGCGTGATCCGATTCAACCAGCCCGCCACATCCGGCACGAACGACGAAATATCCAGCACATTGTGGAACGACGTGATCAACCGGCTGCGTTCGGCGATCTCCTCCGCCGTGTGACCAGGCAACGACGGCCGATACGACACCGCCGCCTGATGGTCAGCCGGCGACTTCCAACCCGCCGTCGCCAACTCGATCAACGTGCGCTCGTAGTGCAACCTGTCCCGGGTCGCCTTGTAAGCGGCGACAGCCGCCCTGCCCCCGACCAACCGGGCGACAGAACCCGCCGCGCCCCTGACCACCCGGGCGGCAGAACCCGCCGCACCGCCGACAGTCCGGGCGGCAGAACCCGCCGGGCCACTGACAGCCTGGGCGGCAGAACCGGCCGCGCCCCCGACCGTCGTGGCGACCGTACCCGCCGCGGCCTCGGCCGCCCGGAAACCCGCCTCCACCTGAGCCTTTACCCGAGCCCTGACCGACGTGTCAGCCTCGGGAGCCGGCGCCTCGGACTCCCGCCCCCGCTCGTCCGGCGTCGCAGGCCGGTACCCGTCCGACTCCGCCACCGACGCAGGCCGCGAGCCCTCCACGACCACCGGCGCAGGCGCAGGCGCCGACTGCGACGACGGCGCAGGCACCGACTCGGTCCTGACCGGCGCACCGCTGCGCGCGCTCGACTTCCGCCACCACCTGTCGACCGTCACCGCATCGACCAGGCCCCCGGACAACGCCGCCACCGTCACCGCGTCATGCAGATAGCCGTCGAGGGCCTCCGCACCCCGCAGCCCCTCCACCCAGGGCCGCACATACGCTTCCGCCTCCGGCCCCAAACGGCCGTTCTCGTCCCGACGCAGGGACACCCAGGACGGAAGCCGCTGACTGTTCAGGAAATCACGGAAATTGGCGGGACCCCTACCATCGGCAGACGGCCGCCACCCCACCACCTCCGGCGACGGAGCCGCCAACATCGTCGCCAACCGCTCAATGTTCCCGGCATCCGTCCGGGTGTCATTCAAGAACTGCTGCGTCATCCACCGGTAATCAGCGAACCCGCCATCGTCCGTGAACCGCCGGTTCCGATAATCCGCGAAATACTTACGGCGCACCCGCACCAATTTTTCGATCTGCCCGTCAGGAACCTTCCGACCAGAATCGGTGGTATTCAGGTGCGCCCGGACCCGCGACCACTCCTTCCGCCGCTCCACCTCCGAATCCGGCATCCCCTCCCACTTCTCCGCCCCACGCTGGAACAGCGTCACCACCTGGCGATAACCACCATCCAACCAATGCCAACGCGCACCGCCACCCGCGAACTCCGACTTGCCGAACGAACGCTGAACCTGGCGACGCGCCCACGCCTGGAACGCATGCGACTGCTCCCACTTCCGCCGCGCCCCCGACTTGTCCGCCACCAACCGCAACACGTCCATCGACAACGGCGCCGAACCATCAACCCCCAACTTCACCTCGACCACACGCCGCAAAGCAGGCACACCCAACGGCCCCAACGGCCGCGCACCCCGGAAATCCTTCCGATACTGCCGGTGCGCCAACTGCACCACCGTGTCCAAAACCCGCGCATCATCCGGACGCGTAACCGTCAACCCCGCCTGCCGCGCCAGCCACCGCACCTCCAACACGCGCTCCGCCCACGGCACATACGACGACGGCGCCACCCCCGCCCCCACCGGACTCCGCAACCCCGACACATACTCGTCAATGTGCTGGTCAGGAGTCTTCACCCCCGCCGCAGAGCCAGCCTCTGAGCCGGTGTCATCCCCCGGCGCCCGGCCGTCCACAGACCCCACCGGCCCCAACACCCTGCCAAGAGTCCGGAAACCCGCCGCCCACAACAACCCATCACGATCCACCGGCCGCTTCGCCGCGTTCAGCCGATCCACATAGCCGTCAAGCACCGCCACATGATCAGCCGTAACCGTCTCGGCCCCACCATCCACATACGCACGAACCAACGGCAAAAACGCACCAAGACGATTCGGCCCATCCCCCGGCGCGACCCTGCCCGCCTCCATCTGGACCACCGTGGCAAGCCAAGAACCATCCAACAACCCAACGAGCGAACCGCCAGCCCCCTTCTTCAACTCCTTACGAAGGCCAACCACACTCGCCCGCACCGCCGGATCGAACTCACCCCCACTCCAATGATGAACCCGCGGCGCCCACTCCGCATCACCCAACAACCGGTTCAAATTCTCGTCAAACGCTGCCCGCACCCCAGTACGAACAGCCTCAAGCCCCTCCACCCCATTCCCACCACGACTAATCCGAAAATCAAGAGCCTCCAACTCCGACTTCAAATCAACAAGCTCAGAAAACACCTCCTCCGGCGACCGAGACACAGGCGGCGTCACCGGCGCAGGCGGCACAGGCGGCGTCACCGGCGCAGGCGGCACAGGCGGCGTCACCGGCGCAGGCGGCACAGGCGGCGTCACCGGCGCAGGCGGCACAGGCGGCGTCACCGGCACAGGTGAATGCGGGGTGGCCGGCTGATCCTGCGGCAACGGCGTCCTCGACGCCTGGTCAAGCGCCTCCCGCAACGAGTCGGTCTCCGCCGCCCACTGCGACCCAGACGGCGGCACGGCAGGCACAGGCGGTACGGAATCGACGACACCACCAGCCGACCCACCGGAAACCCCCGACTCGTAACCGGGGAACTTCGGCGACACGGCGAAGCCCTTGTCCCACAACTCCTGCATGCTGGCCGGGCCCTGCGCCGCGCTGGCCGCACCGGGCGGCCGTATCGCAGGACCGTCACTGCCCACGACACCGGCGTAATGAGGCTTGAGGATCTTGACGATGTCCTTCAGATCCTCGTCGGACAAACTCCAATCATCACCGTGCCTGTGCGGGCCCATCAGCGTCGAATCGGGCCTGTCGACAACACCGGCCCCGTGCACGACCTCATGCACGTACACCCCAGGCTTTTCACCCGCCGCCCAACGACGCTGATCCGTCCCGCTACCCTTGGCAACGACCGTGACCTTCTGATGGGCCAGGGCCTCATCGTCCACGAACTGCACTTCCCACCGCAGCGTCTTGCCGACCTCCGGCAACACCGCCGGCTTACCGTTCAACGCGGCGATACCGTCCAGAGTGGCCTGCTTCACCTGCGCCACCGCGTCCTTCGGACCCTCCACAAACAACCGCCGCCGAATAACCCACTCATCCCCCGGAACCAGCTCGTACCGCACCGCGACCAAATCACCAAACAGCCGCCCCGGCCCACCCTCGCCACCAAACGGCTTCACATCAGGATTCGGCCGCCACCGCTCCGCATCAATCTCGATCGAGGACGAACCACCCCCTACAGGACCCCGCTCAAACGCCGCCGCACCACCAGGCAACGACCCATCCTTGGAACCCGACTCACCCCCGGCGCCCGGCCCCTGCCCGGCGCCCGGCCCCTGCCCGGTGCTCGGAGCCTGCCTGGTCGGCTTAGGTTGCCACCCATTAAGGATGCGCATGTTGAACGATTCCTGCCGGTCTCGGAGCTTATCTATGAGCGCCTCGAACTGACCGACCGTCGTTTTCGTTTTGATGATCTTGTAGGCGTGCCCGGTTCCGTCGACCAACGGCGCCCTGACCACGGCGAAAACGCCGGTAACGGATTCCGATCCGACCTGCCGCGACCACTTCCCCACCCGGAAGGTGACCAGCGTCCCAGCGGTGATATCCACCTCCGCCCCACCGAGCGCGCCTTCCGTACCAAGATGAATATGCAGGGGAGGGGGCAAATAGTTGCCCTTGCCCTTCGTCATTACTACGTCCTCGAACTCTACGTCCTCGAGCTCCACCGCCTCGGAAAGATCCCACTGATCCTGCGGCACCCACAGCGCCCTTCTGCGCAGCGACTCGATGTCGTCTGCGGTGGGGGCGGGCTCCAGCTCCAGGTACAGGGTCTCCCCGGCAGGACTATCTTCGGCCGGTAGTTCCACGAACGCGGCGGATCGACCAGTGCTGTCATACCCGAGTTCGAGACGAACCTCTTCGACGTCCGCAGGAAAGTCGAACGAACCTCCGTCGACCACCACGGTCTGTGAAATATAGACCGGACGGCCGGCGAATTTTACGTCCAACTTCCTAGAATTCGATTTGGCGTCCAGCGACGCCGTGATGTGGTAGGACCCGACGAACGATGGGGGGTCGAGTCTCCACGCCTGGCCGGGCACCTCCGGCAAGTCCGGCGCGACACCGCCGGACTCACCGGCCCTGATGGTGTCGCTCGACCTCGCGCCCGCCCCGCGCGCAACCCCTGCAGGCAACGACGACCCATCCCCTGCGCCCGGGCCCTGCCCGGTCGGCTCAGGTGCCCCCTCGGCTTGCGGGGCAAGCATGGTGAGGTTCCGCTGCCGGCGGAGCTTTCCAATGAGCTCACCGAACCCATCGATCTTTATGCCCGTGTCGATGAGCCGGTAGGCGTGTCGGTTTTCGTCGCGGACCAACGGCGCCCTGACCACGACGAAAACGCCGCGTTCCGATCCGGCCAGGCGCGGCCACTTCCCTACCCGGAAGGTGATCTCCGTCGCCTGGGCAACCTGCACCTCCCCCCCATCAGGGGTCAAGTGCCCCTTCTTGCCAATGCCAGTATGCAGGGGGGCGGGCAGTTTGCTTCCCGCCAAAATTCGACCTTTGTAAGTCACTGCGCCGGAAAGATCCCACAGATCCTCCAGCTCCCACAACACATTTTCGGACCTTAACATGCCGCTGATGCTGTCCACGGTGAGGTCGGGGTTGACCACTTGCGCGTACAGTTCCTGTCCTTCGGCCGTCAGTTTTGCGACCATCAGGGGTCGACCAATGACGTCAAACCCGGCGCTGTAAAAAATCCGGCGAATCGCGGGGAAGTCGAACCTACCTCCGCCGGCCACGACGTTTCCCGGGAGATAGACCCTGGTCCTGACGCCCCCGCCGAGCTTTGAGCCCAATTGCCTTCTGGCCCCGGTCATCGGCGTCGTGCTGCGGTAGGACTCGACGAACAATGGGCGATCGGGTTTCCATGCCCGGCCGGGTGCCATTGTCTTCAGAGCTTTCAATTCGTCGGGAGTGAACTCGCGGCGGATCCTTTGGAAGATGGCGCTTTCGGTGCCGTCGGGCCGGGTGTACCGGATTTCGACGAAACCGGCACCATGCCCTCTCCCAGTCTTCCCGATAGTGACATCGACCTCATCACCCGGGCGCACAAGCCCATCGATCCCATCGATACCATCGAGACGCATCTCCTGGCCGGCCAGCCCGATGCTCAACCCTGGCACCGGACGAGTGAACCCCGATATCTCCGGGTCATGCCGCACCGGGGTGGCCGGGACGCGAATGGTGAATTCGCCGAAGAGGTCACTTGGGCGCTGGTCTTCCCAGCCGCCCCGGTCCTTGAGATTGCGCAAGTATCGGAGGTGCGCGGCGAGTTCCTGGACCTGACTGTACGGGAAGGAGCCTTGACGGATGACCGCGAGGTCACGCCGGAAGGTGTTTTCCAGGATACGCGAGTAGGCGCTGTCGCGATTCTTCTCCGCCTTGGCGATCGCCGCTTGCAGCAGACCACGCGTCGACTCGAACACCCCATCCAGTTCCCGCCGATTGCTGGGGTTTATCTTCGCCTGGGGGAAGCCCGCAGCGATCTGGTCGGCGATGCCGGAACCGTCTTCGGCACGAGGTTTGACGAGGAAGTAAGCGCCCTTCCACCACAGGACCTGTTCTGGGACGACACCGTCACCCGGCTGCGGGCCGATGCGGTACGGGGCACCGAACGGATGATGGACCTCCATCGGCCGGGACAACTCCTCGGCCACCACATGGAAAGACACAAGCGTGAGTTCGTGAACCCCACCACCTACGACCTTGGGGAACCAGATCCGGTGCAGCGCCTCCCGCTCCTTCTTCTCCGACACGCCCTGCGGATACGGAAGAATCTTCCTAAATTTCGACCCTTCGTCCCGGGCGAGGTCGTCGGCCAACTCACGAATCACCCACGCACGCAGTCCATCCAGGCTGCGGACCTTCAACTCCGCCAACTGTTCCCCAAAGGCGTCCAACACCGGCTGAAAGACCCCAGCCACCCCCATGTCAAACCGCCGAGGATCGAAGTCGAACACCTTGAGCGCCCACTCCTCGAAGAGTGTCGCCTGGTCACCGGACACCACGGCCGACAACGTGGTGATCGCCTCAGCCACCTCCTGCTCCAAGCCCGACGCGACATCGACCTCCGCCGGCGCCACCGCCGAGCCACGCGCCGGTGGCGTCCCTGGCTCATCGGGCAAAGATTCAGGCACCGGTGCCAGCGCTGCCGGCGAGCCCGAGGACCCGACCGCTCCGCCGGTCTCCGTCCCCAGCAAATCCCATGCTCCCGGCCCATCGAACAATGGCGGGTCATCGTCGGTAAAAACCAGGTCACGGTCACGCTGCCCTGCCGGCCTATCACCGATGCGCCGACGCTTCGAGGCCTGCTCGGCTCCCGACTCCGACCGCGGCGACTCCGAGCCAGGCGCCGGTGGCGCCCCTGACCCCTCCGCTGAAGATTCAGGCGCTGGCGGCGAACCCGGGAACCCGCCCGCTCCGTCGGTCTCCGTCCGCAGGAAATCCGGGAGATCCCATTCCGGTGGTGTCGCGAAATCGCCCTCTGCCAGCTGGTCTGCGGGGGACGGGGCAGTAAGCGTCGGGCCAACACCAGACGGGTCACCTTCCGCACCGGACGGCCGATCGCCGTGCGGAGCATCGGAGCCGGCCCACCGGTGCTGGCCGCCGGCGTCGTCGAAGGCCTGCTGGTCCGGCCAGCTCACCTCGGGTGCCTGACCGTTCTCGACGATGTCCGCGGTCCGTACCGCCTCCACCAGATCCGGTCCGAACAACTCCACCGAAGCGTCCGAGAACAACACGGACCGCACCGGCTCGTCCGCGTGTGGCCGCAGCTCGCTGGGTGTCTGGTCTACCTCGTGCGTGGACGACATCAGCCGCCGGGCGCGCAGCTGGGTGCGCAGCCATTCACCGAAGGAGGTGGCCTGTCCCGGTCCCTGCCATGCCGCGTCGCACCAGACCAGCATGATGTCGGGTGTGCCGCCGCCCCGCTGTTGCGCCTGCGCAACAGCGTGTTGCCAGGCGGGCGAGGCGGTGAGCATCCGCAGGAACAGGGCCTGGCGCACCGGATCGTCGGCCAGCCGCTCGGCCAGGTTCCGGTGCCCGGCGATGGTGAACCATCCGTCCACCCGCGGCAGCGCCTCTGCCGCCGTCCGATCCGCCGCCGCGCCCGGATCCGCCACCGCCGGGTCGGCGAAGTACACGCCGCTGAACGTGTCCGCCATGGCGATATCCCTGGCTGCCTCGAACAGCTGGGACAGGACCTCGTCCGGCGACGGCGCCTGGATACCGAGGTCCTCGGCGAGCTGGCGCAGCTGGTCGTCGGTGGCAGGGCCGTGGCCGCCGCTGGCGAGATTGTCGATGCGTTCCGCGGCCGGCCCGTGGGTAGCGGCGAGCCCGAGATCGGCGGTCAGGGTACCGGGCAGGGCCTCGGTAACCGGAGCCTCGGTAACCGGAGCCTCGGTAACGGGCAACCCCGCCGGCACGGCAGCGCCCCCGGACCAGGACCACAACCGCACCATCCCGTCCGTGTCGCCGCCGGCGATCACCCACCGGCCCGGCCCCTCCTGCAACGACGTCAACGCAAACACAAACACGTCGTCGGTGCCCTCCAACGTCTGGAGCAACGCACCGTTGTCCGCGTTCCAGATCCGCACCGCCCCGTCCGCGCTGGCGGT
The DNA here is from genome assembly GCF_043198215.1 of Micromonospora sp. NPDC048830. Classification (NCBI taxonomy): domain Bacteria; kingdom Bacillati; phylum Actinomycetota; class Actinomycetes; order Micromonosporales; family Micromonosporaceae; genus Micromonospora; species Micromonospora sp. NPDC048830. Next base: position 19,187 of record NZ_JBICUP010000057.1, read on the forward strand.
GGCCACCAGCCGGCCCGACTCGCCCGGCCACGACGTCACCGCCACCACCGCCCCGCCGTCGGCGCCGTCCAACGTCTGGAGCACCACACCGTCGTCCGCGTTCCGGATCCGCACCACCCCGTCCGCGCTGGCGGAGGCCCACCGCCCGCCCGACTCGCCCTGCCACGACGTCAACGCCACCACCGGCACGCCGTCGGCGCCCTCCAACGTCTGGAGCAACGCACCGTCGTCCGCGTTCCAGATCCGCACCGCCCCGTCCGCGCCGACGCCGGCCACCAACCGGCCCGACTCGCCCGGCCACGACGTCAACGCCGACACCATCCCACCGTCGGGGCCGGTGCCCTCCAACGTCTGAAGCACCACACCGCTACCCGCGTCCCAGATCCGCACCGTCCCGTCCACGCTGGCGGAGACCACCCGCCCGGCCGGCCCCTCCGGCCACGACGTCAACGCAAACACCGCGCCGTGGCCGCCGTCCAACGTCAGGAGCCGCGCACCGCTACCCGCGTCCCAGATCTGCACCGTCCCGTCGTCACCGCCGGAGGCCACCCGCCCGCCCGGCCCCGCCGGCCACGACGTCACCGCCGACACCCCGCCGTCATGGCCATCCAACGTCAGCAGCCGCGCACCGCTATCCGCGTCCCAGATCTGCACCGTCCCGTCCACGCTGGCAGAGGCCCACCGCCCGCCCGACTCGCCCCGCCACGACGTCACCGAAAGCACCTCGCCGGTGTGACCGGCCAACGGACCCCGCCCATCCGGCACGGCGGACAACCCATCCGGCACGGCGGGCAACCCATCCGGCACGGCAGCGCCCCCGGACCAGGACCACAACCGCACCATCCCGTCCGTGTCGCCGCCGGCGATCACCCACCGGCCCGGCCCCGCCGGCCACGACGTCACCGCCATCATTTTGCGGGTGTGGCCGGTCAACGTCCGGAGCAACGCACCGTTGTCCGCGTTCCAGATCCGCACCGCCCCGTCCGCGCTGGCGGTGGCCACCAGCCGGCCCGACTCGCCCGGCCACGACGTCACCGCCGTCACCGCCACGCCGTCGGTGCCCTCCAACGTCTGGAGCACCACACCGTCGTCCGCGTTCCAGATCCGCACCGCCCCGTCCGCGCTGGCGGTGGCCACCAGCCGGCCCGACTCGCCCGGCCACGACGTCACCGCCGTCACCTCGCCGTCGTGGCCGTCCAACGTCAGGATCATCCTGCCGTCGGCCGCGTCCCAGATCCGCACCGTCCGGTCCCAGCCGGCGGAGACCAACAGCCGCTGGCCCGACTCCTGCTGCCACGACGTCAACGCCTGCACCGGGCCGGTGTGGCCGGTCAACGTCAGGAGCAACGCACCGTCGCTTGCGTCCCAGATCCGCACCGTCCCGTCGTCGTCGGCGGTGGCCAACAGCCGCTGGCCCGACTCCTGCTGCCACGACGCCACCGCCGTCACCCCGCCGGTGTGGCCGTCCAACGTCAGGATCGTCCTGCCGTCGGCCGCGTCCCAGATCCGCACCGTCCCGTCCCAGCTGGCGGTGGCCAACAGCCGCTGGCCCGACTCCTGCTGCCACGACGCCACCGCCACCACCTCGTCGGTGTGGCCGCGCAACGTCCGGATCCACCTACCGCTGTCCGCGTCCCATATCTGCACCGTCTCGTCGTAGCTGGCGGTGGCCAACAGCCGCTGGCCCGACGCCTCCTGCCACGACGCCACCGCCGCCACCGCGTCGGTGTGGCCGTCCAACGTCCGGAGCTCCACACCGTCGGCCACGTCCGCCGGTGGTGTGGCGGCACCGGTTGGGTCCTCTCCGAGGTGCTGGCCCAGCGCCCTGGCCGCTGTCTCAAGCCGGTCAAGCTGGCCCCTCAGCTCCCCGACGTTGTCCGCGGGCACCGATCGGACGTAGTCGCTCTCGCTGCGCAGTCCCCGCGCGAGGCTGAGAATCCGCAGCTCGTTGCGATACCGCTCGGACAGCCGATCCAAGGTGTCCCGCGCCTGGTTGTTGTCCTGGCCACGGTCGGTCGGAGGCGGCAACGCTCGCTCAGCGGCTGCCAGCCTGTCCATACGCGGCAGGTGGTCATGGACGACGGTCTCCCACCGCCGGATCAGATCCTCGCGTTCAGCGGCCTCGGCGTCGGAATCCCGCACCGTCTGCTCACCCTCGTACGCCACCTGGCCATCCCCGGCCTGCCCCGGCAACACCGCCGCCCGAACCGGCAACGACCCGATCTGTTCCTCCAACCACTGCCGCGCCAGCCCGAACGCGCTCACCGCGGAGAACAACTCCGCCCGCCACTGCTCGGACACCTCCGGCACCCGCCCCACCACGTCCAAGCGCCGCGGCGGCGGCAGCGGCAGCCCTCCAAGGGCAGCCCGCAGCCCGGAGACCGGGTCTCCTGAGTCTCCTGGAACGTCTGCCGACCACAACAACGCCACGTCCCGGCCATGCTCAGCCAGGAACTGGGCAAACTCCTCCCTGCCCCGATCCCGCACGGCGGACAGGTCAACAATCTGCACACGGTGAGTCTCCCCATCGTGCAACCGGAATTGCTCGACCATGACCGGCTGGTCCGGTGCCGTATAGAAGACCCAGGCACCGAGATACACCGCCCGCAACACGTCCCGGACGGCGTCCGGCACCGTCCCGTCCCCCCGGGCCGACACCGATGCCACCACCTCAGCCCATGCCCGCCCAATCTCCTCCGCGACCAGGACCTCCACCTCATCGGCCAACCCGTCAACCGCCGCCAACGCCGTCACCAGCCGCCGGTTGTGATCGTGGCCGGCCCACCGCTCCAGCCGCAGATCGAGCCGATCCGTTTCAGCGGGCTCACCCATCCACCCGCGCGTATGCCCGACCAACCGCTCACCCAACGCCACCAACTGCACCACCCGCTCACCCGTCCAGCGATGCTCCTCCACCCCTGCCACTGGATGCACGGTCACATCGGGAAGCGCCGCCGTCAGCTCCCCGACCCGGCCCACCCAATCCCGAGCCGCCCCGCCCGGCGCCACCGCCGCCGCAATCCCCTCCAACTCGGCCAACACACGGGTCCAACCCTCCGCCTCGACCAGATCCCGCGCCTGCCGAGTGCCCCCACCCACCACCGGATCGCCGGTGACCATCTCACCCATCCGCACCGGCCACAGGTCATCCTCCGCCACATGCACCAACACCACCGTCGACACCCACCCACCGAACCCATGCACCACCACATACACCGGCTCCCGCAACCCCGACTCCACCGACGGCAACGCACCGTTCAGGAAAGGTTCGAGCAAAGTCTGCGTCGACACGACCGTCCCGGGATGCACCGGATGCGGCCGCGGCACACCCACCACGAACACCCGCGCACCATCCGGCACCCACCCCACCGGCCCCACATCCGGCACCACCGCCGCCGCACTCTCCCCGGCAAGCAACTCCGCCTGCCGCAACTGCATCACCCGCCAACCACCAAGCCCCGACGGCACATTCTGAAGGAACACCCAATTTCGCAAATACGAGAACGCCCGCTCCCCCAACAGCCGCCAATCCAAATTCACGGACAGGAGGTACGGCCCATGCTCCCCGGGCAATCCATCCAGCACCCGACGTGCCAGAGCGAGATAGTCCTCCCTCGGACGGACCGGACGCGTCTGGAACTCCCACACCAACGCCTCGAACGTCTCCCGACCCGAGAAATCGACAGCAACCAGACCCGATGAAAAAGCCCCCGCCCCCAGGCCCGGGTCCGCCCCCGAGACCGCCGCCTCCATGAATCTCTGGAGAGCCTCGTCTCTCCGGAGAGTCTCGTCGGCGTGATCCGCCCCCGGGTCCGCCACATACCGCCAACGGATCGCTACCGCGCCCGACTGGCCACGCGCCGCCCGCAACGCCGCGACCTCGACCAACGTCCGTGACTCCACCTGAGGAACAACAGACGGGTCAGCACCGTACGGCGACAACTCGATCACCGCCGCCGCAGGCACCTCCACCTCCACCCCCAACCCACCGTTAAGCAACCGCCGCACCAGCCCCAGCACGTGCTCATGCCCGCGGTCCTCGAACACCAGCATCACCCGCCACACCCCACCATCCGCGGGCCGATCCACCCCCCTCCTCGCCGCCCACGCCTCAGCATCCGTCGCCGCCTGCTCCTGCGCCACATCAGCAAGACGCTCCAGATCAACCCCAGCGCCCACACCCTCCGGATACACCACCACCGACCTACTACGCGGAACCGTCCCGAACTGCTCCTCCGACACCGCCCCGGCCACCCCGGCCAGGTCCTCATCTTCGGGGATGGTCGTGGTCGTGTGCTGGTCGACCGGAGCATCGGAGCCGGCCCACCGGTGCTGGCCACCGGCGTCGTCGAAGGCCTGCTGGTCCGGCCAGCTCACCTCGGGTGCCTGACCGTTCTCGACGATGTCCGCGGTCCGTACCGCCTCCACCAGATCCGGTCCGAACAACTCCACCGAACCGTCCGAGAACAACACGGACCGCACCGGCTCGTCCGCGTGTGACCGCAGCTCGCTGGGTATCTGGTCTACCTCGTGCGTGGACGACATCAGCCGCCGGGCGCGCAGCTGGGTGCGCAGCCATTCACCGAAGGAGGTGGCCTGTCCCGGTCCCTGCCATGCCGCGTCGCACCAGACCAGCATGATGTCGGGTGTGCCGCCGCCCCGCTGTTGCGCCTGCGCAACAGCGTGTTGCCAGGCGGGCGAGGCGGTGAGCATCCGCAGGAACAGGGCCTGGCGCACCGGATCGTCGGCCAGCCGCTCGGCCAGGTTCCGGTGCCCGGCGATGGTGAACCATCCGTCCACCCGCGGCAGCGCCTCTGCCGCCGTCCGATCCGCCGCCGCGCCCGGATCCGCCACCGCCGGGTCGGCGAAGTACACGCCGCTGAACGTGTCCGCCATGGCGATATCCCTGGCTGCCTCGAACAGTTGGGGCAGGACCCCGTCCGGCGACGGCGCCTGGATACCGAGGTCCGCGGCGAGCCGGCGCAGCTGGTCGTCGGTGACAGGGCCGTGGCCGCCGCTGGCGAGATTGTCGATGCGTTCCGCGGCCGGCCCGTGGGTAGCGGCGAGCCCGAGATCGGCGGTCAGGGTGGCGGTCGGGGCCACGGCCGGGGCGACGGCCGGGGTGGGCGTCAGCACGCTGTACCAGATGTCGTCGGGTCCCGCGTTCTCGCCGGCCCGGTCCTTGGCCCAGTTACCGAGCATCTGCGTGCTGCCGGTGTGGATCTGGTTGCGGGCGGGTTCGTACCAGCGCAGTTGCGTGGTGGGCAGGACCACGCCGGCGGCGACCGTGGCCCCGGCCACGGCCAGCACCCGGGTGCCCGCTGGCGGATCGGCCGGCAGGTCGCGGGTCGGCCTGCCCACGGTGAACCCGAGCCCGGGGGCCTCGGGCAGCAGGTCGGCCATCATCTCGGCACGCCGCTGCGGGGTGTACGTCAACCAGGCGGTGGCCATGTCGTCGGGGCGGCCGGTCTCCACCGACCCGGCCGGCGGGGTGCCGGCGGGGGCCGGCCAGGCCGTGGTGTCCAGGCCGTTGGCCAATGCTCGTAGGCCGGCGGCGTCGACCGGCGGAACGTCCTGGGCGAACCACCGGTGGGCCAGGTACCCCTGGTATCGGTTCAGGTTCTCCACCAGGGCGGCCACGGCCGTGGCGAAGTCGTGCCGCGACTCGATCTCCGCCTCGTGCAGGATCTCCAGCCGGGCGTTCACGTCGGGCCGGTCCCGGTGCGGGGCCAGGTCGTCCTGGAGGCGCTGCGGCAGCCGCCGCACGGCGTCGTCGAGGGTCTCCGGGCGGCCGGTGGCGTCCAGCCGCACCATCTCCCCGCCCGGGTAGGCAAGGTACGACGGCTCGGCGGTGCTACCACCGTGGACCCGCAGTTCGACCGGGGTGTCCAGGCTCACGGCGAGGTCCCGCGCGAGTTGTACCCGGTCCAGTTCGTGTACGGCGGTCTCGTCCGCCGGGGCGGCCGCGGCGTTGTCGGCCTGCCGGGTCGGGTCGGTGCGCAGCACCACCCGCGCCGGGGGCGTGCCGCCGTGCTGCGCGCGTACCGAGCGGTCCAGCTCCTGGACGACGGACCGGCCGTGGCCGGAGCCGGCGATCTCGGCCAGCGCCGCGTCCACGTCCACGACTGGGGTGCCGCGCGGGACCGGCGGGACCGGCAACGCCATCCGGTCCACCTGCTGTTGCGCCGCGTCCCGGGCCGCCTCACTGGCCGTCCTGGCCTCGTCGAGCACCCGGACCGTGTTCGTGTGCGCCTGCGCGGAGATGTCGCGGGCTCGGAACTCCTCGCTCGCGGTCTCGAACTGCCGGCGCAGGTCAGGCAGCTCCGAGCGGACCCGGTCGAGGTTCTGTTCGGCGTCCTGGAGGTCGCTGGTGGCTTTCTCCAGCGCCGTCCGGGCCGTGTCCAGTTCCCGCTGCGCCTGGAGAAGTTCTGCCTGGGCGGCGGCCAGCCGTGGCTCGTCCTGGCTGGTGGCGAGGTCGTTGACCGTCTGCCGGGCCGCTGACTCCAACCCCTCTCGTCGCGTCACCTCCGCTTCTAGTCCCGGCATCGCACGGTTGAGGTCGTCGATGTTCTCCTCGAGCCGGGCGCGTTCGCCTTCGGCGGCGGTGACGGCGTTCCTGGCGGCGTCGAGCGACGCCGCCGCGGCGTCCCGGGCGTCCTGCGCGTCGCGTTCGTTCCGGCGGGCCTGGCCGAGGTCGTCGATGGTGCGCTGGAGTTCCTGGGTGGCCTCCTGGAGGCGCTGCCGCGTGGCCTGCCGCGTCGTAGCGTCCGAGGCGTCCGAGGCCGGACCGGGATCCGGTGCCGTGGTGAACAGCCGGTCGGCGAGGTGCCGCAGTGCCGCCCCGCGGGCGCCGGTGGCGTTGGCACCGAGGTTGCGGATCGTCTCGGCCCACTGATGCCGCTGCGGTGCCGAGAGGGTCTGACGGGCGTCCTGCACCAGCGTGGTGACGGCGGCATCGGAGACGTTCAGGCCGGCGAGCGTGTCGGCGGTCAGGTGCAGGATCGCCGCGTCCACAGCGTCGACCGGGCCGGGCAGGGTGGCGGCCAGGTCACCGAGGGCCGACACGGCGGCCGGGTCGGCCAGGTCCGGCCGGGCCAGCAGGCTCGTCAGCATCTCCTGCCGCCCGGTCGGCGCCCCCGGTGTCGGAGCCGGCACCGGGGGCGTTGCCGGTGCCGGGGTCCCGGCCGCTGCCGGCGCCGGTGGGGTGGGGCCGAGCAGGTACCGGTATCCGTCCTCGACGTGGCCGTAGCGGGCCAGGGTGAGCAGCGCGACATGGGCGGCGAGCTCGTCGTCGTGGGGCAGCTTCGCCTGCCGGGTCTGAAGCTCGCTGTGCGCCCGGTCGGAGAGCAGGTCCGCCCGGTGATCGTCGAGGAAGGCGCGGGAGTCGTGCCAGTTGCCGATGGCGAGCCACCGCTCGACGGAGGCGGATGCCGCGGGCATTGGATGATGCACGACGTGGGCCGGCGGCAGTGAGGTGTCTGCCGACAGCCGGGTGTCCGGCGTCCCGGCCCAGGCGCCGGCCGGTGGGGGCAGCGCCGGGATCAGGTCGGCGGCGGTGGAGACGTCCCGCCACGCGCGGGCCAGGCCGGTCGCGGTCGTCCCGGACGCGGTCACCGCGGCGGCCACCGGGCCGACGTCCGAGCTACCGAGCAGCTTGGCGACTTCTTTGTACTGCATCCGCTCGATGACGTCGAGCGCGTCGCGTAGCGTCGCCACGTCGCGGTCGAGTGGCTCGGGCAGCCGGTCGACCAGGTCTTGCAGGGGTTCCGGCCAGTTCTGTTGGGGGTTGATGGTCCCCGCGGCGGAGGCGATGGACCGGAAGGTGGCCAGTGGTCCGACGGCCGGGTCGAGGATGTCGGCCACGGCCCGCAGGATGCCCGCGTCGGAGACGGCCTCCCGCTCCGGCCCGGGCTGGGTCACCCGCGGATCGGCGTCGACGAGATCCGCCAGCGCCCGCAGCCCGGCCGGCGCGGCCGGGTCGATCGGGCCGGTCGAGCCGTTCGGGTCGGTCGGTGCCACCGCGGCCACCGCGCCGGCGAGCACGCGGTGCCGGGCCGCCGCGTCGGCCGCGTCGAGGTAGTCGAAGGCGGCCGTCAGTTGTCCGGCACGGATCGCCTCCAGCAGGGCACGGTGCCGGTCGAGGACCGGATCGCCGGGCGGCGCCGGGGCCGCCTCGGGCTGCTGGTCCTGCGCCAGCCGCGCCGCGGTCGGGTCGGCGCGCAGCGCCTCGAGGTTGGCTTCCGCGAACTGCCGGGACGCCGCCCAGTCGCCGTCCTGGAGCAGCCAGCTCGTCAGCACGTCGGGCTCCACGAGGGTGACGGGCTTCGGCGTGGCGAGTTCGCTGACCACCGGGAATGCGGCGAGGGTCACCGCCTCCTGGAACTGCTCGGCGGTGAGGGTCCGCTCGGCCGTCCCGAGGGCGAGCGGGTCGAAGAGGCGGTAGGTGCCGTCGGCGTCGACACGCGCCGCGAAGGCACCCTGGGGGCGGGTGATCCACAGTCGGGTGCCGGGGCGCAGCGTTGCGGGCACCTCGGGTAGTGGCCCGGTGGTGGTCCATCCCGGCGGCAGGACGGGAGCCAGCAGCCGCCGCGCCTGCCCGGCCCGCGTATGCGGGGTGTCGGTGTCGTGCCGGGCGGCGTGGGCCGCGATGGGGTTCGCCGATCGGGCGGGCAGGCCCTCGGTGATCCACTCGCGGGCGCGGTCGTCGGCGTCGGCGCGTGCCTGCCGGATGTGCGTCTCCAGCTCCGGACCCAGCTCCGCGGCCGCGTCCATCTGCACCGGGGTACGTTCCAGCAGCCCGCGGTAGATCTCGCGTTGCTGCGACCCGCCAATCGCGGCACTGAAGGCCCGCAACTTCAGATCCCGGTCGAGCCCGTCAACCACCTCAGGGGCCGTGATCGGGGCGAACGTGCCGTCCGGGCGCTCCCGCAGTTCGACGATCCAGCCCTGCGGGTCGATCCGGTACCGGCTGACCGCGCCCTGGTCGTCGGTGACGGTCAGGTCGAGGTGGGTCTTCAGCTCGGACGCCACCACCCGGGCCACGGTGCGCGGGTCCTGGGCGAGCAGCTCCACCTCCTCCGGTGGCGTGACCGGGGCGGAGTCGGGCGGCTGCACCGCCTGTACCCGGTCGACGATCTCAGGGATCCGCTCGTTGAACAGCCGCACGTCGGTGGCGGACAGCGCGGCACCGACCGCGAGTTTGCCGACCTGGTTCTTCCAGGCGGTCAGCTCGGCGAGGTTGGCGGCGGCGGCCTGCTGCGCGGGGCTGAGCCCCTGGAGGTGGCCCACCGCCCAGTCCAGCACCACCTCGTACCGGCGGCGGGCCTGCTCGGCGGCGCTGGCGGTGAGCCGCAGCGGACTGACCGGGTCGTAGTGGTTGCCGAGCTGGTCGCGGATCAGCAGGGCGGCGTGCTGGGGCGCCTGGTCGGGGTCGAAATCGCCGGCCTCGATGACACGGCCGGCCACCGGGGCGGCGGCCATGCCCGCCGGGGTGGCCCGTTGCAGCAGGCCCTCCAGGCCGATCGTGGGCGCGTCGGCCGCCGGCGCGGGCCAGCCGGCCGGATTGTTCGCCTTCCAGTCGTGCGGTTCGGAGAGCGCGCGCAGGAGGTCGTGTACCTCGCCGGCGTGCATCTCGTGGAAACTCGTGCCGCTTATCCAACCGGTGCTGCGGGCGTCGTCGGCCGCGAACCGCTCCGGCCCGATCGGCGCCAGGCCGGCGTCGCGGTGGAACGCACTGTGCCGATGCGGGACCGCGACGAGACGGGATGAGGTGCGAATCTCGACCAGGTACGTATCGCCCTCCACCGTCTTGAGGTGGTCCTCGGTACGCAAGTTGTTGTCGAAGGTGGCGGTGTGGCTGGCCGGCGCGGTCCGGTTCGCGCCGGTGGTGATTTTGCCGGTGACGGTCGTGTCCTCCTGCGCACCGATGTTCGTCGCGCCGAGCGGCCTGGCGTGCGATATCTCCCCGTCGAAGTTGGGCCGCCACAGGTTACGCGACTGGCTGGCCGACGTGATGTCCAGGGACTTGTCGTATCGGCCGGTACCGGTGGTCTTGCCGAGCCTGCCGACGATCCTCACACCACCCAGTTTGACGAACAGCCGCAGGTCCGCCCGGTTGTTGGACTCGCCCCCGACGAACAGGTGCGAGCCGAGCAGGAATCCGGAGGGGCGCAGCGCGTCGGACAGGAGGTTGTCGACGCTGAGCCGGGACAGCACGCCGTCCAGCGCCATGATGCCCCGGTAGTCCGGGCGGTTGGCGTGCGGGCCGAGCACCTCGCCCATGAGCTTCCGGGCGGCCGGGTAGAGGTCGTCGGCCAGGGCGAGAACGTAGGCGTCACCGGCCAGCTTCGGCAGCGCGCGCAGGTCCAGCCGCGGCGACCGGGGCATCGGCGTGGCCTCGGCCTGCCCCCGGGGGATCATGAAGTCGATCCGCGCCTCGTACTGATGGGTCTGCACCGGCTCCACCGGCGCGAGGGAGATCCAGTCGGCGAAACCGGCGGGCGCGTGGTGCAACGCCGAGTCCGTCGCGCTGCTCAGGGCCGTGATCATGTGGTTCAGCAGGTAGCTCGGCTGCCAGCCGTGCATGTGCAACCGGCTGAGCTCCAGGGAGATCTTGACCTTGCCCCTGGTTCGTAAGTGCCCCGACCAGTCGTAGGCGGTCCGTTCCCGGATGGTCTTCCTGCCGGCCTTGACGCCGCGTGCCCCCTCCGGCACGAACGACAGCAACGCGGCGCCGGCCATCGGTTTGCCGTCGGCTGAGAAGCCGATTTTGCCCGGCATGAGGTTCCAGCCCAGCGCTTCCCGAAGGATGCGAGTGGCTTCGTCGTTGAAGTGCGCATAGTTCTCGAGGCCGTAGGCGTCTTCCCAGCCGATGTACTGCGGCCGGCCGTCCAGGATGGCCGAGAGTTTCAACTTGAACACCTGGGCCGCCATCTTGCCCAGCTGGTGGACGAAGTAGAACGTCACGCCGTTGTACCGGTTCAGCATGTCGGCGAACACGATGTTGGCGCGCTGCCCGGCCAGCGTGGACTGCAGCGACTCGAGGCTGCCGGGCAGCGCGCCGACCACCGACTCGTCGGGGGAGAACATCAGCACGCCCCAGCTGGTCCCCGCCTCCGGCCAGTTGGCGTGGCTGGCCCCGAGCAGCCCGGGCCTGACGGTGTCCATCAGCGTCCGGACCGCGTCCAGCAGGGTCGTGGTGGGGCGCGGCCCGCCGTCGGCCGGAGCCGGCCCGGTGAACAGCGCCACCTCGTCGACGCCCGCGTGGCCCAGCATCCGGTCACCGGTACGGGTCAGGTAGGGCGGCATGGTCAGCGCGCTGAACGGGTTGACGTTCGGGTCCAGGACGATCCCGAAGTCGGCGGCGAACTGCGCGCGGCGGCTCGGGTCGAGCACCGCGCCGCGCTGGGCCAGGTCCACATGCCGGTCGGCGAGCGTCAGCGCCCACGTCTGGACCCGGTGCTGGACCAGGTACGCGCCGAGGTCGGGCACCCCGGCGACCGTGCGGCCGTCCAGCTCGCCGCGCCACCGGCTGAGCAGCCCGGCCACGGTGTTGCCGCTGAGCACCAGTTCACCGCGGGACCACCGGCCCATCGCGTCGAGCAACTGCGCATCACTGATCGGCAGCTTCCCGGCCGCGTACTGCGCCAGGGCCTCCGCCTCCGGCAGGATGAACAGCATCGTGCGGCCCTGCAGGTCGGCTCCGCGCGGCACGCTGACCCGGCTGACGACGAACCCGACCTGCTTGTGGAGGCCGGCGCGGACATTGATGTCGTAGGGCGCGAGGAAGGCGTACCCCCGACCGAAGGCCAGCTTGAGCATCTCCAGGCCGCCGATGCGCTTGAGCTCGGCCATCTCGGTCTTGCTCACCTTCCCGCCCGCCGACGCGCCGAAGCTGACTTTCAGCGGACCGAACTTGCCTTCGAGGCCGAAGTTGGGCAGGGTGAACCCCCAGCCGAACGAGTCGATGGCGGCGTTGCCGACCTCGACCAGGTTCAGCTCGATCTGGCCGGTGACGTACTGGTCCGGGGTGGCGCCGACGAACTGCGCCCCCTCGATGTGGGACACGCCGATCGACATTCCGGCCTCGGTGTTCGCCACGAGACCGGGCTCGACCAGGGTGGTGATGGCGTAATTGCCGTGCAGGATCTCCTTGAAGTTCGCCTCGGCGGCGATCGGGTTGGCAAAGGCGTCCACCGGCCCGGCCATCGGTCGGCCGGCCCGGGTCAGGTCCGGCGGCAACTGGTTCCGCACCGCGGCGCGCAGCCCGTGCGTGTCGAGGAAGTACACGTCGCCCCGGTTGAGCACCGACGGTTCGGTGTCGACGGGGGCCACCTCGCTGAAGGTGGCCGGATCGGAGTTGAGGGGCAGCAGCGCGGCGCGCACGTTGGCGCGGACCGGCTCGGGCGAGGTGATCGGGGCGTCCCGGTCGCTGATCTCGACCGTCCAGAAGAAGTCGTACGGGAAGTTGAACAGCATCACCCGGCCGGCGTACTCCGTCAGCTTCGGGCGGTTGACGATGCGGGTCAACCGCTCGGCGGCGCCGACGTTGCGGCTCACCGACCCGCCGATGAGTCCGACGGAACGAAGCCACTCGACGCCCGGCGGCATCGCGAGCCCCAGCCCGACCTCCCCCGACCAGCCCTGGTTGCCGCTCGCGCCCTGGCCGGCGATGCCGAGCGACATGGCGAGGGTGACCACGCTCAACTCGTCGGTGAGCCGGTCGAAGTGCACCGAGTTGCCGTCCGCGTCGACGTCCGCGGTGATCCGGGGGACGGCGTGGATGGTCACCACGGCGGTACGCCTCACCGCGTTGCGCCAACTGTTCAGGGTGAAGGTCATCCCCGCTGGCCGCTCCGGGGCCGGCCCACCCTCCGGGGCGGCCGCCGGGGCCGACCCGCCCTCCGGGGCCTCGGGGGCGGCAGAGCCGCCCTGGGTGATCGAGGGGAAGTGCGATTCCAGACCGTCGCCGCTCACCATCTTGTTGAACAGGTCCCGGTTGCCGATCCTGGCGTCGGTATCGGGGCGGGCGACCTCGTCGTAGGCGTTACGCGCCCCCTCGATCGCCCTGCCCAGCAGCGGCTGCTCCTCGGTGGGCGTACCCGGTTCCGGGGTCGCCGGCCGGCTCTGCGCCGCATGCGCCCACGGCCGGTCCCCGTCCACGGGAAGGAACCCCTCGTCGGCCAGCGCCTGCATGAGACCGGCCCGGACCTGCCGTACCGCCCGCTTGTCGACCTGCGGCAGGGACTGGCCCAGGCTGCCACTGCCCTCCAGAACGTGCCGTGGCACCAGGTTGCCGCCGGTGTCCTCCGGATGCGGGCCGACGTTGCGCAGCCGCTGCCGCCACTGGTCGTGCGGCACCCGCTGCGGCCGCCCGCCCGTGGCGGGGACCGGGGTCGGGACACCATCCGCCAGCCCGGGGATGGGATCGGGGCGGAAGACGGCCGCGTCGACGCTGAACCCGTGGTCGTAGGCGTCCAGCGCGGACATCCGGATCACCGCCGACCCGTCCACCTCGGGCGTCCGCCGGTGCCCCTTCCGCGGCCGGCGCGAGGTGGCCACCCCGGCGCTCAACTTGAGCTGAGTCTCCCGACTGACCGTGTAATCGGTGTCCCGCTCGACCACCACGTTCAGCGACGCCTTGGTGACGCCGCCACTGTCGTTGCTGGTCCAGCTCATCCCGGCGCGAGCGGAGACACCGAGCTTGGCCTTCTCCTTGTACACCTGCGGATCGTTCCAGCGCGTGGCCAACGGCAGGTCGGCCGCGCCACCCACCGACAGCCCACTGGACTGCTGGACGGTGACTTCGCCGCCCTGCCCCACGATTCCGGTACGTACCTTCTCGATGTGGGCCTTGTCGCTGGCCTCGCCCAGCGGCACGCCCGCATCGCCCACCGGCGTGGAGTCACCGTCGCCCACCTGCAGGGAGTCGCCGACGCGGCGGGCGTACACCCGGATGCTGGCGGCCGCGAACCCGCGGTCGTGCACGGTGAACTGGAAGCCCTGGGTCGACGCGCCGGCATCATCTCGGTCGTTCACCGCCACGTCGAGGTGGACTTCCAGGTTCCACAGCTTGCGCTGCAGATCCTTACGCATCGGACTGTCGATGGACATGTCGAAGCCGTCTGCGCGCAGCTCGGCGATGATGTGGTCGTACAGCTCGTTCAGGCCGGTGATGTTGCTGGCGGAGAAGAGTTCCGGCAACCGGGTCAGGTTGTCCCGCATGTCGTCTGGCAGGTCGGCGACCACCTGCTCGCCAGCGGTCTTCAGCAGATGGTTGGGGATCGCCACCAGCAGCGGGGCGGGCTTCTGACCGTCCGGCGGCTCCGGCAGGTCCAGCGCCTGCCACGGCTGCCCGTCGCCGCGCGTCTCGATCAACCACCCCGGCTCGTCGTACAAGTAGAACGTCGAATCCGCGCGGGTGTCCAGCACCCGGCCCTTCTCGGCGTCGACCAGGTGGGAGGTGTTCCGGAGGACATTGTTGAGCTTGGCGTTGAAGCCGGCCCCCCAGTGGGTCGTCGGGCCGAGCGGCACGTCGACGTTGTAGCCGCCGCGCAGCCGCACCGCTCGGGTATTGACGCCGTCCGCCTGGCTGTGCGCACCGGTCTGGAAAACACCCTGGGTGAACTGGTTGGCGTGGAAGTCGCCGCTGGCGCTCGTCCCACCCCCGGTGCCATCCGGCGACAACCCGGGCGTCTCGGAGTCGAACGAGCCGGCCGGGTTCGGGACGAGCCGCGGGCCGCCCGGTCGCAGGCGGGCGCGCACCTCCATGCCACCCAACGTCAACAGGTACCCGTCCTCGGAGACCACCTTCCGGTAGTTGTTGAGCAGCAGCTCGTGCAGCATTTCCCATTCGTTGGCCGGCACCGTGATGCCCCGCCGGGCCGCGTCGGCGCGCAGCGCCTGCTCGATGCGGTCGAGGTCCGGCAATTCCGCCTTGGGATCGCCGAGCGCGAGCGCCCGCCGGTCCGGGTTGGCCGGCGGCGTCCACTTCTGCCCACCCGACCCGTCGGCGTCGGGTGCGGGCGGGCCGGCGCTGGCGTCGTTGCCGAAGACCCGGACGTGCCGGTCGGCCTCGGGAACACCGGACAGCAGCCGGGTGGCCGCACCGGCCACCTCGCGCGGGATGGGACCGCCCCGGGACTGGATCACCACCGCCACCCCGGTCGCGGGGGCCGCCAGGGCATCGGGCGACAGCGTGTCCGGGCTGGTGCCGTTCTGAGCGAACAGGACGACCCCCCGGTGCTCCCGGACCGTCCAACCCCGGTACACCTGGAACCCGCCCGCGGTAGACGGGCTCAAGCCCAGCGGCCCAGGCTGCCGGGGTGACACCGAACGCAGCGGCACCCGCCAGGCGTGCGCGGCGGCCGGGAAGGTCTCCTGGCCCCGGGCGTCGATCGGGGTCAGCTCGTCGACACCGGCCGGCTGCCGGCCCACTACGGAGACCGGCAGCACCAACTCCAGCAGCCCACCGAACCGCTCCCGCAACCGGTCCGCCACCTGCGCAGCGGCGGCATCGGGCGGCGTGCCCGGGGCGCCGGCGGCCGGGGGCGCCACGAACACCTGGAGCGAACCGGCCCCCGGGGGAAGTGCCTGGCGCACGGCCTCCACGACGGCGACCGGGTCGCTGACCGACTCGTCCAACACCAGCCGGGGCCGGTCCGGGGTGGCCAAATCGGACCAGTGCAGTGTCGTAACACCGGCCGGCGGCCGAGGACCGGTGTGGGCAATCACCCCACCCGGGACGTGGCTCAACTGGACCCCGGCGGGCAGGCCCGGCACCTCCGACGGGACGAGAGTACGCCGGTCCAGCCCCATCCCGGAGGTGATGAGGTGCGCCGGTGGCGCGGCCGGCATACCCGCGAAGATCCGACCCACCCGGTGGCGCACCCCGGCAGGCAGCGGAGTCCCGCCCCAGCCCAGGAACACCGCCGGCTCGGCCAGCCAGCCACCGGTGTCCGGCAGCAACCGCCGTACCCGGTCAAGTTCGGTCGCCGGCCCGATCCACAGGTGGCTACCGCCGTCCCAGGCCACCCAACCGTCACCGAGCCCGTACACGCCGGGCGACTGCTCGGTCAGCCCGTACGGGGCGGGCCGGGGCGGCGCGCCCGCGACCTCGGGCAGGAACAGGTACCGCTCGGGCCGCCCGCTGAAGAAGGTCACCTCACCGTTGGCGTCGAGCGGGACGATCTGCGAGCTGGGCGTCGGCCGGTCCCGCAGCGCCGACCGCGGCACCGACAACATGGCCTGCGGCCCCAGCCCCTGCGCGGTGACCTCCAGCGCCCGGGCCACGCTGACCGGCTGGTCCTGCGGCCAGTGCAGGACAGCCATGGTCGCGTCCTGCGCCCGCAGCCCGGCCAGCGCGGCACCGAGGCTGTCCGGGTCGAGCACCGAGGAGTGCAGCAGGATGGCCGGGCCGGGGCCGGTCGGGGCCAACACCCGCGAGCTGATCGGGCCGGGCGCGATGCCCCCGTCGTGCAGCAGGACGCCGCCCACCGCACGCTGGAGCCGCAGGTTCTCCGGCAACCCCTTGGCCATCACGACCAGCGGCGCGTCCGCGGACGGAGCCGCCGGCCGGACAACCTGCTGCTGACTGCCGTCGGCGGGCGGCGTCGGCGGTTGCGGGGTCGGGGCGACCTGCTGCGGGAGTACGGCCGACTGCTCAACCGCCGCAGGGGTTTCCGGTACGAGCGCGTCGAAGTGGTTGTCGACGCCCGGCCGCTCCGGGTCGGCCGTCACGCGGGCCAGACCGACCGGGGCGCCCCCGGCCGGGCCGTACCCGCCCGCCGACCGCGCCCCGTCCGGGGCGACCTGGGAAATCTGCATCCCGGCACCGGTCGCGTGCGCCAGCAGCGGTGCCAGGAACTGGCCGGCCGGGGTGGCCGACAGGTTCGCCCAGTCGTTCACGGCAGCCTTCACCGCCGCCAGTTCCCCGGAGTCGAGCTGGCGATCGGGGTCGATCAACACCTCGAACAGGTGACGGCCGGCGTCCGCCGGATTCGCCTGTATCTCGTCGAGACGTGCCCGGAGAGCCGCCGGGTCCAGGAGACCGGCGTCCATCAGCTCGCCGAGACGCCGCAGCACCTGATCGGGGCTCAGCGCCGCCACATCCCGCTCGTGTTGCGGCCGGAAGGCGAGCCGCTGCGCGGTCACGTCCGCCGGCAACCGACCCGCGTTCTCCTCCAGATAGCCCGACACGTGGCCCTGCAACAACTCGGTGACCCGACCAAGCTCGGACCCCTGCGGCACCCCGGTACGAACCGACTCGGCAACAGCGGCCCGCACCCTAACCGGATCGGACAGGAACGCCTGCAGATCGGCGGGCAGCCGCGCGCCCAGCGCGGTGCGGACCAGAGCCGGTTCAGAGGCGATGAACGCGTACAGCAGGTCGAGACCGTCGCGGGGCACGCCGAACCGGACCAGGGGAAGCTCGGGGAAAATGCGCTCCGCCTGCATGGCGTGGGACGGGCCGCGGGGTGGGGTGGTGGAGGCGAGCAGGATGGCGCTGGGGTCGGTGCCGGTCGTGGTGATCGGCTGCGGGTGTGCGGTGGTGTGGTCGGCCAGGAGGTTGGTGATGGTGGTGGGTCGTCCGGTGCTGTCGAACGCGGCGAGTCGGGTGCTCGATGCGAACAGGTGTCGCAGCCACGGGTCGGTGGTCGGGTCGGGTGGTTCGGGTCGGTCCTCGGCGCCGGGGACCAGGCCGTCGCGCACCCTGATGGTCGGTGGTCCGGATGGTTGTGGGTCGCTGTGGAGGGCGAACACGTGTTGTGGCCCGTTCGGCGGCGAGATCCTGACCACGACCATCGATCCCGGTGCGGCTTTGAGCGCGGCGAGTACGTCTTCCGGTTTGACTCCGTCGGGCCGGCCGACGGGGTGGGCGACGCGTTCGGGTGTCGCGTCGAGGATGTCCAGGAGTTGTTCCCAGCTGGTGGTGGGTGCGAGTCGGCCGTCGGGTCCGAGGATCCGGTCGTCGGATACTGCCCGGTTGCCGAGCCGTTTGTATTGGGCTCTGAAGGCGTCGAGGGTGGCCTGCACGCACCACCACCACGGGTCGCGGCTGTTGCCAAAACCCACCTGTGTCTGATCGATCCAGTCGGCGACCCGCTGCGCGGACTCGGCCGCCGTGACGGCCGGCCCGGTCGCCGGGACCGCCGCCTCCGGTGCCGTGCTGGCCGGCTCGCCGCGCCCGACCGGGTCGGCCGACGAGGACACGTCACTGAACGGATCCCTGTCCCTGATGTCGCGCTTGGCCGGGTCGCGACTGATCGGTTCGTCCAGTGCGGAGATCTCACTGGACGTGACGGTGTTGGTGGAGCTGCTGTCGCGGCTGAAGATGTCGTCGCCGGAGACGGAGATCTCACTGGACGTGACGGTGTTGGTGGAGCTGCTGTCGCGGCTGAAGATGTCGTCGCCGGAGACGGACATCTCACTGACCGTGAAGGTGTCGTCGCCGGAGACGGACACCTCACTGACCGTGAAGGTATCGTCGGGCCTGTCATCGCGGCTGAAGATGCTGTCGTCGCCGGAGACGGACGTGTCATTGACCGACGTCCTGTCGCTGGTGTGGTCCTGGTGCGGCGTGCCGTCGGTGCGGGGGGCAGCGCCACCCGGCACCGTACTGCGGGCGCCGGCCGCATCCGGCGTGCCGGACGTACCCGAAGTGCCCGGCATGCTGGGCGTGCTGGGCGTGCTGGGCGTGCTGGGCGTGCTGGGCACAGCCGGCGTGCTGGGGGTCGCGGGCGTGGCGCTGCCGGCGGCCTGGGCGAGGACCTGGTGGTATCCGTTGACCCAG
>NZ_JBICUP010000058.1:0-2257 GCF_043198215.1 Micromonospora sp. NPDC048830
ACCGTCCCGGTCAAGGCACTGCTCGGGCCTAGCGGCCCTCCCAGCGCGGACCTTCACCCCCGGCCTGAAGGCCGGAGCACTGGCCCGCAGTCAGGCCCCACGTCCACCCGGCCGCCGCTGGTGCGCTCGATCTGCGCCAGCTGCTCGCCGACCTGCTCGTGGTTGCTCCAGCCCGACCAGGACGGATCCTCGGCGATCTTGCAGCTGCCCTGCCCCGGGCCCTCGGGAGCGGCAGCGGAGACGGCCGGAGCGGTCAGGATCGACCCGGCCAGCGCGGCCGTCACGGCGGCGGCCAGCGCACCGCGGGATCGGAAGATCGTCGACATTGTGTGAACCTGCACGCGGACTCCTCTCGTGGATCCAGCCACCACCGAGCGAGGCGCAGACGAGCACCGGTGACGCTCGGGGGGAGCGGGCCACCTCTGGGTTTCGGCGATCTTGACCTGCGGTTCCGGCCGAATGCAATAGTCACCTGCGATTTTCCGTATGCAGGTGCGCGAAGGTAGGGGTCCGGTCACCGCGGTTGGGGGTCGGCCCGCTCACCGTTCGTGACGGCCGCCGACCGGGGCCGCCGTGGTGCCGGTGGACGCCTTCATGTCGGCTTTCCGGCGCCGTCCAACTAGATTGGTCCCTACCAGACCGAGGAGGGCCACGATGCGGACCTGGACGCCGCGCCGCCTGGCCGCGGTGGTGCTCGGCGCCGCCGCGACCGCGGTGGTGATCGCCGTGCCGACCGACCTGATCGACACTCCGCTGTTCACCCGCAGCGTCGCGGTGACCTGGTGGGCCTGGCCCGCGTTGGCCGCCACCGCGGTGCTGGCGGGCCTGCTGCTCGCCACCTACGTGCAACCCGCGGACGCCGGGTCCCCGGTCGCGGAGAAGCGGCTCGGCACCGTCGGCGGGCTGCTGTCACTGCTGGCGGTAGGCTGCCCCGTCTGCAACAAGCTGGTGCTGCTGGCGCTGGGCACGAGCGGCGCCATGACCTGGTTCGCGCCGGCTCAGCCGCTGCTCGCCGTCGCCTCGATCGTCCTGCTCGGCTGGGCCCTGCACCGGCGCCTGCGCTACGAGCGCAGCTGCCCGGTGCCCACCCCGGCGGACGGGTAGGCCGCGAGCCGCCGATGATCGGGGCGGACCGCGAAGATCAGCACCGAAGGGAGGCCGGCCGTGGACAGGGCCGACTGGGACGCCCGGTACGCCAGCGCTCCTGAACTGGTCTGGACCGCCGAACCGAACCGGTTCGTCGTCGCGGAGACCGCCGAGCTGCCCCCGGGCCGGGCCCTGGATCTGGCAGCCGGGGAGGGACGCAACGCGGTCTGGCTGGCCGGCCGCGGCTGGCGGGTCACGGCCGTCGACTTCTCCGCCGTGGCGGTGCGGCGCGGGCGGGACCTCGCCCGCGAGCGCGGCGTCGACGTCGACTGGCAGGTCGCCGACGTCATCACCTACCGGCCCGAGGCCGATGCCTTCGACCTGGTCCTCGTCGCCTACCTGCACCTGCCGCAGCCCGACCGGGCGACCGTCCTGCGCCAGGCGGCTGCCGCCGTACGCCCCGGCGGGTCGTTCGTCCTGGTCGGCCACGACCTGGCCAACCTCACCGCCGGCACCGGTGGCCCCCGCGATCCCGCCCTGCTGCTGACTCCGGACGCCGTGGCCGCCGAGCTGCCCGGCCTGCGGGTCCGCAGGGCCGACACGGCCCGCCGTCCTGTCCGCGTCCAGGACGGAATCGTCGACGCCCTGGACACCGTGGTGGTGGCGATCCGATCGTGACGGCCCCCCGTCCTCCGCCCGCGGGCGGCCGGCGAGCCACGCTGTGCATCGGCGGACAGACCACGCTCCGCCGCGGACCGGGAAACCGAGTCCGCGGCGGAGCGATCGGCGTTCCGGCCGCTGTCACCCATCGTGCGATGGGTTCAGCCGCTCACCGGTCACGCGAGCGCCTCCGACCCCGCAAGCCGCGGCCGGAGGCGCCAACTACAACCCGATTCGGGCCTGGTGGATCCGCTGCTGCGCACCCCGGAGGAACAGCCGCAGCTCACCGCCGTAGACCGCGGCCGCCGGTGCCGCCGTCGCGCCCTTGGGGGCCGTCAGGGTCGCCCATCCCGACCAGGCACCCGTCGACACGGACAGCTGGTTGGTGCGTACCAGAGCGCCGTCGCCCCGGGCGAACAGGTGCAGGTTTCCGCCGTAGACGGTGGCTGCGGGGGCCGAGTGCGCCTTCGCGGTGCCGGGGATGGTGGTCCAGCCGGTCCAGGTGCCGCTG
>NZ_JBICUP010000058.1:2353-10466 GCF_043198215.1 Micromonospora sp. NPDC048830
GGTTGGTGCGCAGTTGGCCGGTGGCGGTGGTGGTGAACAGGTGCAGGTTTCCGCCGTAGACGGTGGCTGCGGGGGCCGAGTGCGCCTTCGCGGTGCCGGGGATGGTGGTCCAGCCGGTCCAGGTGCCGCTGGTGGTGTAGCGGTTGGTGCGCAGTTGGCCGGTGGCGGTGGTGGTGAACAGGTGCAGGTTTCCGCCGTAGACGGTGGCTGCGGGGGCCGAGTGCGCCTTCGCGGTGCCCGGGACGCTGGTCCAGCCCGACCACGCGTCGGCCGTGAGCGAGTACCGGTTCGTCCGTACCCCGCCGCCGGGGGCCTGCGCGAACAGGAACAGATCCCCCGTGTACGTCACCGCGGCCGGCCCGGACCGGGCCTGGGCCGCGCCGGGCACGGGAGCCCATCCGGACGCCGGCGGAAGCTGGGGCCGGCCGAAGCCGCTCGCCGCCGCCGCACCGGCCGGCACCACCAGCAGAGCCGCGGCGAGGCCGGGAACGAGTAGGCGCCGCAGCGGCCTTCTTACCTGTTGAACTAAAGCCATGAACACTCCCTTTCGACGGACGATGCCGGGCAGCCGGCAGATCAAGGGGGACTCAGGGACATCATGCCCGCCCGCCGGGCCGTCGCCGTACAGCCACACGTCCCGCCGTCGTCACCCGTCACGGCACTTGTCTGTCCGCGTCCGCCGTGCGACCGCCATCGCGGGCGCCGCCACCGCCTGGGTCCCGGCGAAAGCCAGCAGGACGAGGGCGATCAGCAGGCGGTGGCGGTGTCGACCGCCGTGACTGGACCGCCGTACCCGGACATGCAGCGAAGATCCTCCCCGCGAAGACTGAGCGCAGCCTACCCGTGACTCCGCGATGGGTGGTGATGCGGCAGCTATCGATCAAGGACACTCCGCTGGCGATCAACCCCTTGCATGAGTATCGAACAAGGTAGATACTCGCCGCTAAGTGATCGCCGAGGTGACCCCCCACCTGATTTCGGCGGCACGGCAGGGACGCCGGCACAACCGGCGGCCTTCACGTCCTAGGAGGAGACCGTGAATATCCGCCGTATGCTCGCCGCGACGGTCGGCCTGGTGGCCGCCAGCGCGCTCGCCGTTCCGGGCGCCGCCTCGGCCGCCCCGCAGACCTTCACCGCCGACCAGCTCGCCCGGGTCGACGCCGCCGTGACGGCCTCCGGCGTCGAGGGCATCGCCTGGCGCGTCGACGCCGCGTCCAACCGGGTCGTGGTGACCGCCGACGAGAGCGTCTCCGCCGCCGCGGTCGCCGCCCTGAAGAAGAGCGCCGGCGCCGAGGCCGGCGCGATCCGGATCGATCGGGCCAAGGGCGTCTTCCGTCCGCTGGTCTCGGCCGGTGACGCCATCTACGGCGGCGGCTACCGCTGCTCGCTCGGCTTCAACGTGGTGAAGTCCGGCGTGTACTACTTCCTCACCGCCGGGCACTGCGGGAACGTGGCCAACACCTGGTACACCAACTCCAGCCTCACCACGCTCATCGGCGCGACCACCGGCTCCAGCTTCCCGGGCAACGACTACGCCCTGGTCCGCTACGACAACGCGTCGCTGAGCCACCCGGGCGGCTACACCGCCGCGAACGCGTTCGTCGGCGAGTCGGTCAAGCGCACCGGGTCCACCACCGGCACCCACAGCGGCACGGTGACCGCCCTGAACGTCACGGTCCGCTACACCGGCAGCGGCACCGTGAAGGGCATGATTCAGACCACCGTCTGCGCCGAGCCGGGCGACTCCGGCGGCCCGCTGTACGACGGGACGAAGGCGCTGGGCATCACCTCCGGCGGCAGCGGTAACTGCCGGACCGGTGGCACCACCTTCTACCAGCCCGTCACCGAGGCGGCCAGCGCGTACGGCGTGACCGTCTTCTGATCCACCGCCGGCCCGGCCGGCGCACCGAGGACCCGTACCCGGGTGGGTGCGGGTCCTCGTCTTTCAGAACGTTGACATCTCTCGTTCCCGGTCGGACAGTGAGATCCGGACCCGGCGATGAGATTCGGACCCGGCGATCGAAGGGGGCGTACGTGCAGGATCTCGCCACCTGGCGGGCCGAGATCGCCGCCGACCGGCGGGCGAAGGTGATCGTCGACGACGACCCGACGGGCACGCAGTCCGTCAGCGACGTGGCGGTGATCCTGCGACCCCACCGGGCCGCCTTCGACGAGTTCTTCGCCTCGACGCGGTCCGCGACCTTCGTGCTCTCCAACAGCGGGGCGCTACCTACGGACGCCGGCCGGGGCGGTTCCCGTCGCCGACACGGAGTTCGCCCGCGACCCCGTCTTCGGCTACCGCAGCGCCGGCCTCGCGGACTGGGTACGCGAGGTCAGCGGCGGCCGTCGGCACGCGGTCACCGTGCCGCTGGACCGGTTGCGCGAGCAGGCGGATCGCCATGCCGCTGTCCATACCGTCCTTCGTCATCGTGTTCCTGTTCGAGTTCCAGGCGGCGTGGAAGAACTTCCAGGGCGCGCTGATCTACCTGAACGGGGAATCGGTCGAGGACTTCACCGCACCCCTCGGCATCGCGTACGCCATGACGAAGTACAGCCTGACCGCGGGTGGGGAGGGCGACTACCAGTACGTGATGGTCGCCTCGCTGCTCGTGACGCTGCCCATGCTGCTGCTGTTCAGCTTCGGCCAGCGCTACTTCATCGAGGGCGTGGCCACCCAAGGCCGCAAGGGCTGACCCCGTCGCGGCGCCGACGTACGGGTGCGGCGCGACCCGCCCCCGTACGTCACCCGCTCGACCCGCGGTCCGGCGCCGCTGCTCCCGCCCGCGTCGGCGCCCCGTCAGCCCACCCGGGTCGCCGGGCGGTCGACGTGGGTCAGGCGAGGGTGTGGTGGCCCGCCTTGACGACCTGGTCGTACTCACGGCGCCGGGCGTCGTAGGCGGCCTCCAGGAACGCCTCCGAGTCGGGTCCCACCGGCAGCCGCAGCGGCGGCGACTCCAGCTGGCCGAGCCGCCAGACCACGTCGGCGAACAGCTCGGGGGAGTTGACCTCCATGTTGGAGTTCATGCCGCGCAGCGCGCCGAGCATGCCGTCGGCGGCCGGCGCGTAGTCCGCGATCCGCTGCGCCGGCATGGCCAGGTTGGCGGCGTACCCGGTGGCGAAGCCACCCGGCTGCAGGATGGTCACCTTCACCCCGAGGTGCCCGGCCTCGACGGCCAGCGACTCGGCCGCCCCCTCCACCGCGAACTTGCTCGCGGTGTACGCGGCGAGCCCCGGGAACGGCACCACGCCGGCGACCGAGCTGACGAAGATCGCGTGCCCGCGGCCCTGCGCCCGCCACACCGGCAGCACCGCCCGGGTGAGCCGCCACGGCCCGAACACATTCGTGTCGAACTGCGCGGCGAGCTCCGCGTCGGAGACCTCCTCGAACGCGCCGAACTGGCCGTAGGCCGCGTTGTTGACCAGGACGTCGACGCCGCCGAAGGCGTCCACCGCCCGCCCGACCGCCTCCGCGCACTGCGCCGGATCCCGTACGTCCAGGGCGGCGGCCACCACGGTGCGCGGATACTGTGCCAGCAGGTCGTCGAGGGTCTCCGGGCGGCGGGCCGTCGCCACCACCTGCTCGCCCTCGGCGGCGAGGCGGGCTGCGAGGGCCCGACCGAGTCCGCTCGAACACCCCGTGACCAACCAACGCTTCGTCATCGCCCTCGGCCCGTCCTGTCCACTGGGTAACCTGCCGACAGCAGGTTGTCAGAGCTGGCAGCGCGCGTGAAGGGAGCCGTACTGTCGGCAAGCGGACTCGTCGGGTATCCGGCTCGCACCCGGGCTCAGGGCTTGCGGGCGGGCTCAGGGCTTGCGGGCGAGCCCGCAGAGGGCGTCCACCTCGGGCGCGAGTTCCGGTCCGCAGCGCCACCGGGAGACCGGGACGATGCCGGGCTCCAGCAACTCCAGGCCGTCGAAGAACCGGGCGATCTGCTCGGGGCTGCGCAGACGGTACGGGTCACCGGCATCGGCGCGGACCTGTTCGGCCTGGTGGGCCGCCTCCGGGCGGATCACGTTCGTGCCGTCCTCGAGGGCGAGGTAGCTTCCGGACGGTACGGCGTCCACGAACCGCCGGACGATCGCGTACGCCTCGTCGTCGTCCAGGACGTTGCCCATGATGCCGAGCATCATCAGCGCCACCGGACGGTCGAAGTCCAGTGTGCCGGCCGCCCCGGTGAGGATCAGGTCCGGGTCACGCACGTCCGCGTCGATGTACTCGGTCCGGCCCTCGGGGGTCCCGACGAGCAGGGCCCGGGCGTGCGCCAGCACGATGGGGTCGTTGTCGACGTACACCACCCGGCAGGTCGGGTCGACCCGCTGGGCGACCTGATGGGTGTTGTCCGCCGTCGGCAGCCCGGTACCGATGTCGAGGAACTGCCGGATGCCCGCCTCGCCGGCGAGGTGCCGGACCGCGCGACCGAGGAAGGCCCGGGTGTGTCGGGCGACGTCCACGATCGCCGGGTAGACCTCGATGACCTGGTCGCCGACCTGGCGATCGGCGGCGAAGTTGTCCTTGCCGCCCAGCCAGTAGTTCCAGACGCGGGCCGAGTGCGGCACGGTGACGTCCAGTTTGGCCGCCCGACCCCGGGTTGGACTGTCGGTCATGAGGGGCTCCTTCGCTCCTGTCTCGTGCTGCGTACAAGGTAGCGGTCCGCTGACGGGCGCGGTCGACGCCCGGAGGGCGGTGCGTCCTGTGTGGTCGGTCCGGCGCGCCGCCTCCCCGGCGGTTCGGGGTACGC
Organism: Micromonospora sp. NPDC048830; assembly: GCF_043198215.1. NCBI lineage: Bacteria > Bacillati > Actinomycetota > Actinomycetes > Micromonosporales > Micromonosporaceae > Micromonospora > Micromonospora sp. NPDC048830. Next base: position 7,093 of record NZ_JBICUP010000058.1, read on the forward strand.
CCTCCGGATCGCGCACCTGAAACGCGTGCCGAGGAATGCGGGTGTGTGCAGATTTCCGAGAGTGGCGTACTCAATTATTCGGCGACAATTCGGCGATGTCTTTGGCGGCGTAAATTGCGGCGGCGTGGTTGTTGACCTGTTGATTCCCGACCAATAATCTTTCAATGCGCGCCTCGACGGGATGTCGAGAATCAATACGGCTGGCCAGTTCGAAAACCTTGACACGGAACGGAGTTCAAAATGTCACGAGTTCGGTCCCGTACTCTCGCCGCTTCCATGCTCGCCGTCGCCGCCATGGGTGGCGCCCTGTTCCTCGGGGTCGGCACGGCGAACGCCGCGACGAACGACATCACGCTGCCGTCCATCTCGCTCAACTGCCAGGTCCAGGTCACGGCCGACGCGGATCTGCACGTCCGCCCCGACCTGAGCAGCCCGATCGGTGCCCGCGTCACGGCCGGCACGACCCTCACCGTGGTCGGCACCACCATCGGCGCCGACGCGGCGCTGTGGCTCCGGCTGGACAACGGGTTGTACGTCCGGGCCAGCCTGACGGCGGACGTGAACTGCGGCCTGTCCGTCTGAGACAGCCCCACCTGTCCGAGGTGGACGGTGGCCACCGGGCGCTCCACACCGCGTGGGCCCTGGTGGCCACCGGCCGGTTGACCCAGCCGCCGGCGGTGGAAGCCATCGGTGTGTCGTCGCCCGAGCGCCCAACACGCACCTAGATTTCTCATCTCGATCCCGAACCGCCCCGCGCAGCCCGTCCCTGCCCAGTCCTCGCGCGTGGCCAAGCCGAACGGGAGGACCGGAACCGCATGCAGGAGTCCGAACTGGTTCGGGCGCGCGAGTCAGCCGTACGCCGGTGCCTGGCGGCGGGTGCCAACCGATACGACGCCGAGGACTGCGCCCAGGAGGCTCTGCTCGCGTTGTTGACCGATCCGGAGGCGGCCGGCGCCAAGAGCGCCGCCGCCTGGACCGCCACGGTCGCCTACCGACGGTACGTGGATCTGCTGCGCCGACGTAACCGGGAACGCGTCGCCGTGATCCGGCTCGGTGACGAGAGGGACCGCACGACCCCCGAACTCGACGAGGCGATCACCGACCGGGCCATGGCGAGTTGGCTCATCGACGCGTTACGCCAGCTACCGGTCACCACACACGTGGTCTGCCTCTCGACCGGCTGGGGAGTGCAGCCGGAGAGCGTCGCACGCCAGTTCGGGCTGACCCGTCGCTCCGTCCAGTCCCATCTGACCCGGGCACGCCGGTGGCTACGGCGGGCAGCCACCCACACTCTCGTGTTGCCGTGGCTCGTCGTTGCGGTCCGCCGGCTTCCGGGCAAGAGCGCACCCGACCCGGTGGGTATGGCCGCGGTCGTCGCCGTCACGGCGGTCGCCCTGGCCGTACCACTGCCGTTCGTCCAACAACTGACCCCGGGTGCGCCCCGCACGGATCAGCCGCACGCCCCACTCGGAGGCCCGTCCCCCGACCACCCGCGGCCCGGGCCGGGGGACAGCCCGTCAGCCGCCCCGGGCCACCCGCGCTCGCCGGCGCCGTCGCCGGAACGCGTGCCGCCCTTACCGGAGCGCGTGCCGGCGCCGGAGGCGTCACCGGACCGGTCCGCGACGCCATTGCCACTCGACGACCTTCCCCTGCTGGACGACCCGGTCCTCCCGCCGCTTCCGCGACTGCCGGAGCCGCTCGACCCCGACCTACCGGCCGTGGGCCCGATCGAACTCGATCCCGGATCCGCGGCGAAGCCGCCACCGATCCCGGAGCTACCCGGAGCGTTGGAACCCACGGCTGCCCTCGACGCCGTCACGCCGATCAGCCACGGCACCGGTACCGAGCCGGGCGCAGGTGGTTACCCCGACGTCAAAGCCCAACTCGTTCTGCCGCTGAGCCAGTATGGCGCGGCTGCCGCCACATACGGTTGGGCCCAGTATGATCTCATCGACCACTGGGGTGCGCCAGACAGTCCCCTGCACAGGATCGCGAGCGACGCGACCGCGACTGCCAACCGGAACGCGACCTGCAACACCCCGCTCGATCCGTTCATTCCGTTCGACGACAGCATCGTGGTGGACGACTCCTGCGACGAATACCCGTTCGCCAAAACATTGGAGGGTGGCACGACCGGCTCTATGTGCGCCGACATCGTGCCGCTGCTGCAGAACGGTGTGTGGAACTTCTACCAGGCGAACGACGCCAAGCCGGTCACGTTCAACGAACCCTGCATCCGCGGCCACGTTTCCGAGCTGCAAAATGAGGCGGCGGGTGGAAAGCTCGGCAGCTTCGCGCAGACCGACCGGGTCATGGACCTGGAGGGATACACGGTCCTGATTACGCAGTAGCGACAGATTGACGGCACATCGTGGGCCGCGCACCGGGCAACCATCCGGAGCGCGGCCCCGCACCCGAACGAGGACATAATGGACGCTGATCATGGGCCTTGGAAATGGGCTGATCTCGGCTTCACTGTCACCTTCAGCCTCGACCTGGTTCCCGAGGACCTACTCACCTGTTATGGGGCGGACCCTGTCAGGGCGGAGCTGCTCACCCGACAGGAGGCGTGGGACAAGTACTCGCCTAATCACGGCGGCACCCAGCTGCGTACCGGCACACTGAACGGCTGGGGATTTTGCTTTGAGGAGATTGGCTATCAGGGCAGCCGACCCGAGGTTCTCACTATGCTGTCGGCCCACACCGAGGTCTTCTCGCTCTTCAACATGTCGGGGAAGAGCACACTCAAGTATTTCCGGAATGGGCTGCGCATCGAGTCTTTCGAACCTGGCTTCGCCTACTCGGTCCGCGGCCAGCAACCCCACGCGCTCTGGGCCAGAACCGAACAGTTGGCCCGCAGCAAATCCCTGCCCCCGAACCGTGCCGCGCTTGGGGCCATTGAGGAGCGGATCGGTGCACGGCTAGGCCAGGATCTGCTGGAAGGGGTGTTACTGACCGCCTACCTCACCGAGCCCAGACCCTCAGCTCCGTTCCCCACGCCGCAGCGAAATCCACCGGGCCGCTTCCTTGGATCATTCGACCCCATGACTCTCGACCCGCCCCGCCCTCCCAGCCTCGGCGAACCCTGAGGCGTTGTGAAGGCAGCACCGCCGGCCGCACGAGCGTGACGAGCGGGGCCGTCGGCTGGTGATGCGTAACGGTCACGCGCATCCGTGGCGGGTGAGCACCCGGTCCGGCTCTGGCGGCCAGGGCTTCAGCGTCGACACCCGACCTTGCCGTGCGGCGGACGTGGGGGGGGGGGGGGGCGGCCGCCCCCCCCCCCCCCCCCCCCGCCCCCGGGGGGGGGGCCGGCCCCCCCCCCCCCGGGGGGGGCCCCCCCCCCGGCGCCCCCCCCCGGGGCCCCGGACACCCCC
>NZ_JBICUP010000058.1:10476-34577 GCF_043198215.1 Micromonospora sp. NPDC048830
GTGGCCCCCGGGGCGGGGCGGGGGGGGGGGGGGGCGCGCGGCCCCCCCCCGCGCTGGGGGGGGGGGGGGGGGGGGGGGCCGGGCCCCCCCCCCCCCCCCCACGTCTCACCCGGGCCGGATGATCAGGAGATCGGGCCGAACTCCGTGGGGTCGCCCCAGGCCGGGCCGCCGCTCCTGGTGCCCGGGTACACCCAGACGTGTCCCGTCGCCGCGTCGCCCGCGACGAGGTCGTCGTAGTCGTTTTGGTCGAATCGGACCGCGGCCAGCTCGTTGCGCCCGGTCCAGCCGCCGCCGAAGATCTCCACCCGGCTGCCGAACGAGCCGCCGCCGGCGACGCCCGGGTAGAGCCACACCTTGCCGGTGGACTTCTCCACGGCGATCAGGTCGTCGTAGTCGTCCCGGTCGAACCGGCCACGTGCCACCGCGCCGAGCGCGTTCCAGTCCGAGGCGTCGATGATCGTGCTCGTACCCCAGCCGCTGTTGCCGTTGCCCGGGTACAGGCGCAGCTTCCCGGTGCTCCTCTCCACGGCCACCACGTCGTCGAACGCGTCACCGTTGAACCGGCCGGCGGTCAGCCGCTCCAGGCCCAGCCAGTTGTGTCCGACCGGGTTCGTGCCGCGACTGCCCCAGTTGGTGCCGGTCGCCGTGCCGGGGTAGAGCCAGAGGCTGCCCGTGCTCAGCTCGATGGCCAGCAGGTCGTCGTAGGCGTCGGCGTTGAACCGGTCCACGGTGAGATCGCGGTACCCGTTCCAGCCGCTGCCGACCACCTTCCGTGGCCCCCAGGTGCCGGCGCCGGTGCCGGGGTAGAGCCACAGGCGCCCGGTGCCCTTCTCGATGCCGATCAGGTCGGCGTACTGGTCGCGGTTGAACTCGCCGGTGACCGCCTCCAGCAGGCCGTGCGGCTGCAGGACGGGAATCCGGCCGACGGGCTGCACCCGGGCGCCGAGCGTGCCGCCGGTGCTGGTGCCGGGGTACAGCCAGACCTGGTCGCCTTCGACGGCGAGCAGGTCGTCGTAGCGTCGGCCTCGTCGGCGCCTCGGCCGGCGCGACCATCTGCAAGGGCGACGCCGGTGGACCGGCGTTCCGCGACATCGCGGGTACGCCCGAGCTGGTCGCGATCAACAGCACCTCCTGGCAGAAGGGCTGCCTGGCCGAGACGGAGACCCGCGACGGCGCCACCGCCACCAGGCTGGACGACCTGGGCGCGTGGATCGGCGAGCAGACCGCCGACGTGGAGATCTTCGGCGTGCTCTCCGACGGCCGACTCACCTACAGCGCCATCGACTCGGCCACCGGCGTGCTGCGCGCCAACCGCACGTCGGCCGCCGCCCTCGGCTTCGCCCCGAAGGCGATGGCCACGCTGAACGAGAACACCATCCTGGTCACCGACACGGGTGGCACCATGTACCGGGTGGACGTCACCGGCTTCGACCCGCTGACCTTCACCGCCAGCTCGGTCATGACCGGCTGGTCGAGCTACGACCGGCTCACCTACGACGGGTACGGCTCGCTCTACGGCATCGTCAGCGGCACCAACGAGCTGCGCCGGCGGACGCTGACCACCGAAAGGCCCACCGACGCGACCCACCTCAGCCGGCCGACCACCATCGCCACCGGTGGCTTCGGACAGAAGACCCTCACGTCGCCCGGCCCGGGGCGGATCCTCGGCAACCACGCCGACGGGCGGCTGCTGTCGTACAAGGCCTACGGTGACGGCGCGGGAGGCTGGACGGTCGCGGCGCTGGCCACGACGGGTTGGGGCGGCTTCACGCACGTGGTCTCGCCCGGCGGTGGCTTCTACTACGCCCGCAGCTCGACCGGCCGGCTGGACCGCTACCGCGACCTCAACCCGTACGACGGTAGCGGCAGCGACATCCAGTCCTTCCCCACCAGCCCGGTGAGCAGCAGCGGCTGGAACCAGTTGCTGCTGTCGGCGCGGCCGTGGAACGGCCTGGTCTCCGTCTTCGGGCTGAACAATGGCCGGCTCTCCTACACCGCGATCGACCCGGTGACCGGCGCGAAGGTGGTCAGCACGGTGTCGGAGCAGACCCTCGGCATCACGCCGAAGGCCCTGGCCACCCTGAACTCGGACACCCTGCTCGTCAACGACACGGACGGCAACCTCTACCGGGTCGACATCACCGGCACCCAGCCGCTCACCTTCACCCGCACCGCCTCCATCGGCACCGGATGGAGCCACGACCGGCTGGTCTACGACGGGTTCGGCTACCTGTTCGGTCAGGCGGGCAGCAAGCTGCTCCGGTACACGGTGACCAAGACCAAGCTGGCGGTCCCCTCCACCGATCTGCCCAACCGGACGGAGGTCATCGCGAGCGGCTTCGGCGTGCTGTCGCTGGCGGCGGCCGGCAAGGGCCGGCTGCTCGCCACGACCAGCGACAACAGGCTCGTCCTGTACACCGTCCCCGACACCGGCGGCTGGAGCCGCTTCGACCCGGCCACCAGCGGCTGGGGCGGGGTGACCTCGCTCTTCTCGCCCGGCGGCGGCCTCTACTACCGGCGGGACAGCGCGGGCGTGGTGACGGGCCACCTGGACAACAGCCCGTTCAACACCACCGGCACCGACCTGACGGCGTACGTGCCCAGCGGGACGGCCAGCGGCGGCTGGGACCCGATCCTCTCGGCCCAGCCGTACGACGCCTGGCCTGACAGCACCCGCCGCTGGTAGGTAGCTGCCAGACAGCAGTGCCCGGCCCGGGGCGCCCGTTCCCAAGGCGCCCCGGGCCGGGCACTGCGTTCGCGGTGTTCTGTCCCACCGGTTCGGTAGCCTCGCGGTCCGGTCCGAGCGATCACGAAGCGGGGTAGGCGATGGTCGACGTCTCTGAAGCGGTCCTGGCGGAGCTCGCGGTGTCCGTCGCGGCTGGTGTGCCCCTGCTCGTGGGCCGGACCCCGTCCGGGCCCGCCGCGCGGTTGGGGCGACTGGGCGCGCCGGACGAGGCGGATCCGCGTTCCGTTGGCGGCCCGTTGCGGGGCGGCCGGGCCCTCCGGGCACCGCGCGCCGCGGAGGCGGATCCGGCGGGGTGGCGGCCTTGCGTGAGCTGGGACCGATGCCGGTCGGTACGGGTGTCGGGCAACCGGTTCGCGTTGATCGAGGGGCGGATTCCCGACGACGTCGACTTCGTCGGCAACGGGCTGGTCGCCGTGGTCGACGCGGTGCCGTGATCCGCACCGGGGTCGCCGACGGCGACGTGAAGGTCCAGCTGAGCGTGCTGGCCGTGGCGGGCCTCCAGGTGCTGGATCGACCCCTGTCCTGTCGGGGTGTCGGTGGCCATGACCTGGTGACGCCAGCCTTCGATGGTGTCGAACAGGGTTAGGTGCGCACCGGGGTGCGGGCGTTCTCGGCGGACGATGAACCGGGTCCTGGCCGGGCAGCCGTCGTCGCCGACCAGGCCGGTGATTTCGCAGCTCTCGGCGCCGTCGCGCACCCGTTCGTCTGTGTCGACCAACGCGGCATGAGGCGGTTTGGCATCACGCCTCGAAAGGCGACGCCGAAGAGCCACAACGTCTTACATCGACCCCTCGCCGTGCTCGTGGCACTTGAGGATCAAGTCAGCGATCCAAGATCGTTAGTTTCGCAGCAACACCGCGGTCACGTGGAGTCCGCAGCCCACCGCCACAATGACGGTGTACGCCGTGTCGATCTCCTCAAAAAAGTAGGACAGATTGACTGGGTAGGTGGCGACGGTCATGTTGCCATGTTCCGCCAATGTGTCCAAATAGGCCTTGGGTCGGATGCGCTCCTGCCAGTGGTCCATGAGGAGGCGGGAACCCTGATGAGTCATCAACGTGAGATCGCTCGGGTTGACGTTATTGCGTTCCAAGAGGCTCTGCACAATGGTGGCGACCGAATCTTTAACGACGCCCGCGAGGTCTTCGATTCCAGTCTGGGTCATATCGTACGTCTGAATCGGCAAATTGGTGACTGGATCGACTGGCATTACGGTGAGCCCGTTGAGATCCATCGTGCGCGTGGTCATGGTCAGACCGTGATATTGGCTGCTGAGGGTGCAAGTAATATGATCAGTGATAACGAATCGATCTGATGGGCCGACGACTGCGGCGCCAGCGGCGTCACCGATGCTGAAGGAGTGGCCCTTCGTGAAGTTCATGTGGCCGCTCCAGTTTGCACCGCAGGCCACCAGTGAGTTTCCTGCAGCCCCGGCAGCGACCGCCTCCGCAGCATGAACCAAACCGAGCAGGAAGTTGCTGTACTCACTGTTGATCGGGACCACCATAACCTCGGGGGGAAGTCGGAGTAGATGGTGGACCTGGTACAAGCTGTTGGGTGTGGCGTACTGGGAGGCCGTCACGTATCCGTAGAGGCGATCGATCTCGCCAGGGGTCAAATTCGCCCGTTCCATGGCAGAATTGGCGGCGCGGACCACGTGTTCCTCGATTGGTTCGCCCTTGGCGAGGACGCGGCGCCGGTCGAGTCCGCGGAAAACGGCAGCCTCGATGACCCCTTGGCTGTTGCGTTGTTGGTTGAGCGACGCGAAAGCGGGATCGTCGTTGCGCCGAACCCCGTCGGGGACCGAGTAGCCGTGTCCGATGATTCCTGCAGTAGGCAGCACATCTATCTCCTCAGTAGGCGATGAGCGGCTTAATAATTCCGTCAGCACGCGTAGCCATGGTGTTGAATGCCTTGACCGCGTCACCGAAGTCGAAGCGATGGGTGGTCATGGGCGTCGGGTCGATCCGCTTGTTCGCCATCAGCCGGAACAGCCGGGCGAGCCGTTCCCCGCCACCGGGACACAGGATTCCGCGGATTACCTTGCCGCCCATGCCGTATCCGAAGGCCACTAGCGGCACGGGTAGCGGAGCGGTGCTGTGCTGCCCGTGGTAACCGGCGTTTACGACAGTTCCTGACGCCTTGGTTGCACGAACGCACTGTTCAAAGGTCTCGTGGGTGCCTAGAGCCTCGATAGCCACGTCGACCCCGAGCTCGCCGACGACCTCACGGATTCTGTTGATCGGGTCCTCGTGGCGAGGGTTGATGACCAGGTCACTGCCGAACCGCGCGGAAAGACGGCTGTTGAGGGGCCGGGTCGCGGTGGTGATGATCATGCCCGCGCCCAGCAGCCGGGCACCCATGGTAGCGGCCAGACCCACCGCTCCCTGGGCGAAAACCGCAACGGTGCCGCCGAGTGGGATTGCCGCCTGTTCGGCAGCGGCCAGGCCCGTGTTCAGCGAGTCCGTCGCGTACAACGCCTCCTCGTCGCTGATTTCCGCCGGGATCCGGGCCAGGTTGTGGTCGGCGTCCGGCACGACGAAATACTCGGCGAGCGTTCCGTCCTGTTGCGCGGTGTATTTGTAGCCGCCCAGGCCGCCCCCGCATTGGTTGGTACCCCGCTGACAGAAGTCGCATCGGCCGCACGGGGTGACGGCACTTGAGGCAACTCTTTCTCCCTCACGGAAGCGTTCCACAGCGGTGCCGACGCGATGGATGATGCCCACGCTCTCATGGCCGAGGATCCGCCCTAGCGGAACTGCCATCGCCCCAGCGGTGGTGTGCACGTCTGTGGGGCACATCATCGACGCCGTCGTCCGCACGACCGCATCCCTTGGCCCAGGCTCGGGAATCGAGCGCTTCACCAAGGCCACCTCGTTGTGACCCACGAGGGCCAGCCCGCTCATCATCTTGGACACCTGCAACTCCTTCAACTCCAATCGAACCGGCTGCTCGTCCTATGGTTCAGCCAGCGGCTCCCGCTGTTCGCGGCGGCATGCCGCAGACTTTCGAGAAGCTGCGCCACGCCGCATGTTCGCTCATTCAAATCAACGGATTACTTGATCGCGGTTCCAGATCGCCGAAATGAACTTGGCTAATTGATCTCATCGTTGCTCGCGCCGGGCGGCACCATAGTCCAGACCATGTCGTCGGCCGGGACCACGGACTCGATGACAACCGGCCGGTCGCTGATCTGTTGGGCCTGCCGGATTACCGAGTCGATGTCCTCGGGCCGGAGGCAACGGATTCCGGCCCACCCGTGTGCCCGGCAAGATGTACGAAATTGGGGCGTGATGCCCTCACGGTCAAGGGTCGAGTGCGAGTGCCTGCCGTCGTAGAACAAGGCCTACCGTTGCCACACCATACCAAAACTGTCATTGTTGATCAGTGCAACTTTGATGGGAACGCGTTCGGCCACACAGGTCGCCAATTTCTGTTGGGTCACCTGAAATGATCCGCCCCCGTCGATGGCCCACGCCTCTGCGTTCCCGATGGCTAGCTTGACGCCCATGGCAGTGGGTATTTGCCATTCCCCCGGGCACACGGGAGGTGATGAGCGATCTGGGCCCCTCGAGGGGCAGGCGCTGTGCGGCCCGCATCTGGCGCTGACCCACTGTGGTCGTGTAGACCGCGTCGTGGGGCGGACTCAGCCGTCGCAGTGCGGGTGTCTGACTCTCGTGCCTGAAGACCACTTGCTGCGAGTCTCCTTTTCTCGACAGTGCCCGGGTAGCGACAACCGGGCAGGCGGCAACTCCCCCTGGTGGGGTTCGTTGACGTTGGCAGGTCAGACACCTGGGATGTTACAGCCACAAATTCCATCGAGACAATAGCCGCCCGGCGAATTCCCATCGAAGTCTGTCTTCGGCCGAATCGAGTCGTTGTAGAAGTAGATCGCAGTCACGTCCGAGAATGTCTAGTTTCAGGGGTTTTGGCGACTCCAGCCACGCCGTCGGGTGAGTAGGCGACGGCGCGTACTCGCCGGTCGTGGCCCGTGAGGACGCGCGCCGTGGTGCTGTTGTCGGCCGGGTCCCAGATGCGGATGGTCCAGTCGGCTGAGCAGCTGGCCAGGCTGCGTTCGTCGGGTGCCCAGGCCAGGCCGTTGACGTAGTTTTGGTGCCCGGCGAGCACGATGCTGGTGTGGGGGTTTTGCCTGTCCCAATCTGTATGGTGCGGTCGTCGGAGCCGGACGGAGGTATCGGCTGCTGGGTGACGTACTCTCGTTCGCTCCACAACCCGGCCCCCCCGGAACACCAGGAGTGGCCCGGGACCCGTTTCGGTTGTGGGTCGTGACCGAATTCGCCCCTGGTCGCGGCCGAGTCGAGCCTTGCCGAACCCGTGTCCGGTGGCCGGCTTCAGGCGGATGTCGTCTGGCGGGGGAGCGGCCCGGTGGTGGCCGGGGTGGCGTCGTAGCCGGCCGCCTGGAGGGTGAACAGCTCGGCGTAGCGGCCGCCGGTCGCCATGAGGTCGTCGTGGCTGCCGGCCTCGACCAGGCGACCGTGGTGCAGCACGTAGATCCGGTCGGCGTGACGGACGTTGGCCAGGCGGTGCGTGATGAGGATCGTGGTGGCGTGGCCCTGCCGGTCGCGGATGGCCTGGAAGAGGGCGTCCTCGGCGCGGGGGTCGAGGGCGGAGGACGGCTCGTCCATGATCAGCAGTTCGGCGTCGCGGAGGAACCCGCGGGCGGCGGTGATGCGCTGCCACTGCCCGCCGGAGAGATCCTGGCCGTTGGCGAAGGTGCGGTCGAGCAGGGTCTCGTACCCGTGGGGCAGTTCGGTGATCATGTCGTGGGCGACGGCGCGGGCGGCGGCGGCCTCGATCCGGTCCTGTCGGGGCTCGGTGTCGACGTCGCCGATGGCGACGTTCGTCGCGGCGGTGAACGGCCACTTGTGGTACTCCTGCGTGACGACCGCGATGCGGGCGCGCAGCGCGTCGGCGTCCCACTCGGACAGCGGCCGGCCGTTCCAGCAGATGCTGCCCTCGCTGGGCGCCCTGAGGGTGGCGATCATCGCGGCGAGGGTCGACTTGCCGGAGCCGTTCTCCCCGACGAACGCCACCGTCTGCCCGGCTTCGATCGTGAGCGTCACCTGGTCGACGGCTGGGACGTCGCGGTCGGGGTAGCGCAGGCTGACGGCGTCGACGGTCACCTCACGCAGCCGATCGGGGACCAGGCCGTCCGTGGCGTCGGCGGCCGGGTCGGGCAGGTAGGCGGTGGCGCGGGCCATGAACCCGGTGTAGTCACGGAAGTGCTGGCCCTCGGTGTAGACACGGTCGACCTGGAAGGTGACGACGGACAGGGACCGTTGCGCGGACTGCACGGCGACGACGCAGGTAGCGGCGGCGGCGAGGGGGATCTGCCCGTCGATCAGCAGCAGCCCGAGCAGGACGTAGACCACGGCGGTGGCGACTCCGGCGATCATCGCCCCGACCGTGGTGGTCGTGGTGACGTGCCGGGCGAGCGCGAGCTGGATGTCGGTCTCCACCCCCATGACCCGGTCGTACTGGTCGAGGAGGAACCGGCGTAGCCCGTAGGAGCGCAGCTCGGGAGCGGAGTCGCGTTCGGCCATCAGTCGGTGCAGCAGCCACATTCGCCGGCGGCGCACCGAGCCCGCCGCATAGGTCTGGTACCGCAGGTGCCCGGCCCGCAGCGCCGCCCAGGCGTTCGGTACGGTGGCCACCAGCAGCGCCACCAGCAGCAGCGGGTGGATCACCACGACGGCGACGGCCACGGCGAGCAGCCCCGCCAGGCCGGCGAGCAGGTTCACCGACGACTGGACCAGCGAGGTCGTCGACTCGGCGCCGCGGGAGGCGCGTTCCATGTCGTCGGCGAACGCGTCGGCGTCGAACGCCTCCAGCCGCACGGCCGTGGTCACCTCGAACAGGCGACGCTCCACCTCCCGGTCCACCTTGGGGCTCAGGCCGTTCTGCGCGTACCCCATGGCGGTGCCCATGCCGGCGCGCAGCGCGGTGACCGCGGCCAGCGCGGCCAGTGCCGGCAGCGCCGCGACGACCCTGTCCGCGGTCGGCCCGCCGGCGAACAGTTCCACCAGCACCCGCTGGGTCGCGAGCAGCCCGAACGCGGACAGCACGCCCGCGCCCACGGTCGTCGCGGCCACCACCGACGTGCGGAGCCGGTCGGCGCGCCAGCTGACCCGCAGCGCGGCCCACACCAGCCGGGGCAACTCGGCGAACACCGCGAACAGGCCCGCCTGCGCCCGCGCCCGCATTCCGGTCTCCCAGAACATCTCCCGCAGCTCGGGTAACACCGAGTCCACCCGCGCCGGCCCCGGTCGCTGAGCGGGAGTACGCCGATCGTCCGTGTCCACACAACCTCCTCGTGCAGCGGGTCGAACCCGAGCACCTGCACCCGGGCGGGACCGCTGCCGTGCAGCACGAATCGCCCGGCGTGCCGCCGGGAACGGGTGCTGACGGGAGTCGGCGCCTCCGGTGCGGGGGAGGACCCACGCCAGCCGAGCCTACGTTCCGCAGCCGGGCGGAGTCACGCGGTGAACGGCGTGTCGAACACGCGTCCCAGCGGCCGGGTGTGTCGTGGCTCGGCGGGTGCGGGGGCCTCCGGGGCGCACCTGGAATCCCGGTCCCGCCAGGTCGCCGGCGGGGCACTATGGCCGGTCGCCGATTTGTCCACACTGGTCGGACGGTCCGGAGGTCGGATGCGTTCGGGGTGGTTTTCCAGCCGCCCAGATCTGGTCTGCGCCGAACAATGTCGATATCGTTACCGGCCAATTGAACGGCCGATGGTCTTTTCGTCGTCTGCCGATCTCCCACGACCCGACAACAGGAGGACGTGCTCGTGGCCTCACCTGCCGATTCGACGGTCACCGGCGACGATGTCGAGCCGCAGCGGCCCATTCCGCGGTTTCTCGTTGAGTTCACGCCCACTCGCTGGCGCCGTAGGCTGAGCCCCTTTTCGCGCGTACCGAAGCACTCCAAGATGGGCGAGACCTGGCACGTGGCGGCCAAGACCGCGCCGGACGAGCTGGTGATCGTCGACCGCCCGCCGGACATCGACCCCGACGGCGCCGAGGCCCGCACCTACACCCAGTGGGCGGAACTCGTCGACCGTGCCGCGGCCTGGCTGCACAAGGCGGGCGTGCGACCGTGGGACCGGGTGGCGATCCTCAAGCAGAACCACCTGGACATCGTCATCCTCGGGTGCGCCATCGCCCGCATCGGCGCCATCCCCTGCATGTTCTCCGGCTCGTACGGGCCCGAGGCGATGATTCCGATGCTGGAGCGGCTGGAGCGGCCGTTCCTGTTGACCGACCAGAAGCACCTCGACAAGTGCGGCATCACCCCGGAGGTGGTGGCGGACCTGACCGTACGGACGATCAGCGTCGACGCGGTCGCCGACCGGCCGGACGTGCTGCACCTGGACGACTTCAAGGACGCGCCTCCGGTCCAGCCGAACATGCGGGAATTCAAGGAGCCGGTGGTCATCACCCACACCTCCGGCACCACCGGCATCCCGAAGCTGGTCATGCACTCCGCCGAGTCCATCTACGCGATGGCGATCGTGGAGACCGAGCGGTGGCCGCGGTTCGGCCTCCGGCGCAGCGACACGGTGGCGTTCTGCGACCCGTACACGCACGAACGGCTCACCACGATGCAGCTGGCGATGGCCGCGGTCGGCCCGCGGGTGCTCTACCTGTCCGACCCGCTCTCGCCCCGGGTACGCGAGCTGCTGGCCGAACACAAGCCGACGCTGGTGGAGGCGCTGCCGAACATCTACCTCGCCTGGGAGCCGCTGGCCCGCGACCCCGCCGGTCTGTTCAGCAACGTGCGGGAGTACGTCAACTCCTTCGACGCCATCCACACCCGGACGATCCGCACGTTCATGGCCGCCACCAAGCGTCGGTTCCCGATCTGGGTCCAGTCGTGGAGCCAGAGCGAGAACGGCGCGCTGTGCATCCGGCCGTTCTTCCGCTTCGTGGTGCGCCGCAAGGGGCACCGGCCGCCGCCGACGCAGCTGATCGGCTGGCCCATCCCGTTCCACGCCAAGATGCGCGCGGTGGACCCGGAGACCGGCAAGGAGGTCCCGCGCGGTCAGGTGGGCCTGATCGAGATCGACCAGCCGGGCCGGTGCCTCGCCTACGTCGGCGAGCAGGACCGGCACGACCTGAAGTGCAACGGCAGGTGGTGGAACACCGGCGACCTCGCGATCATCAACAAGTGGGGCGCGGTGCGGATCGTGGACCGGGAGATCGACCGGATCCCCGGCGGCAGCGCGATCGAGTTCGAGGACCTGATCCTCGACCGGATCGACTACACCACCGAGGTGATCGTCCTGCCGGTCGCCGGCGGCCTGCCGGTACCCGTGGTCAGCTGACCGCCGCGTACGGCGCCGGCCGGCAACGCCCGCTCTGGCTCGGCTCGGTGAAGTCGAACATCGGACACACCCAGGCGGCGGCCGGCGTGGCCGGCGTCATCAAGCTGGTGCTGGCGCTGCGGCACGACCGGCTGCCCCGCACGCTGCACGTCGACGAACCCACCCCGTACGTGGACTGGTCCGCCGGCCCGCTGCGGCTGCTCACCGAGGAGCAACCGTGGCCCGCCGCTGCCCGGCCGCGCCGCGCGGCGGTCTCCTCGTTCGGGATCAGCGGCACCAACGCCCACGTGATCGTCGAGGAGGCACCGCGGGACGAGCCCGCCGGGCCGCCCGACCGGGAGGCCGGGCCGGCGCCGCTGGTGCTGTCCGCGCGGACCGTCCCCGCGCTGCGCGAGCAGGCCCGACGCGTCGACGCCTACCTGCGCGCCCACCCCGACCTGCCCATTCGCGCGGCGGCGGCCGCGGCGGCCAGACGTACCCCGTTCGCACAGCGCGCCGTGGTGCTCCACCGCGACGCCCTCGCGGCGCTCGCCGCCGGGCAGGACACCCCGGCCGTGATCACCGGCACGGCCGCCGAGGGCAGGCTGGCCCTGGTCTTCCCCGGCCAGGGGGCGCAGCGACCCGGCATGGGGCGCGACCTCGCCGCGGCCGAACCGCGGTTCGCCGCCGCCCTGGACGAGGTCTGCGCCGCGCTGGACCGGCACCTGGACCGTCCCGTCCGCGCGGTCATCGACGGCGACGCGGACCTGCTGGAGCAGACCCGGTACACCCAGCCGGCGCTGTTCGCCGTCGAGGTGGCGCTGTACCGGCTGCTGCGACACTGGGGCGTCCGGCCGGACTTCGTCCTCGGCCACTCGATCGGGGAGATCACCGCCGCCCACGTGACCGGCGCGCTGTCGCTGGACGACGCCGCCCGCCTCGTCACCACCCGCGGTCGGCTGATGCAGGCGCTGCCCCCCCCGGCGGCGCGATGGTCGCGATCCAGGCCACCCCGCAGGAGGTCGAGCCGCTGCTCGCCGCCCCGGCCGCGCGGGTCGGGCTCGCCGCCGTCAGCGGCCCGACCTCGGTCGTCGTCGCCGGCCCGCACGACGCGGTGCAGGCCGCCGCCGACGTGTTCGCCGCACAGGGCCGCAGGACCAGCCGGCTGCGCGTCAGCCACGCGTTCCACTCTCCGCTGATGGAGCCGATCCTCGCGGACCTCGCCAAGCTGGAGGCGGACCTCACCCACCGGCCGCCGGAGATCCCACTGGTCGCCAACGAGACGGGCCTGCCGGTGGACATGATCACGCCGGGGCACTGGAGCCGGCACGCGCGGCGACCGGTGCGGTTCGCGCAGAGCGTGCGCCGCCTACGTGAGCAGGGGGTGAAACGGTTCCTGGAGGTCGGGCCCGGCGGCGCGCTGTCGGCCATGGTGCTCGACTGCGTCGGCGACCTGGACGCCACCGACGACACGGGCGACCCGACGCTCGCCGTGCCGCTGCTGCGCACCGGGCGCGACGAACAGGACTCCGCCCGGGAGGCGGTGGCCCGCCTGTTCGCCGGCGGCGTGGACGTCGACTGGGCGGCGCTGGTCGGCGGGGACGTCCCGCCCGTGGAACTGCCCACCTATCCGTTCGAGCACCGGCGGTACTGGCTGACGCCGTCGGCCCGGCCGCTGGTCGGGGAGCCGGTCGAGACGCTGGACGCCTCGGGCGACGCCGGCCTCACCCTGACCGGTGAGCTGTCGATCGCCGCCCAGCCGTGGCTCGCCCAGCACCGCGTGGGCGGGGCGGTCGTCGTACCGGGCGCGCTGCTGGCCGAGCTGGCGGCCCGCGCGGGAGACCACGCCGGCTGCCCCGAGGTGGCGGAACTCCTGCTGCAGGCGCCGCTGGTGCTCCCCGAGACCGGCGTCGTCGAGACCCGGGTGGTCGTCGCCGGGGTGGACGGCGACCCGACCCGCCCGCTGACGATCCACGCGCGCCCACCCGCCGGGACGTGGACCCCGTACGCGACGGGAGCCGTCGCCGCGGCGCGGACCAGCGACGCGACCCGGTTGAAGCTGTGGCCGCCGCCGGGCGCGGCGCCGCTGGATACGGACGGCTTCTACGACCGGCTGCGCGCCGGCGGCTACGACTACGGCCCGGTGTTCCAGGGCGTCGGCCGGGCGTGGCAGCGGGGCGACGAGATCTTCGCCGACGTGACGCTGCCCGCCGAAGCCGCCGGTACGACCGAGCGGTTCCTGCTGCACCCGGCGCTGCTCGACGCCGCGCTGCACGCTCTCGGCCTGCTCGACGCCGCGCTGCACGCTCTCGGCCTGCTCGACGACGCCGGCGGAGACCGCGGGATCGCGCTGCCGTTCTCCTGGGCCGGCCTGCAGGTGCACGCCCGGGGCGCCACGGCGCTGCGCGTCCGGCTGACCCGCGACGGCGACGGTGTCGACGTCGTCCTCGCCGACCCGTCCGGTACGCCGGTCGCCACGGTCCGGCACGTCGCGCTGCGGCCGATAACCCCCGACCGGCTCGCCCTCGGGCCGTCCGCCGGTGGGCCGGGCAGCGGGTACGAGCTGCGCTGGGTGCCGACGGCTCCGGTCCGATCCGACCAGCCGGTCGTCTGGCTCGACGAGTTGGCGGACGTCGACGACGTTCCCGACGTCGTCTTCACCGAACTGCCCCCGGGCGGCGACGACCCGCAACCCGTCGTCGCCGCCGCGCTCGACCTGGCACACCGCTGGCTGGCCGATCCCCGGTACGGCACCGCCCGGTTGGCGGTGGTGACCCGGTGGGCCGTCGGTGACCGGCCCCGGGACCTGGCTCAGGCGGCGGCGTGGGGGCTGCTGCGGTCGGCGCAGTCCGAGCACCCCGGCCGGTTCGCGCTGGTCGACCTGGACGACGACCCGGCGTCGCGGCAGGCGCTCGGAGCGGCCGGCGCCGCTGGCGAGCCGCAGGTCGCCGTCCGGACCGGTGGGCTGCTCGTGCCCCGGCTGCGCCGGCCGGACCCCGCCGACAGCCTCACTCCGGAGAGCGGGACCCCCGCCGATCCGGCGGCCGTCACCCGCGCCGGGCCGCGACCGTGGAACCCGCAGGGGACCGTCCTCGTCACGGGCGCGACCGGCGCCCTCGGCCGCCTCGTGGCGCGGCACCTGGTCGAGCGGGGCAGGAGCCGGCACCTGGTGCTCACCTCCCGGCGCGGGCCCGACGCCCCCGGTGTCGCCGACCTGGTCGGTGAGCTGTCCGCGCTCGGCGCGGAGTCGGTGCGCGCCGTCGGCTGCGACATCGCCGACCCGGCGGCCCTGGCCGACCTGCTGGCATCCATCCCCGCCGAGCATCCGCTCACCGCGGTGCTGCACCTCGCCGGCGTGCTCGACGACGGGGTCGTCGAGTCGCAGACCCCGCAGCGGGTGGCCGAGGTGCTGCGGCCGAAGGCGGACGGCGCCCGGCGGTTGCACGAGCAGACCCGGGGCGCGGACCTGGCCGCGTTCGTGCTCTTCTCCTCCGCCGCCGGCCTGCTCGGTTCGCCCGGGCAGTCGGGCTACGCCGCCGCCAACGCCTACCTCGACGCCCTCGCGCAGCACCGGCGCGCCCAGGGACTGCCGGCGCAGTCGCTGGCGTGGGGCCTGTGGGAGCTGCCGGACGGGATGGCCGAGCAGGTCGGCGCCACCGGCCTGCGCCGGATGCGCGGGATCGGGCTGACGCCGTTGCCGCCGCGGCGCGGACTGGATCTGCTGGATCGGGCGCTGGACTCGGACGCGGCGACGCCGGTCCTCGTCGACGTGGACGGCGCCCTGCTCGGCGGGCAGGACCGGCGGTCGGTGCCGGCCGTGCTGCACGGCCTGCTGGGCACGGACCCCGGCTGGGACGTCACCGGCCCGGCGGGGCCGGCCACCGCGTCGGTCGACCCGGGAACCGGCGGCGCGCCCGGGCCGGCCGGCGGCACCCGGCCGGGGGGCACGGACCTGGCCAGGGCCCTGCCGGGGCTCGCTCCCGCCGATCAGGACCGGCTGCTGCGCGAGACCGTGCTCGCCGAGGTCGCCAGGGTCCTCGGCCATTCGTCGACGGCCGACCTGGACGGCGCCCGGAGCCTGACCGAGCTCGGATTCGACTCGCTGACCGGGGTGGAGCTGCGCAACCGCCTCGCGGCCGTCACCGGGCTCACGCTGCCGGCGACGGTGGTCTTCGACTACCCGAGCGTGCGGGAACTCGTCGGCTACCTGCGCGGCGAGCTGCTGCCCGAGCAGGCGTCCACCGCGCTCGGCGTGCTGGAGGAGCTGACCCGCCTGGAGTCCAGCCTGGCCAACCTCACCCTGGACGGCGTGGCGCGCAAGCGGCTCGCGGACGCCCTGAGCCAGTTGCTGTCACTGGTCGACACGGAGTCGGACAAGGTCGACGCGGCGAAGGAGGACTTCCACGACCTGCTCGACCAGACGAGTAGTTCCGATGTCAGGGGTCGATGTCTGGGCATGACGAGAGGGTGTCGATGATCATGTTGTGACGCAAGATCTCGACACCGTCTCACCCAAAGGCGTGAATGCCGGCTTCCCCTCGTTGGTCGCGATCTGCCGGTGAAGCGGCCTTCCGGACCGCCTCCGCGTACGAGCGACAACCGAGAGCCCCGGATACGTCGGTAGCCGCCTGGATCACGAGGGTCCGCGTGCGCTCGGACATGTCGTCGATGACCGACGGGACGGGGCCGGCGACCGAGATCGCGGCTCTGAACTCGTGCTTCTGATCGAATATGGGCGCTCCGACGGCGGCGATCCCCGGCACGACGTCATCGACTGAGACGCAGTATCCGTTGCCCCGGATCTTCACGAGCTCGGCTCGCAGAGCGTCGGCGGTAGGGGTCGACGGCGTGAAGACGTCGAGCGACGGCTGGCCGAGGAATTCCTGCTGAACCTGCGGGTCCGCGTAGGCGAGGAGGACGCGCGCGCCTGAGCCGCCGTGGAGCGGAACGGACCCCCCTCGAGGCAGGATCATCACCTGGATCTGTTGCCCGTCGAGTCGCTCGAGGCACACGGCTCGCAGTCCCCGTCGTACCGTGAGAAAGACCGTCTGTCCGGTCTCGCGACTCAGGCGTTCCATCGCGGGCTTGGCGCTGGACTGCAGGTCCGCGAAGCGAGCCGCGACGATTGTGCCGAGCTCGAAGAGGCGTCCGCCGAGATGGTAGGAGCTTCCATCCGCGGTCGGCTCGAGATAGCCGTATTGCACGAGGTTGCGGATCAGGCGGTAGACCGTTCCGCGTGGTTCGTCGATCGCCGCGGAGATCTCCGCCGGCGTGGCCTGCCCCGCGTCGGCGAGATGGTCCAGGACCGCCACCGCCTTGTCGAGCACCTTGATGGAAGTCATGGGCAATTTCTCCAGGGCGCGAGTACTGTTGGCGCGATGTAGGCAGAGTGCCCACATCGTAACACGCATCTCCGGCCCGGCGAAGGTGGCCGGGTGGCCGCGCCCGCCTTCGGCGCCTTCGCATCCGCCTCGTCGCACCCTGACTCGGTTCGCTGCCTGGTCAGGCCCTTGATCAAGCTGTTGACACCTGCCCGGCCCGGCTTTAGGGTCGCTGTCGTCACGATGTAGACAGACTGCCCACATCGTGAAAACGCCAGAAGTTCAGAGTCGAGCGAAGGGTGGCCAGGATGTCCATCACGCACCGAAGACGAGCCTTGTTCGCTGCTTTTCTCAGCCCGCTGTTGACCGTGTCGCTTGCCGGCTGCATCGATCCTCCGAATGGCTCCGGCAGGTCCGACGGGGCGGAGGGACTCAAACAGATCTCGGTCGGTGTGCCCACGATCATGGGGCCGAACAACAGCCCGATCGCGGTCGCGCAGGGCCTGGGTTACTTCGCCGACGAGGGCCTCGACGTCCGGTTCGTCACGACCGGCGGTAGCGCGGAGAGCGTGCAGAGCACCCTGACCGGCCAAATCGACATCGGCAGTTCCACGTCGGAACCGATCTACCAGTTGGCCGAGCGCGGCAAGTCCGGCGAAGAACTGGTGATGGTCTACAACTATCTCCGTGCGCCCACCGGAAGCATCGCCGTGCGCGCCGACTCGCCGATCCGGGGCCTCGGTGACTTCGCCGGCGCCACGATCGGCGCCGACAGTCTGGGCAGTGGCAACGTACTGCTCGCCGAGGGAATCCTCCAGCTCGGCGGGGTCGGCGCCGACGACGTCGACTTCGTGGCCACCGGAACCGGCGCGCCGGCACTACAGGCTCTGAAGTCGGGGAAGGTCGACGCCCTCTCGCTGTGGGACACCGAGTACGCCGCGATGGAGAAGTCCGGCATGAAACTGCGGTTCTTCAGCCACGACAAGATCGACCCGCTGTTCTCCACGACCTTCTTCGTGACACCGGACTTCCTGAAGAACGAGTCCAAGACCGTGGCCAGCTTCGGCAGGGCGATGGCCAAGGCGACGGTCTTCGCGTCGGAGAATCCGGCCGCCGCCCTTCAGGTGATGTACTCGGAGTATCCCGAGACACGGGTGGCGGGCAAGTCGCTCGAGGAGCAGCTCGACACCGATCTGACGGCATTCCGCGCACGACTCGAGCGGCTGACCGCCGGTGATCCGGCGGCCAACTCGAGCTGGGGGAGGTACCCCGACGGGGCGGTTCAGGCATGGCTGGACTTTGCCCTGACGGCCGGCATCGTAAAGAAGAAGCTCAGTCCCACGCCGCTCTACACGAACGATCTCGTGCCGGAGTACAACGACTTCGACGCACAGACCGTCGCGAAAGAGGCGCAGACGTGGAAGCCATGATCCGGACCCACGAAGGGGCCAACCCGTGACCATCCTCGATGACCTGGCGGCAATCCCTGTCGTCGACCACCACTGTCATATCGGCATGGACACCTACCAGGATTCCCGGGGCCGCCTTCGGGACGCCGACAGTCACGAGAAGGCGTACGCCCGCGGTTACGTCGAGGCCCGGATCGGTCCCGATGCGTACACCCGCTGGCTCGACGCCGAGCGCCGCCAGGACGCGGCCGAACTGGCGGACCTCGAAGAGACCTGTGGGATCAGCGGCCTGCTCCAGCGCGCCCTCCGGTATCGGGAGACCACGGTCTTCGCGGAGAGCCTCGCCGAGGGGCACAGGTTCCTGGACGCCCAGGTCGGCTTCGACTACCGCTCGCCCCGCGCCCGGAGCGACGTCCGCGCGCTCTTCGACCGGACGCTCGATCTGGTCGACTGTCCCGTCGTCCTGACGGATGTACGAGCCATGCCCGAGGAACTCGCCGACTCACCGCGCTACCGGTGGGTGATGCGGATCGACGGTTACCTCTACCCGTTTCCCCTCGGGCGAACCGGGCAGCGCGGCGAGGAGGTCGAATCCTTCACCGCACGGTTCCGGGCCGATCTCCAGGCGCGACTGAACGAGCTCGGGTTGGACCAGGCTCCCACGTCCTTCGCGGCCTACCTGGAGTTCCTGACCTCGTCGATCAGGTACGTCGTCGCCAACGGCGCCGTCGGTTTCAAGATCGCCTCTGCGTACACGCGGAGCCTCGCGTTCGTGCCGCGCGGCTACCGGGAGGCTGAGTCCGCGTGGAACCGCGCCGTCGCGGGTTCGTTCGAGGATCGGGCAGTCTACGAGGACTACCTCGCGTTCCATGTGTTGCGCCAGATCGCGACGTGGCGGCTCCCCGTACAGATCCATGTCGGGTCGGGGCACGGCGAGCCCGGCATGGCCTACGCGGGGGCCCGCCCCCGGCTGCTCCAGTCCGTGTTCGATCAACCCGAGTTTTTCGGGATCCCGTTCGTGCTGATCCACGGCGGCTACCCCTACTGCAGCGAAACCGCGATCATGGCGCACACCTACGGCAACGTCTACCTGGACTTCTCCTGGATGCCGTACCTGCACCGCACGCACCTTGTGAGCCGACTCAACGAGTGGCTCGAGTTCCTGCCCGCGAACAAGGTCATTTTCGGTACCGACACCGGGCTGCCCGAGATGCACGTGGCCGCCGTCCGCAACGGACGGTGGGCCGTCGCCAGGGCGCTTGAGCGCGGGCGGTCGAACAACCTGTGGGCGGGCGAGCGGGCCGTGTGGCTGGCCGAACGGGTGCTCAAGGACAACGCACTCGAGATCTATTCCGAACTGGGGGTAGCAGCATGAGCACGACGGCACAGCACCTGGCGACGAACGGGGAAGGTGCGCAGACCCGGCCGCTCATCTCCATCCGCGACCTGAGTAAACGGTACGAGACGAAGAAGGGCGCCACGGTGGCGCTCGATGGGATCGACCTGGACATCGCCGAGGGCGAGTTCGTGTCGGTCGTCGGACCGAGCGGATGCGGTAAGACCACGCTGCTGAAGATTCTTGCCGGTCTGGAAGAGCGCACCGCTGGCGATGCCCTGTTGGGGGGAGCACCCATCACCGGCCCGCGCAACGACATCGGCATCGCGTTCCAGGGATCGGTGATGCTCCCCTGGCGCAGGATCATCGAGAACGTGCTGCTTCCCGTCGAGCTCAACGAGAAGCCGACGCCGGCACACCGGGAGCGAGCCCACTCGTTGCTCGCGCTCGTGGGGCTGAGCGAATTCGCGGACTCCTACCCCAACGAACTCTCCGGGGGAATGCAGCAGCGAGCGGCGATCTGCCGTGCCCTGGTGCACGACCCGTCCCTGCTGTTGTTGGACGAGCCGTTCGGGGCGCTGGACGCCCTCACCAGGGAGCAGTTGAACGTCCAGCTCAACTCGGTGTGGGAGCAGAGCGGGAAGACCGCCCTACTGATCACCCACAGCATCTCGGAGGCGGTGTACCTGTCCCAGCGGGTGGTGGTCATGAGCCCGCGCCCCGGACGCATCGTGGACGTCGTCGAGGTGCCGTTCGGCCGCAAGCGAGGACCGGAGATCCTCACCGACCCGAAGTTCGGCGAGGCCGCCGACAAGATCAGGCAGCACTTCAACGGGGAGCGAAAGAATGGCTAGCACCACTACGACCCGCGTGATGACACCGTCCCGCGCCCAGGGTTCCGCCAAGAGCCGTGGGATCGCGTCCCGGCGGCACCTTCCGCCGCTCGCCTTCCTGGTGGTGCTCCTCGTGGCCTGGGAGTACGTGCCCAGGGCACTCGGCATCCCGTCGTTCATCTTTCCGCCGCTCGGTGAAGTCCTCCAGGCGTTGACCGATCCCGGCGCGACGAGGAGCTTCCTCTACCACACCCAGGTCACGCTCATCGAGGCGTTCAGCGGGCTGGCGATCGGAACCGTGCTCGGCCTGGTGCTCGGGGTCGTACTGGTCGAGGTCGACATCCTGAACCGCATGATCTACCCGTACATCGTCGCCATCCAGTCGATCCCCAAGGTCGCCATCGCGCCCCTGTTCGTCATCTGGTTCGGGTTCGGGCTGACCTCGAAGGTCGTCGTGGTCGCGCTGCTCGCGTTCTTCCCGGTGCTCCTCGGCACGATGTCGGGAATCAGAAGTGTGAGCGCCGAGCACATCGCGCTGTTCAAGGTGCACCGGGCCACCCGGGGGCAGATCAGGCGCAAGCTGTTGCTTCCCAGCGCCCTGCCCAGCATCTTTACGGGCTTCGAGATGGCCGTGGTCTTCTCCACCCTCGGCGCGATCGTCGGGGAGTTCGTCGGTGCCCAGGCGGGCCTCGGAGTGCTCATCCTCCAGGCGCAGTACCGGATGAACACCGGCGCCGTCTTCGCCTGCCTGCTGATCCTGTGCGCGGTCGGCATCACGCTGAACGTGATCGTCCGATTCGTCCGTCGCCGCATCCTCTACTGGGTCCCCGGTGAGAAGTCCCTGAAGGTCTGAGCACCGGAAACCCTTACACGGAAAGGCTGAATCCGATTACTGTCCAAGCGCCTCGAGAAGCGTCCGGGCCTCGACGGTCGGTGCCGGTCGCCGCGGCCGGATGCGTCACGCCCGGTTCCGGGGACAGCGACCAGGGGATCGTCGAGTCGGCGCGGAGGCTGCGCGCGGGATCCGTGACAGTGACCGAACTCGTGGAGACCTCGCTCAACCGTTGCGCGGACATCGAGCGGCACGTCCACGCGTTCGCCCACATCGACGCCGCGCAGGCCAGGGCGCGAGCGGCCGAACTCGACGCCATGCTGGACGCCGGATACCAGCCCCGGTCACCGCTGTTCGGTATTCCCCTCGCCGTCAAGGACGTCATCGATGTGGCGGGAATGCCGACGCGGGCAGGGTCGCGTCTGTTCAGCGGCGCACCGGCAGCGGATCACGACGCGACGGTGGTACGTACCCTGCGTGCCGCCGGAGCGGTCCTGATCGGCAAGACGCACACCCACGAGATGGCCATGGGAACGGTCACGCCGACGACGCGGAATCCCCACGACCTCACCCGCATCGCGGGCGGTTCCAGCGGAGGGTCCGCAGCCGCAGTCGCCGCCGGGGAAGTCCTGGGCGCACTCGGCACCGACACCGGCGGATCGATCAGGATCCCGGCAGCGCTCTGCGGCGTCGCCGGCCTGAAGCCGCGTACCCACTCGGTCGACATGGCCGGCCAGATCCCGCTGTCGCCGATAGCCGACTCGTGCGGTCCCCTGGCGGCGAACGTGCGGGACCTGTCCGCCCTCTGGTCCGCCATGTCGGGGCGGCCGACGACCGCCGTCGACGTGGACCGCCTCGGCGTCCTGGCCCCGGCGGACCTCGGCGACGTGGAGTCCGCCGTCGGCATCGCCTACGAGCACCTCGGCGAGAGCCTGGCGCGGCACAGCCGGGTGTCGACGGTAACGGTCCAGGTCCCGGCCTTCGACGAATGGTATCCCGTCCGGCTGGTCCCGCTCTTCGCCGATGCCTACCAGGCCCACCACGCAGCCGGCTGGTATCCGGCCGGACGGGGACTCTACAGCCGTGGCCTCAGGACCGTTCTCGACGCGGCGGCGCAGCACACCGCGGCTGACCTGCTGGCCGCGTGGAAGACCCTCACGCACCTGGCCGAGCGTCTGATGGCGGCCTTCTCGGTGTGCGACGCGCTCGTGCTGCCGACCGTCCCGACCACCGCGCCGTTGCGCACCGCCGTCGACGACGATTCGCGTCCGCGCGCCGAACTCACCGGTGCCAGCCGCCAACTGACCCGCTTCTGCGCGCCCGTCAACTGGTCTCCACTGGCCGCGGTCACCGTTCCCTTCGGGACAGACGAGCGAGGACTCCCGGTCGGGATGCAGTGCGTGGCCCTGGACGAGGAACGAGCGCTGTCCGCAGCCCGGTTGGTCGAGGGACTGGCCGGCACGCACTGAACACCCCACGCTCGCCCGAGGCGGGCCGGCCGGCCGGAACGTCGGGCCGGTAACTCAACCTGCCAACCGAACTGGAGGATCGAACGTGAGTGACCCGAACAAGCCGACGCTCGGACATTGGATCAACGGACGTCGGGTGATCAGCGAAACCGCGCGCCGGGCGGCCGTCTTCGATCCCGCGCTCGGAGCGGCCACGAGAGAGGTGGTTCTGGCCGACGCCACCGAGACCGCCGCCGCGGTCGAGGCAGCCAGGCGCGCCTTCGAGGAATGGTCTCAGCTCTCGGCCGCCAGACGGCAGACGGTGGTCTTCCGGTTTCGCGAGCTGCTGAACAGCCGTAAGGAGGAACTCGCGCGGATCATTACCGGTGAGCACGGCAAGGCCGTGTCCGACGCGGCGGCCGAGGTGCAGCGCGGACTTGAGGTCGTCGACCTCGCGACCGCGTTCCCACACCTGACCAGCGGACGTTACGCACAGAACGTGTCCACCGGCGTCGATGTGCATTCCGTACGGCAACCACTCGGTGTGGTTGCCGTGATCAGCCCGTTCAACTTCCCGGCGATGGTGCCCCTGTGGTTCACCCCCATCGCGATCGCCGTCGGCAACACGGTGGTGCTCAAGCCGAGTGAGCGGGTGCCGTCGGCGGCGCTCTGGCTGGCCGAGCTCTGGAAGGCCGCCGGGCTCCCCGACGGGGTGTTCAACGTTCTCCAAGGCGACCGCGTCGCTGTCGAAGCCCTGCTGCACCATCCGGACGTACAGGCGGTCTCCTTCGTCGGGTCGACGCCGGTAGCGCGTTCGATCTACGAGTCCGCAGCGCGGGTCGGAAAACGCGTTCAGGCCTTCGGTGGCGCGAAGAACCACATGCTCGTGCTTGCCGACGCCGACCTCGACGCCGCAGCGGACCAGGCGGTGTCCGGTGGATTCGGGTCGGCGGGCGAAAGATGCATGGCCATCTCCGTCGTCCTTGCCGAGGAGTCGATCGCCGACGAGCTGAACGCGCGGATCCAGGAGCGGGCCGCGAGGCTGCGTGTCGGCGACGGCCGCACCGACCCGGACATGGGCCCGCTGATCACCCGCCAGCACCGGGACCGGGTGGCCAGCTATATCGACATCGCCGAACGCGACGGCGCCACAGTGCTGGTGGACGGCCGCCACTGCCGGGTGGACGGCCACGAGAACGGTTTCTGGCTCGGCCCCACGCTCCTGGACGGGGTTCCGACGACCTCGAAGGCGTACGAGGACGAGATCTTCGGCCCCGTGCTCGCGGTGGTCCGCGTGAAGGACCTCGACGAAGGGCTACGTCTCATCAACTCCAGCCAGTTCGGTAACGGGACGGCCATCTTCACCAACGACGGCCGCGCCGCCCGACGCTTCGAACGCGAGGTTCAGGTTGGCATGGTCGGAGTGAACGTCCCGGTTCCCGTACCGGTCTCCTACTTCGCCTTCGGCGGCTGGAAGGACTCACTTCTCGGTGATGCTCCCGCGTACGGTCCGGAAGGGTTCGCGTTCTTCACCCGTCAGAAGGCGGTCACCTCACGGTGGGTCACCTCGACGCGTAGCTCGCTGAGCATGGGGTTCCCCGAGAACGACTGAACGGGCGACACGTGCGGGGGCGCACCGAGACGGGCCGATGCCCAGACCAGAGACTGGATCTGCCATCGTCCGGTGCGCCCCGCCTCCTCGGCCGACCGTTCTCCTACTGCTCCCTGACACCCTTGGGCCGAACCCTTGAGGACGACGTCTAGTCGCAACGCCGCTCGGTTAAGGTCCGGCGGGTGTTTCGCAATGGTTTGTGATGATGTCGATCGCGATGGTGGCTTTGTAGCTATGCCGG
>NZ_JBICUP010000059.1:0-33503 GCF_043198215.1 Micromonospora sp. NPDC048830
TCCAGACAAACCCGATCATCGCAGCTCAGAGGGCACTCTCGTCATCTCCACACCGTGCCCACGCCCCGCACGTCGACCCGATCCACGGATTCAGGTTTAGGCGGGGGAGGATGTCAATGGCGCTCATCGAGCCGGCCGCGCTCGCGGTGGCAGCCGAAGATCCCGTCGTCGCCGCGGCACTCGACGCCAACCGGCGGTACGTGGCCGCGTCCCGATCCCTGCCTGCGGAGGACTACCTGCGGGCGGCGTACGGCAACGACGAGCGCGTTCCCGAGCCGATGGAGTTCGCCGTGCGGGCGGCGCAGACGGCCATGCGGGAACGACCCTGCTGGGAGGCTGACCTGCCGGTCGACTCGCTCCGGCCGACCAGCTACCCCAAGCTGGTGCTCGCCGGTTCGTGGGAGTCGGCGCCGGCGGACTACCGGTCGACGACCGGGGACGCGCTGGTGGCCACGGCGAGGGTTGTCGCGGAGCGGATCGGCGCTTCCTTCCACCGGGTCGCGGGGGCGGACCACTCGCCACATCAAGAACGTCCCGACGAGGTCAACCGGCTGCTGCTCGAGCTGTGGAGGCAGGCCGACGAGGTCGGGGCCGGGCGATAGAAACGGGCCGCGGTCACCACGGGCCGGATGGGTGGCCCGTGGTGACCGCGGCGAGTCGCCCGCCGGGGCGGCGCCGTCAGAAGGTGGCGCTGACTCCGACCGCCTTGCACGCCGCCGAGAGGTCAGCGCCGGCCTTCGTGAGGGCGGGGTTGTCGGCGGCGGTCGCCGGGTCCGCGGCCCCTGCCGCCTTGGCGGCCTCCGCAGCGAACTGCTTCATCGCGGTGGTCACCTTGCCGTCGCCCCCGGCGGAGGCCACCTCGGTCACCTTCTCACTGAGCCCGGTCAGGACCTTCCTGAACGTGGCCGGCGACGAATCTCCGGACTGCACGGCGGCGACGAGCTTCGCCTTCATCTCGGCCCCCACCTTCTTCGCCGACTCGCAGAGCTCCTTGTCGCTCTTCGTAGCCACCGCGGCCGACGGGGACGGCGCCGAGGAGGTGGCGGTCGCCGCGGGCGCCGAGGAGGCGGACGGCGCCGAACCGGCCGTGGTCTCGGTGTCCTCCCCACCACACGCGGCAAGCGCCAGCAGGGACGCACAGATCAACACGGTCGAGGCAACACGAAGACGCTTCACGGGCAGGCACCCTAACCGACACGCAAATCCTGATCAACTTTGGGCGGACGGGTTCGGACCTCCGGTGACCTGCACCGTAAGCTCCCGAACCGATGAGCAGCCTGACCGTGACCGGGTGAGCCGGCCGCGCGAGGTGAAGGCGCGCCGGCCCCGCCGCGCGGCCGATCAGTCGAGGCAGAACTCGTTGCCCTCGGGGTCGGCCAGCACGATGTGACCGGCGCCGAGCGGCGGAGCGGGCTCGTGGCGCCGCAGCCGGGTGGCGCCGTGGGAGACGAGCCGCTCGGCCTCCGCCTCCAGGGCCGCCATCCGCGCGTCGCCCCGGAGCCCGGGGGCGGCTCGCACGTCGAGGTGCACGCGGTTCTTGGCCCGCTTGCCCTCCGGCACCCGCTGGAAGAACAGCCGCGGCCCGCAGCCCGCGGGGTCGACCACCGCCGAGGCGTCGTTGCGGCTCTCGGGCGGCACACCCATCGCCTCCAGGGCCTGCTCCCAGGACTCGAAGCCGGCGGGCGGGTCCTGCAGCTGGTAGCCGAGGGCGTCGGCCCAGAACGCCGCCAACCCGGCCGGGTCGGCGCAGTCGAAGGTGATCTGGATGTCGCGGGCCATCTCAGCCCACCTCCCGCCGGGTCTGCCGATGCAGGTCGCGGAGCAGGCACACCTCGGCCAGATGGTGGATCAGCTCGCGGTTGATGTGCAGCACCAGTGCCGCCAGAGGACGCTCGGCGTACGGTCCCTCCGCCTCCCCGCACGGGCGGGCGAGGCCGGCCTCGCCGAGGGACTCGACCCCGGCCAGCCACGTGGCGTACTCGGCGTCGAGCTGGGTCAGTGCCGCGCCCGCGGTCGGCGCGTACTCGAACGACTGGTAGTCGGTGGGCGCGCGGCCGAAGTGCGCGGCGTTGCGCACCGCGAGCACGCCGACGATCACGTGCCCGAGTCGCCAGGCGATCGTCGTGAACGGTGGCGGGTCGGGCTGCGGCATCGCGAAGTCGATGGTCATCGCGCCGGAACCGGCCTGCACCGGCGCCGTGCCGGTGCCGCGCGGGCGCACGCTCCAGCAGCCGGGCGCGGGCTCCCAGAAGTACTCGTCGTCGGTGAGTCCGTCGAGGCGTTCGCGCAGCTGGTTGGCCCAGTGCCAGGCGAGTTGGTCGCGGAGCACAGGGTTCCACGTCTGGTCGGTCATGATCCCAGCCTCACGGATATAGCGGACAGGTTCGTTCCGTGATCTGTGGAACGATGGGTGCGTGGGTGTCGAGGCGACGACCGAGCGGGTGCTGCGGCTGCTGACGTTGCTGCAGCGGCGGCCGTCCTGGACCGCCGCCGAGCTCGCCGCCGAGCTGGGGGTCACCGACCGCTCGGTGCGCCGCGACGTGGAGCGGCTGCGCGCGCTCGGCTATCCCGTGCACGCGACGGCGGGCGTCGGGGGCGGCTACCAGCTCGGCGCGGGCACCCGGCTGCCGCCGCTGCTCCTCGACGACGAGGAGGCGATCGCGACGGCGGTCTCCCTGCGGCTGGCCTCGGGGGGCACGGTCGCCGGGGCGGGCGAGGCGGCCCTGCGGGCACTCACGAAGCTCGACCAGGTGATGCCGCCCCGGCTGCGCGCCGAGGTGCGGGCGGTGCACGGCGCCACCGAGACCCTCGTCGGCCCCGGCGTCGAGATCGACGCGGAGCTGCTGGTGACGCTCGCGCGGGCCTGTCGCGACGCCGTGCGGGTGCGCTTCCGGTACGCCGGCCGCGACGGCGGGGAGCGCGAGCGCACGGTCGAACCGGTGCGGATGGTCACCACCGGCCGCCGCTGGTACCTGATGGCCCACGACGTCGACCGCGACGACTGGCGCACCTTCCGCCTGGACCGGATGCGTGAGGTGGTGGCGACGACCTGGCGCTTCCGGACGAGGGAGCATCCGGACCCGGTCGCCTACGTGCAGCGGTCCGTGACCGAGGCCCCGTACCGGCATCTCGCCCGGGTGCGGGTGCACGCCCGATCCGACCGGGTGCGGGAGCTGGTGCCGCCCCAGGTGGGGCGCGTCGAGGAGGATCGCGACGGCTGGTGCGTGCTCGTCGTCGGCGGGGACAGCCTGGAGTGGCTCGCCGCGCAGGTGGCCCGGCTGGGCTTCGACGCGGAGGTGCTGGAGCCTCCGGAGCTGCGGGAGACCGCCGCCCTGCTCGCCCGCCGCCTCGCGGCGATGGCCGGGGCCGGCTGACGGGCCCTCCCGCTGGAACGGCCGGGAACGCGGCGGCCCGCGGACGTGGGCTCAGTCCCGCCCGCTCCGGCACATCGTCGACGGCCCGACGGGCACGCTGTGCCGGTAGGTCTCCGAATCCTCGCCCGGCGCGTAACCCAGGTCGCGGCGTGCCGCGCCGAGGTCGAAGAGGGCCGCGGTGTTCGCCGAGGTGACCGTGTACGCCCCGAACCGCACGTCGGCCCGGAGCGCCAGGCGTACCGCCTGACCCAGGTCCGCCGGACCGAGCCAGGTGTCGAACCAGCCGCGGGTCGGGGGGACGGGCCGGCAGCCGCCGAGCCGCAGGCAGACCACGGAGAAGGCGCCCGAGTCCGCGTACACCCGGGCGGCGGCCTCGCCGAAGACCTTGGTCGCGCCGTAGCGGCAGCACGGGCGCGGCGGCCACGCGTCGCGGATCGGGCCCGGGGCGGGACGGGCGGACGGCGGATGGTAGCCGCCGAGGACGTGGACGGAGCTGGCGAGCACGACCCGGCGTACGCCCGCCTGTTCGGCCGCCGCCAGGATGCCGGTCGGCACCTGGAGGTTGGGCCCGCGCAGCCGGTCCCAGTCGTCGCCGGGTCGCGGGTTTCCCGCCAGGTGCACGATCGCGTCGACGCCGGCGCAGAGCCGCTCGGCGAATCCCGGGTCGGCGAGGTCGCCGAGCGCCACCTCCGCCCGCCCGACCCGCTCGGGGGCCCGCAGGTCGGTCAGCCGCAGGTCGTGCTC
This sequence comes from Micromonospora sp. NPDC048830, assembly GCF_043198215.1. Taxonomy (NCBI): domain Bacteria; kingdom Bacillati; phylum Actinomycetota; class Actinomycetes; order Micromonosporales; family Micromonosporaceae; genus Micromonospora; species Micromonospora sp. NPDC048830. The sequence goes on from NZ_JBICUP010000059.1 coordinate 4,119, forward strand.
GCCGGCGAGCGCCGGCAGGAGGAGTTGGCCGACGCCGCCGGCCGCGCCGGTCACCAGTACCCGCATCCCGGTCACCAGTTCGTGAAGGAGCCGTCGCGGCGGTGGTAGACCGGCAGCGGCGCCGGGCCGCGCTGGTCGAGCCGGCGGGCGGCGGCGAGGTCGAGTTCGACGCCGAGGCCGGGCCGCTCCGCCGGCCTGATCCGGCCGGGCGTCAGCACGGGCCCGGCGGTGATCACCGGCGAGGGCGCCAGCTCGGGCCACGGCTGCTCCTGCACGGACACGTTGGGCAGGACCAGGTTCAGGTGTGCCGAGGCGGCGGCGGTGACGGGGCCGAGCGGGTTGTGGGTGGCCAGGTTGACGTGGTGGACCTCGGCCATCGCCGCGATCTTGCGGGCCTCGGTCAGCCCGGTGTTGGCCACGTCGACGCGGGCGTGGTCGATCAGCTCCCCCTCGATCAGCGGCCGGAACTCCCACTTCGTGCCGAACTGTTCGCCGGCGGCGAGCGGGACGCCGGTGCGCTGGCGCAGCGTCCGGTAGCCGTCGGGGTGTTCGCTGCGCAGCGGGTCCTCCACGAAGTAGGGCCGCAGCGGCTCCAGCTCCCGGCACAATGTCACCGCCTGGGCGGGCTCGAACCGGGTGTGTACGTCGAGCAGCAGCTCGACCTCGTCGCCGAGGGCCGCGCGGAGCCGTTCGACGGTGGCGACGGTGTGCCGCAGGGCGGCCCGCTGGTCGTACTCGCCGTCGCGGTTCGGGCTGTTCGCCGGCACCCGCACGTACCGCCAGCCCGCCGCGACGAGCCGCTCGACCTCGGCCACCATCGCCGCCGGGTCCTTTGCGGCGTCGCCCGGCACGTGCACGTAGCACTCGACGTGGTCGCGGGAGGCACCGCCGAGCAACTGGTAGAGCGGGACGCCCAGGGTCTTGCCGAGCAGGTCCCACAGCGCCACGTCGATCGCGGCGCGTACGGCGGCGAGCACGCCGGTCGCCGGGAAGAATCCCGAGCGGCAGAGCAGCTGCCCGAGATGTTCGATGCGGCTCGGGTCGGCGCCGGTGAGCTGCTCGGCGAAGTCCTCCACCGCGCCGCGGACCGTCCGCCAGCGGGAGCGCATGCCGACCTCGCCCACGCCGTACTCGCCGGAGTCGGTGTGCACGACCACCAGGAGCATGGCGCTCGTGCCCTGCGGCACGGTCAGCAGTTCCAGCCGGGTTATCTTCACCGCTGCCCCCAGGTGTGCGTGGGGGGCGCGTCGACCCCGACGTCGACGGCGAAGATCCGGCCGCTGTCGGGCGCCGCCCGCCGGGTGGCCTCGTCCAGCCCGAGCCAGGCCGTGGTCACCACGAGGGTGCCGGCGACCAGACAGACGGCGGTCGGCCGGGGCACGGGCACCTCCACCCGGGCCAGCGCGGTGCCGTCGGGGGCGAACCGGCGGACGCCCCAGCCGTCCCACATCGCCACCCAGAGGCAGCCCTCGGCGTCGACGCAGAGCCCGTCGGGGGTGGCGTCGTCGAACTCGACCAGGACGCGCGGGTCGCCGGCCGCGCCCGTGGCCAGGTCGTAGCGGTAGCGGGTGAGTCGGCGCCGCCGGCTGTCCACGTGGTACATCGTCTCGCCGGCCGGGTCGAACCCGAGCCCGTTGGCGCAGCCGACGCCGGTCAGCACCGTCGCCACCGAACCGTCCGGCTCCAGCCGGTAGAGCCCGCCCGACCAGGGCTCGCCGCCCCCGATCACCTGACTGCCGGCGAGGAACCGGCCGGACGGGTCGCATCCGCCGTCGTTCATCTGGGTGCCCGGTGCGGCGACGTCACCGCCGAGCGGCCGTACGCTGCCGTCGGCCGACACGTGCCGGAAGCCGCGCCCGGCCGCCACGACCCAGCCCGCGCCGGCGGCGGCCGACGGCGCCACGGCCCCGGTCGCCGCCCCGACGTCGTGACCGGCCAGGACCTCGACGCGGTCGCCGGTCAGCCGCCCCCGCCACAGCCGGCCGACGCGGATGTCCACCCAGAGCAGTTCACCGGTACGCGGGTCCAGCCGCGGCCCCTCGCCGAGTTCGTAGTGCTCGGCGGAGACCGGGCGGGCCCGCAGAATGTCAGGACTTGACCGCACCGGCGATCCCCTCGACGAACGTGCGTTGCAGGAACAGGAAGATCGCGATGATCGGCAGCAGGCTGATCGTCGCCGCGGCGGCCAGGCCGCCCCAGTCGGTGGCCTCCTGCCCGAAGAAGCTGTACATGCCGACGCCCAGCGTGCGCAGCTCCGGCCGGCCCAGGGTGAACACCAGCGGGATGAAGAACGCGTTCCAGGCGGCCATGAAGTTGAACAGCGCCACGGTGCCGATCACCGGCTTGGCCAGCGGCAGCATGATCCGGAAGAAGATGCGCGGGTAGCCGGCGCCGTCCATCCGGGCGGCGTCCTCCAGTTCCTGCGGCATCCCGGCGAAGTACCCCATGAACAGCAGGATGGGTACGACGTGCGCGGGCCCCGCGGTGGCCAGCACCGCGCCGAGCAGCCCGTTGTTCAGGCCGAGCCCGTCGACCAGCTTGAAGATCGGGATGATCGTGTAGCCGTGCGGGATGAACATGGTGGCGACGAGCAGCCCGACGATCACCTTCTTGCCGGGCAGGTTGCCCCGGCCGAGGGCGTACCCGGAGGTCGCGGAGACCAACAGGACCACGGCGACCGTGGTGACGGAGAAGACCACCGTGTTGGACAGGTAGGTGCCGAAGTGGGCCGTGTCCCAGGCCCGGGTGAAGTTGTCGAAACTCCACTCCTTCGGCAGCACCGAGAGACCACCGAGGAAGACCTCCCGCTCGGACTTGAAGGCCGTGGAGACCATCCAGACGAAGGGATAGATCCAGACCAGGCAGAGCGGGATCAGCAGCAGGTGCCAGAGGTGCATGCGGCGCATCAGCGGCTCCCCTTCAGGTACTGCCGGCGCAGCAGCGGCCCCTGCAGCGCCGTCATCACCAGGGTGATCACCCCGAAGACGACGCCGGCGGCGCAGGCGAAGCCGTACCGGGGCGCGTTGAGCTCGGGGTTGAAGGCGTACCGGTAGATGTAGGTGGCGACCACGTCGGTGGCGTAGTTGGGCCCGGCCTGCGTCATCGCCTGCACCAGGTCGAACGGGTTCATGCTCTTCTGGAAGGTGAGCAGCAGGATCACCACGCCGATCGGGGCGATCACCGGGAGGGTGACGTGCCGCAGCATCTGGCGGCCGTTCGCGCCGTCGACCTTCGCCGCCTCGTACAGGTCCTCGGGGACGGTCTGCAGCGCGGCGAGCCAGTAGACGAGGGTGATGCCGAAGCCCTTCCACACGTCGACGGCCATGACCGTCGGGAGGGCGGACGACTCGGACAGGAAGATCATCGGCGAGTCGACGAGCCCGGCGGAGCGCAGGACCTCGTTGACGAACCCGCCGGCCGGGTCCAGCAGGACCGCGAAGACGATGCCGACCACGGCGGTGGTGGTCACCACCGGCAGGAAGAGGAAGAGGCGGTAGAGGTTGCGCCCGCGCAGCCGGCGGCTGTTGAGCAGGATCGCCACGAGCAGCGCCAGCGGCATCTCCACGCAGATCGCGACCAGGGAGAAGAGGAACGAGTTGCGGAAGGCGCGCCAGAAGCCCTCGCTCGCGAGCACCTCGGTGAAGTTGGCGAGGCCGACCCACTCGGTGGCCGGGCCCACCCCGTCCCACTCGAAGAACGAGTACCACCAGCTCGCGACCATCGGCCAGAGCGTGAAGGCCACGAACAGCAGCAGCATCGGGGCGAGGAAGACGTACTGCCAGGCGTGCCGGCGCAGCCTGCCGGGGCGGCGCCGCCGGGCGGGGGCGGAAGTGCGCCGGGGTGGCGCCGCCTGCTCGGCGGCGCCACTCGCAACGACGGTCGGGGTGCTGGTCATCTCTGGCCCGGGACGAAGGGCTGCAGCGGGTCCCAGGAGGGGAAGGTGAGGTCGGCGCGGGAGGCCTGCACTCCCTTGCCCGACAGGGCCTTGACCTGCTCGTCGATGAAGGCGTCGAGCTTGGTGTTGAGGTCGGCGGCGGCGGGGGCGAAGGGCTGGTTGCGCAGGATGGCCGGCAGGGCGATCTCGGACCACTGCAGGTCCTGCTTGCCGCGGATCGCCGCCATCAGCTGCGCGCCGCCCTTGCTCGCGAGGACCGGGTTGGGGATGAGCCGGACGGTCTGCGCGGCGATGTCCATGATCGCCTTCTGGTCCGGGTTGGCCGCCGCCTTGTCCTGCCAGGCGCTCTCCAGGGCGGTCAGGGTGCCGAACTTCTCGTAGTACGCCCGGTGGAAGTCCTTCGAGGCGAGGAAGTCCATCACCTTCCACGCCTGCTCCGGGTGCTTGGACTGGGCCGACATGGCCCACAGCGGGCTGAAGCTCGCCGTCTGGCCGGAGTAGCCACCGCGCCCGGCCGCCGGCACGGGCACGGCCGCGACGGTCATGTCGAGTTGCGGGTTGAGCTTGCGGACCTCGCCGATCTGGAACGGCGAGGCGAGGAACATCGCGAGCTCGCCCTTGGCGAACGCGGTGTGCACCCTGCCCGCGTCCGTCCAGGTCTCCCAGCCCGGGGTCATGACCTTCGCGGCGTGCATCCGCTTGAGCAGGTCGACGGCCGCGGCGAGCGACGGGTGGGTGATGGCCGCCCGGCCGGTGCGCAGGTCGATGCCGTTGTCGATCGAGGACGGTCCCGCCGTGTGCTGGAGCATGCGGGCCAGGACGCTCTTGCTCCAGGCGCCGGCGAAGCCGAACGTCCTGCCGCCGCCGGCGCGGGTGATCGCGGTTGCGGCCTGCTCCAGTTCCTCCCAGGTCTTCGGTGCGGCGGTGACGCCGCCGACCTTCGCGGCGGTGTTGTTCACCAACAGGAACCGCACCACCGACCACTTGCCCCAGACGAGCGGCAGGGTGTAGAGCGTGCCGTCGCGGTGCAGGCCGGACGTGGCCGGGTCGAGGGTGCCCTCGGGGAACCGGGCCTTGAACTCGTCGGTGACGTACCGGTCGAGCGGTGCGACCCAGCCGCGTTCGAAGATGCGGTCGAAGCCCTGGTCCTGGGCGCGGAAGACGTCCGGGGCGTCGCCCTGCTGGAAGCTGAGCTCGATGGCGTTGATCTGCTGGTCGGACGGGTTCTCGATGATCTGGACCTCGATGCCCGGGTTCTTCTTCTCGAACAGGTCGAACTGCTCGCGGTAGAACTGGGAGGCGCCGGAGGGGTCGGGCACCAGCATGACCTTGATGCGCACGGTGTCCCCGCTGGGCTTGTCGCTGCTGCCCACCAGGCTGCACGCGGTGGTCAGCCCGCCCGCCGCGGTCGCGGCAGCACCCACGCCCAGGATCCGCAGCAGGGACCGGCGGGTGAGCTCTGGTTGCTTCATGTCCTACTCCTGTTCGATCACCGGTTGGCGGAGCCGGTCGGCCAACGAGGACGGAGGCTCCGACCCGTGTTTCGACGCGGTGAAGAGCGTGTTGAGGACAGTAACTTCACCGGTCACCTTGTGCAATAGGCATCCGCCATGTGGGTCGGAAACGCATGATGTCACCTTCCGGTGACTGCGGCTCCACGACGTTCAGCCAGACGTCACCGGGTCCGCCTAGGTGGACCGACGCCGCCTCAGGTCCGCCATCGACCAACCGAACGCGCATGCCACTCCCAGCACGCGCTCTTGACACCGGCATCCGTCGCATTAACTATCCATTTCATGGATGTAAAGCCCACAGCATCGAGGCGACATCGTTCAACGTTCACCCTCCTCCTCGTCCTGATGGCCCTGGTGCTGCCCGCCGGGGCGGCCGTCGCGTCGCCGGCGACCCCGGACCAGGCGCCGTTCGCCGCCCCGTTGCGGGAGCTGGACAAGCCCGACCTGCGGATCCGGCAGGTGGCCGCCATCGAGGGGCGACACCACCGGATGATCTTCCACCACGCCACCTGGCAGGGCGGCCAGACGTACCTGCGCGAGATCCTGGTCCGCACGCCCGACGGCTGGCTGCCGGTCACCGACCCGCAGCGCCGCTTCGACGAGCAGTGGCTCGTGCTCAGCGGGCAGTCCGGCACCCCCACCGACTACTACAGCTCCATGAACTCCGCCTGGGTCGGCTTCACCGGGTTCCGCGCCGTCGACGGGCGGACGGTCGAGCTGCGTACCGGGGCGCCCGGCGCGTACGAGTTGACCGTCCGCTGGTCGGTGGCGGGCGACAACCCCGAGGCGTCCTGGACCCTCACCGCCCGGCGCGCCGACCACTTCGTCGTCGGCTACCAGTCCCTCGACGTCACCGACTTCGCCGACGTCGACGAGGTGCTCTGCGGCAGCCGCCAGCACGCGCGCGTCGTCTACGGGGCCGAGGCGCTGAGCTCCTGGGAGCTGATGGCGCCGGCCTGCCTGCTGGAACGCACCGTCGCGGGGAAGCAGGTGACCAGCGGCGTGTACGCGCCGGCCGAGGTGATCCCGTTCGAACACCAGCGCGGGGCCGGCGCGGACGGGCAGCCGTTCGGGATGAGCCTGCGTAACGACGCCGGCGACGTGCAGCCCACGGCCTTCGCCCCGCAGGTCGGCCGGCTCTCGCCGCTCGAGGCCGGGCAGCGGCACCGGTTCACCTTCGGCGTCTACGCCCGACCCGGGACCATGTACCAGGCGTACACCCAGCTCGTCCGCGACGAGTACGACTACTCCGCCTACCGGCGCAACATCTACGACACCTCGCTCACCGACACGGTGCACAACCTGCTCGACCTGGTGATGCGGGACTCGGACGCCGACGACAGCGAGATCTACCAGCGCTCGCTGTCCGGCTGGTGGGACCGGGCGAAGGGCTTCGTGGACACCGAGAACGACCGGGCGGTGCGCACGGCCACCAGCGGCGTCCTGCTCGGCGCCTACTACCTCACCGGCGACCGGGAGCTCTACGACAAGCGGGCGCGACCGTCCCTGGAGTACCAGGTGTCGCGCAACAACATCGGCTGGACCCCGATCAAGCAGAACCCGGTCTACGGCGACACCAACGCCTGGCGCATCGGCAGCGTGGCCGGGGACGCCTCCACCCTCGTGCCGCTCTATCAGCAGACCCGTGGACAGGTGGCCGGCCTGCACGAACTGGCCCTGAAGTCGATCGAGGATCGTCCCCGCAAGGACAGCCGGACGCCGGTCAGCACCCCGCTGGCGGCGTGGCGGCTCACCGGCAACCCGGCGTACCTGGCGGAGGCGAAGGCCGAGGCGGACCGCTACGTCGCCGCACAGATCGACCCGCCGTACACGACGAACATCGCCGAGAACGGCTTCCAGTTCAACTACTCCAAGGGCTGGATCGAGCTGCTGGAGCTGTACGAGGAGACCCGCGAGAAGCGTTACCTCGACGCCGCCTACACCGAGGCGAAGCGGTTCGTCACGCAGACGATGGTGCGCCCGGTGCCCGACGGCGACATCACCGTCAACGCCGACGGCTGGATCGACGCGCAGGTGGACCGCTGGAACCCCCGCGTGACCTACGACTACCCGAACGAGGACGTGCCGGCCGAGGAGGTGCCGGCCTGGATGGTCTCCACCAACGGCATGACCTTCGAGCAGCTGAGCACCTACAAGATCGCGGCGGGTCGGGAGAACCCCGGCGGCGGCCTGGTGATGAACCCGATCTGGGCGCCGTTCCTGCTGCGGCTCGCCGCCCACACCGACGACCGGCTGCTCGCCGACGTGGCGCACAACCTCGTCGTCGGCCGCTTCACCAACTACCCCGGCTACTACTACCGCGAGTTCACCGCGGCCCAGATGCGTCCGGACTTCCCGCTGACCGGCCCGGCCGGACTCACCTCCATCTACTACCACCACATCCCGGCGCAGCTCGGGCTGGCCATGGACTACCTGATCTCCGAGCAGACCTACCGCTCGCAGGGCAAGATCAGCTTCCCGGCCGTGTTCGAGACGAACTACGTCTACTTCAAGTACCACGTCTACGGGCACCAGCCCGGCGAGTTCTACGGCGAGGACGGCGTCTGGCCGTACCTGCCCAAGGGCATCGTCGACGTCGCCGACCCGCAGCTGAACTGGGTCACGGGGCACGGCAACGACAGCCTCTACCTCAGCCTGACCAACGAGGCGACGGGCACCTCCCACAGCGTGGTGCGCTTCGACCAGAAGGTCAGCGGGGTACGGCCGGACCGGACGTACCAGGTCGAGGTCATCCGCGACAACGGGGACCGGACCGTCACCGAGATGCGCGGAGCCACCCTGCCGGTCACCGTCTCCGGCCGGGGCATCACCGCGCTGGTCGTCCGCGACGTGCGGGTGCCGGGCGTGGCGCACCAGGTCGGCGGCCAGCAGGCCGACGCCGGGCAGGACAGCTACCACTTCGACGACGCCAGCCCGATCGGGACCGCCCGGGGCATGCTGCTGACCCGACCCGACGGCACCGGCTACGACGCGTACCTGCAGGCGGCCACGGAGGCGCCGGCGACCCTGCACTGGTCCACCGACGGCGGCGCCACCTGGCACGCCGAGGCCGACCGGATCTACCCCAACGAGTGGACGATCCCGGTGCGGGACGCCGAGGCGCCCTTCACGTACCGGATCAGCACCGACGCCGCCCAGACCGGCGAGGCCACCCTGCGCCTGCCGCCGGCGGTGACCGGCCACTGCCCGCCCGGAACGCCGGTCTGCGGCGCGGTGACCCCTGCCTCGCCCGACACCACGCCGGGCGACACGGTGGGGCTGACCGTGACCGTCCGCAACGACGGCCCGGACGCCCTGGCGGACCCGGCCGTCGCGCTCGACCTGCCGGCGGGCTGGTCGGCCCGGCCGGCGGGACAGCAGCCGGCCACCGTGCCCGCCGGGACCGCGGCGACCTGGCGCTACGAGCTGTCCGTCGCGGCCGACGCCGCCACGGACACGGTCACGCTGAAGGCGACGGCGAGGTGGAGCGGCGGCGAGGCCGTGCTCACGGCGGGACGGCTCACCGTCCGGCCGCCGACCCGGCTGAGCGCCCTCGTCGCGGCGCCGACGGAACTCGCCGACCCGGGTGACGCCACCACGGTCACCGCCAGCGTGCTCAACGTCGGCCCGAGCACCGCCCGGGGGACGCTGCGCCTGACGCCGCCGGCCGGTTGGACGATCACGCCGGCGAGCGTCTCGTACGAGGTCGCCGCCCGCGGGGAGGAGGCGTACCGCTTCACCCTCACCTCACCCGCCTCCGCGGAACGGGACCAGACGTACCGGGTGACCGCGGCACTGGACACCGGTGGCGAGACCACGGTGCAGGTGCGGGTCGCCAGCGAGGACGTCGTCGTCACCCCGCAGGACATCCGCCCCCGGTACACCGAGACCGGTGAGTGGCTGGCCAGCGGCCTCGCCGGGTACAGCGGCACCCAGTCGCGCTTCAGCGCGGAGGGCAAGCTCGGCGGCACGGCGACCTGGCGACCGGTCCTGGCCGAGGCCGGGTGGTACGAGGTGGCCGTCTGGTACCCGTCCAACGGCGACACCACCAGGGAGGCCGACTACGTGGTGCGGCACACCGACGGTGAGACGCCGTTCCGGGTCGACCAGCAGCAGGACGCCCGCAGCTGGCGGGTCCTCGGGACCTTCCGGTTCGCCGCCGGCGAGGAGGGCTTCGTCCGGCTGACCGTGGACGATCCGGCGTTCCACCGGGTCAGCGCCGTCCGGTTCCGGCCGGTGGACGCGGCCATGGTGCAGCCCCGCGTCACCGGGCTGTCCGCCGCACCGGTGCCGTCCCCCGGCGGCAGCGCCACGGTGACGGCCACCGTCACGGCCGCCCCGGCGGCGGGTGCGACCGGCTGCGCGGCCCTCGGGCTGCCGGAGGGGTGGAGCAGCACGCCGGCTTCCGTCCCGGTGGCCCTCGCGCCGAACGCCGCACAGCAGGTGAGCTTCACGGTCACGACCCCGCCCGACGCGACGGTGGGCGCGCTGCACGAGGTGGCCCTGCACGTGGCCGGGGCGGTCGGGCGGACCGCGGTACCGGTCGGGACGCCCGACCCGGCGCGGGCGGTCGTCGTCGACGACGGCCAGCCCGGCTACAGCGAGTCGGGAGGCTGGACCGCCAGCTCGCTCAAGGGGTACGCCGGCAGCACCACCCGGGTCGCGGGCGGCGGCACGGGTGCCGTCGCGACGTGGCGGCCGGAGCTGACGGCGGGACCCTACCGGGTCAGTGTCTGGTATCCGACGAACTCCACCACGACGACGGCGGCCACCTACCGGGTGGTGCACAGCAGCGGCACCGACACGCTCACCGTCGACCAGACCGTCGACGCCGGGCAGTGGCGGGCGCTGGGCGTCTGGGACCTCGACCCGGCCACGGCCGCGGTGCGCCTGTCTTCCCAGCAGGCCGGGCATCACCGGGCCGACGCCGTCCGGTTCGAACCGGTGGTCCCGGCACGGGTGCCGGGCTGCTGACCTCGGTGCGGGCCGCCGGCCGTGGCGTCGGCGGCCCGCACCATTCGCGATGTATGATCCGCAATCTGGATTACACTCCTACGCTTTGAGGATGGGCAGAATGCCACGCTCCACCACCCGCGAGGTCGGCGGCGGCACGCAGAGTGTCGAGCGCGCGCTGTCGCTGCTGCGTGCGTTCACCGAGGAGCACCCGGAGCGACGCGTCTCCGAGCTGGTCCAGCTCACCGGCCTGGGCCAGTCCACCGTCTCCCGACTGGTCGGGACGCTGGAGGCGCTCGGCTTCGTCACCCACGACCAGCGCAGCGGGCTCTACCGCATCGGGCCGACCGTGGTGGGGCTGGCGGGCATCGCGCTCAACCAGTCGGCGGTGCACCGCCAGTCCCGGCAGATCGCCCAGGATCTCGCCTGCGACCTGGGCCTCGGCGCGAACGTCGCGGAGCGCCACGGCACCGAGCTGTTCTACCTCTGCAACTTCGAGGGCCGGCTGGCTCCCCGCTCGTTCACCCTGGTCGGCCGGCGCGGCCCGCTGCACGCCACCGCCCTGGGCAAGGCACTGCTGTCGGACCTGACCGCCGACGAGATCCAAGCCCTGATCGGCAGCGCCTTCCCGGCGTACACGCCGAAGACCATCGCCGAGCTGGACGGGCTGATCGCCGCGATCGTGGAGGGACGCGGCCGCGGCTACGCCACGGAGTTCGAGGAGCTGGCCTTCGGCCGGGCCTGCCTCGCCGCCCCGATCCGGGACCGCACCGGCATGGTCGTGGCCGCCCTGTCGGTCTCCGGCCCGCTGTCGGCGATGGACCTGCCGAGGCGCCAGGACGAACTCGCCATGAAGGTCATCGAGCACGCCGACCAGATCTCCACCGGGCTCGGCTACCACGCCAGCGCCGCGCCGCTGTCCGCCGTCGGCTGAACCGGCGTCCGCCGGCCCGCCGCTCCGCAACCGGGTGTCGCCGAGCGGCGGGCGGACTCAGTCCGCCTTCGGTCCGCCGCCGGCGGCGGGCGCCGGGAGCGCGTCGAAGATCCGCGTGGCCACCAGGGTGATCAGCGCGGCGGGGGCGCTGGGCAGGAAGAAGGGAACGGCGACCGGCACGGCGACGAGCATCGCCACGACCAGCAGCGCCACCGTCGCGCCCAGGCCGAGCGTCCGCAGCGGGGCGCGCGCGGCCGTCAGGGCGGCGATCCGCCAGGCGGTGGTGGCCGGCACGGCGAAATGGGCCAGCACCGCGGGCAGGTACGCCAACACCGCCAGGTACCCCAGGGCGAGCACCGCCACCGCGGCGGCCAGTGGGGTACGCCGGGCGGCGAGCAGGTAGAACGCGAACACCCACACGGTCAGCACCGGTACGCCCAGGCGGACCTGCGAGCGGCCGAACTCCGCCCGCCAGTGCCGCCAGAAGTCGCGCCACGGCCGCGGCTGCCGCCCGCGCTGGTAGTCCCGCAGCAGCGCGAAGAGCGCGACGGTGGCCGGGGACAGGCCGGCGACCACCCCGCCGGCGAGCACCCCGGCCAGCCAGAGCAGGTTCAGCCCGGCCAGCCGCGGCGGCCAGTCGGGCAGCCGGTAGAGGCGGGCGAACCGCCCGCCGACCGGCACGTCCGGGCTGGTCACGGGGCCAGCTCGGCCAGCCGCTGCCGGAGGTCCGCCCGGGCGTACGTGGCGGGCGACGCGATCGACAGTCCGCCGTCGACCGGCAGCACCACCCCCGTGATCCCGCTGGCGGCGTCGGAGGCGAGGAAGTGCACCGCCGCCGCCACCTCCTCCGGGCGCAGCGTCCGCCCGATCGGGTATCCCCCGGCGGCGTCGGGCAGCCGCTCGCCGCCCACCATGCCCGGCGCCACCGCGTTGACCCGGATGCCCCGCGCGGCGTAGTCCAGCGCGACCTGGCGGACCAGGGCCTCCACGGCGCCCTTGGCCGCGGCGTACGCGGCGACCCACGGGGCGGCCAGGAACGCGTTGACCGAGGAGACCGCCACCACCGCCCCGCCGGCCGGCAACAGCGGCAACGCCGCGCGCAGCGGGAAGAACAGGGTGTCCAGGCAGCCCGCGAGGGCGGCCCGCCACTGCTCGTCGCTGGTGCGGTGCGCCGGCGCGATCGGCATTGCCCCGGCGGCCGCGACCAGCACGTCCAGCCCACCCAACCGCTCCCGCGCCGCCTCCACGGCGGCGGCGGCGCCGTCGGCGGTCGAACAGTCGCCGGTGAGGTCGGCGACCAGGCTCGGCTCGCCCGCCGGTTCCAGGCCGTACCCGACGACCCGGTCACCGGCGGCGGCGAAGCGCGCGGCGATGGCCCGGCCGATCGGGGTCGACGCGCCGACCAGCAGTACCCGGCTCACCGCGCGCCCCACGTGCTGTACCCGGCGACGGCCTCCTCGTCCACCGAGATTCCCAGCCCGGGGCCGGTGGGCAGCGGGATCGCCGTCGGCGTCGGCTCGATCGGCGCGGTCAGGATCTGGTTGACCTTGTCGAAGAGGGTCGGATGCCACTCGAAGGCGACCAGGTTGGCGCAGGCGGCGGCGACGTGCAGGCCGGCGGCGAGGGCCAGCCCGAGCCCGGCCGAGTGGTGCGGGGCCACGCCCAGGTGGTGCGTCTCGGCGTACTGGGCGATCGCCAGTCCCTCGGTGATCCCGGTCCGGCCGATGTCCGGTTGCAGCAGGCCCGCCGCCCGGGCCGTCACGAACGGCTGGAACTCCCAGCGGTGCCGCAGGCTCTCCCCCAGCGCCACCGGCAGGTCGATGCGCGCGGCCAGGTCGGCGTGACCGGCGACGTCCTCGAAGGCGAGCGGCATCTCCAGGAACCAGGCATCCCGTTCGGCCAGGCCACGACCGAGCCGCACCGCCTCGGCCAGGCCGTAGACCCCGTGCACGTCCACGGCGACGCGCAGGTCGGGGTGGACCTCGCGCAGCGCGGTCACGGTGGCCAGGTCCGCGTCCACGCCGTACCCGAGACCGAGCTTGACCTGCCGGACCCCGCGGTCGACCCAGTCCCGGGCCTGGGCGACCCGGTCGGCGTCGGAGCGGCCGGGCAGCCCGGAGACGTACGTCGGGACCGCGTCGTGGAACGCGCCGCCGAGCAGTTCGGCGACCGGACGGCCGGCCAGCTTGCCCGCCAGGTCCCACAGCGCGATGTCCACCGCCGCGATCGCGTCGGCCTGGTGGCCGCCGAGGTGGCCCCGCTCGCGCATCAGGTCGCCGAGCCGGTGGCGCAGCGGGCGTACGCGGCGCGGGTCCGCGCCGAGCAGCACCGGCGCCAGCAGCCGGCGGACGATCTCGCCGGGCACCTCGGGTGCGACCGGGGCGAGCGCCTCGCCCCAGCCGGTCGTGCCGTCGTCGGCGGTCAGCCGGACCACCAGGGTCTCGCGCTGGTTGCCGTAGACGCTCGGCCAGGGCGGCTGGGTGGCGTAGGCGCGGGCCGCGCCGTCCGGCCGGCCCAGCGCCAGGGGGTAGACGTCCACCGAGACGATCTTCGTCATGATCGCCACCCTCTCACGACCGCCAGGCGGGCAGCGAGGTGTGCCCGAGGATTACGTCCAGCGCGGCCCGACTGCCGGCGTCCAGCGGCACTGCGGGGTCACGCACGAAGGCGGAGTCGATGACGCCCCGGCGCACCAGCACCTCCTTGTGCACGGCCCAGGCCAGTCGGGGTTGCATCCCGAACCGGATCAGCGGCAGCAGCCGGTTGAACGCGGCGTGCGCCGCGTCCTGCCGGCCGGCCCGCCAGTCGGCCAGGATCGGCGCGAGCACGTCGGTGAACTCGCAGGCCGGCATGGTGCCGACAGCGCCGCCGGCGTACTCCTCGAGCACGAAGAAGGCGTTCTGGCCGCCAAGCACGTCGAACTCCCCGTCGGTCGCGGTCACCACCTCCCCCACCTTCGGGGCGGTGGGCTGGGTCTCCACCTTCACCGACTCGACCCCGGGCAGCTTGCTCAGCTGCACGATCAACGGGACCGGCATCGTCACGCCGGTCGCCGCCGGCGCGTCCTGCACCATCACGTGCAGCCCGCTCGCCTCGGCGACGGCGGCGTAGAAGTCGACGAGCTGGTTGCCCGCGGGCTTGGCCAGGTAGGGGGGCAGCACCATCAGGGCGTCCGCGCCGCCGTCCCGGGCCGCCAGCACCAGTTCGACCGCGATGGCGGTGCTGGTGCCGTTGACGCCGGCGACCAGCGGCACGTCCGGACCGGCGACGGCCCGGGTCTCGGCCAGGATCGTGGCCCGCTCGGCGGCGGTGAGCGCGAACCCCTCGCTGGCCATGCCGAAGACGGCGAGCCCGTCGGCGCCGGCCGCGAGCTGGAACTCCACCAGCCGGCGCAGGCTCGGTACGTCCAGCGCGCCGGCGTCGTCGAACGGGGTGGCGAGGATGGGGACCAGGCCGCGTACGCGGGTCCGGGGTTCGAGGGTGCTCAACTTTCCTCCGCGAGTGCGCTGACAGTGGAGACGTCCACCTCGACGCCGAGGCCGGGCCCGGCCGGTACGGCGAAGCCGTCCGGACCGCCCGGCAGCGGCGCGGTGAGGATCCGCTGCCCGACCTCGGTCGTGGTGGGTTGGTACTCGAAACAGCTCAGGTGCTCGACCGCGGCGCTGACCTGCAGCCCCGCGGCGAGTGCGACACCGAGCCCCACCGAGTGGTGCGGCGCGGTGGGTACATGGTGGGCCGCGGCCAGCTCGGCGATCGCCATCGCCTCGGTGATCCCGGTGCGGGCGATGTCCGGCTGGACCAGGCCGACCGCCCGCTGCCGCAGCCAGGGCAGCACCTCGTACCGGTGGCGCATCGCCTCGCCGACGGCGACCGGCAGGTCCGTGCGGCGGGCGAGGTCGGCGTGGCCGGCCAGGTCCTCCGGCGCCAGCGGCGCCTCCAGGAACTCGACCCCGCCGATGGTGGTCAGGCCGCGCGCCAGCCGGGTCGCGGCGGCCAGGTCGTACGTCCAGTGCGCGTCCACGGCGAACCGCACCTGCGGCGCGGCGGCGCGCACCGCCTCCACGGTGGCCAGGTCCGCCGCCACCCCCTTGCCGAGGTGCAGCTTGATCCGCTCGACGCCCTTCGCCGCCCACTCCGCGGCGAGCGCCGCCCGCCCCGCGTCGTCCCGCTTGGGCAGCCCGGAGACGTACGTCGGGACGCGCTCACGGAACGCCCCGCCGAGCAGTTCGTGCACCGGCAGCCCGGCCAGCCGGCCGGCGAGGTCCCACAGGGCGATGTCGACGGCGGCGAGCGCGTCGGCCTGGTGCCCGCCCAGGTGTCCGCGTTCCCGCATCAGGTCGCGCAGCCGCGCGCTGATCGGCCGGACGCGACGCGGGTCGGCGCCGATCAGCGTCGGCGTCAGGAGCCGGCGCACCACCTCGGCGGGGACCTCCGGGGCGACCGGCGCGAGGGCCTCACCCCACCCGGTGGCACCCGAGGTGGTGGTCAGCCGGACGAGCAGGGTCTCGAACCGGTGCGAGTAGAGGCTGCGGTACGGGGGGCGCACCTCGTACTCGGTCGGTGTCGGCTCGGCGGAGTCCTCGTTGAGGCCGAGGTACCGCTCGGCGTTGGGGAGTTTGAGAACGAAGCAGTCGACTGCTGCGATCCGTGGCGGGGCCATCACATTCCATCCCTCGACCTTGTCTGCCACATTGTGGAAGTAGATTCCACACTACGGGTTGCTACTCCGTCAATCTCCAAGTCTGCCCGTAGCGAAGGGGACTCCCGCGCCGGTACGGCCGCTCGCACCGGCGAGCGTTCGGCGCAGCAACTCGGCGGCGGCCGCGGGGTCGGGCAGGCCGGTGGTGTCGCCGGTCGCGGCGACCACCCCGGCGGCGAGGGCGCCTCCCAACCCCGCCGCGGCGGCCGGCGAGGCGCCGCGCAGCCTGCCGGCCAGGTAACCGCCGGCGAACGCGTCACCGGCCCCGACCGGATCCACCACCGTGGTCGCCGCGCTCGGCAGGTGCACGGGGGCACCCGTCGGGCCGGCGTGGTGACAGCCGTGCGGGCCGGCCTTGAGCACCGTCTCGCGGACGCCGGCGGCGGCAGCGGCGGCGAAGACCTCCTCCGCGTCGTCCGGGTCCCGCACGCCCAGGACGGGCCCGGCCTCGTCGGTGCCGAGCAGCAGGACGTCCACCCACCGCAACAGCGTCCGCACGTCGGCGGCCTGCCGGTCCACGTCGCCGAGGGCGGGGCGCAGGTTGGGGTCCAGCGCCACCGCGGCGCCCTCGTCCCGGGCGCCGCGCAGCACCGCCTCGACCGCCGCTTTGGGGCCCGCGCCGAGGGCGAGGGTGATCCCGGAGACGGCCACGAGCCCCGGCCGGGCGGCGAGCAGCCGCGCCGCGTCGGTCGCGTCGAGGTGCGCCGCGGCCGACCCGCTCCGGTAGTAGTAGACCCGTCGCCGCCCGTCCGCCCGGACGTCCTTGAGGAACAGGCCCGTCGGGTGCGCGGGGTCGACCGTCACCAGCGCGGTGTCCACCCCGGCGGCCGTGGCCGCGGCGAGCACCCGGGTACCGAGCGGGTCCGCGCCGACCCGGCTGCAGAAGCCCGCACGGACGCCGAGACGGGCGGCGGCCGTCAAGAGGTTCAGTTCGGCGCCCGCGACGTGCACGTCGACAGCCGCGGCGTCGGCGAGCAGGTGCCCGGGCGGCGCTTCGAACAGGACCATCGCCTCGCCGATCCCGGCGATCTCCAGTCCGGCCCCGCCGGTCGGGCGCCGGTGCGCTCCGGCCGCCCGGCCGCTGTCTTCCCATGCCACCCGGGCGGCACTATGACTCTCGTCATCCATAATGCAGAATACGGTGCCATATACCGGAAGCAGATTCCAGGATGGGGAGGACATGATGGCCCCGGCGCAGCGAACGAGCACTCTCGGCCGGGTGATCGCGATCGTCCGGCTGGCCGAGCCCGACGCGGCGGTCCGCGCCGGCCGGGAACTGGCCGAGGCGGGCCTGGACACCATCGAGGTCACCCTCACCACGCCCGGGGCGCTCGACGCCGTCGCGACGCTGCGGGCCGAGCTGGGCGGCACGTGCGCGGTCGGCGCCGGCAGTGTGCGCACTCCCGCCGACGTGACCGCGGCCAGGAACGCGGGCGCCGAGTTCCTCGTCACGCCCACCACCCGCGTCGAGGTGCTCGCGGAGGCCGAGGCGGCCGGGCTGCCGGTGGTCTGCGGCGCCTTCACCCCGACCGAGGTCGACATCGCCTGGTCGTCGGGCGCCACCCTGGTGAAGCTCTTCCCGGCCGGCCTCGCCGGCCCGCCGTACGTGCGGGAACTGCTCGCCCCGCTGCCGGACGTACGTCTCGCACCGACCGGCGGCGTTACGCCCGAATCGGTGGCCGGCTGGGCGGCGGCCGGAGCGGTCGCCGTCGGAGCGGGTGGCGCCCTCGTCAGCGCCGCCGACGTCGCCGGCGGCGACTGGCCGGCGCTGCGCCGCCGCGCCCGCGCGTTCCTCGCCGCCGCCGCGGCGGCGCGCTGGCCCGCGCCGTAGCGCGCGGGCGCGCGCCGCGCCTCCGGTCGACGAGCCCGCCGCCAGCACCGGACACGCGGCGACGCCGGAGCTCAGACCACCAACGCCTCCTCGCGCAACAGCGGCAGGAGCTGCTCGCCCTGGCGCTTGATCTCCGGCAGGTAGGGCGTGTCGGAGAGCACGAAGTGGGTGACGCCGAGGGCCTGGTACCTACGCAGCGACCTCGCCACGTCCGCGGCCGAGCCGACCAGCCAGGTGGTGCCCGCCCCGCCGCCGCCGAACCTGCCGGGCGCCGTGTACAGGTTGTCGTCGAGCACGTCTCCGCGCGCGGCGAGGTCCAGCAGCCGCTGCTGGCCGACGGCGGCCTGCCAGTTCAGGTCGCGCGCGAGCGTGCCCTTGGCCTCGGCCAGCTGCGCGACCTTGGCCTCGGCGTCGGCCCAGGCCTGCTCCGTGGTGTCCCGCACCAGCGTGGTGACCCGCAGCCCGAACTCCAGCGGGGCGTGCTCGCGTCCCAGCGTCTCGCCGAGTCGCCTGAGCCGCTCGATCCGCTGCGCGACGCCGTCGAGCGGCTCGCCCCAGAACAGCTGGACGTCGGCCTCGGTGGCCGCCACCTTCTCGGCGGCCGCGGAGGCCCCGCCGAAGTAGAGCCGGGGGTGCCGGCGCTCACCGCGTACGACCGTTCGGGGCGCCACCGTGGCGTCGGTGACGCTGAAGTGCTCGCCGTGGTAGGTGACGTTCTCCTCGGTCCACAGCCTACGCACGATCTGCATGAACTCCCTGGTGCGGGCGTAGCGGTGGGCCTGGTCGCCTTCGCTGTCGTCGTACGCGGCCAGGTTGTCCCGGCCCGAGACGATGTTGACCAGCACCCGGCCCCCGGTGAGGTGGTCCAGGGTCGCCGCGGCCGACGCGAAGTTCGCCGGGCGCCAGTAGCCGGGCCGGGCCGCGATCAGCGGCTGGAACGTCGTGGTCTGCGCGGCCAGTGCCGCGGCGACCGTGAAGGTGTCGGGCCGGCCCCAGCCGGTGCCGATGAGCGCCCCGCCCCACCCGTGCTCCTCCAGGGCCTTGGCGTGCCTGACGAGGGTGGCCAGGCTGTTGTGTCCTTCGACGACGTCGTCGCCGCGGTGGCCGGGCTGGGCCTGGTTCGGGATGTACCAGAGAAATTCGAGGCTCATCGGTGTTCTTCCTGTCCTGTCGGGGAGGGGTGGGATCGGGTTCGTTCGCGGGGTCCTCCCGGCGCGGGACCGGCGCGCTCCCGCTGGATGGGAGGTCGAGGTCTCCCGCCGGGGCGGGACGGGTGGCCCTGCCGCCCCGTCCCGGCGGGCCTGCTCAGCCGAACAACCGCGCCGCGTTGCGGACGGTGTGCGCGGCGACGTCGCGGCCGAGCCGGACGCCGACCTCGTCGGCGGTGCGGGTGTGGATGCCCGACCACACCCGGGCGTCGGTGTTCTCCTCGGTCGGGCGCCGCCAGTCGGTGTAGGTGCGGGTGGCGCCGGGCTGGCTGGGGCTGGTGATGGTGTAGGGCTGCCGGGCTACCGGCCCGACCAGGGCGGTGAGGACCTGTTCGGCCGCGCCGGAGTAGGTGTTGTGTCCGCTGGGGTAGTCGGGGTGCGCGGGCGTCGTGTGCAGCGGCGTCCACTCGGGGTCGCCGTCGGCGCCGGCCCGGATGGCGGTGACGGGCCGCCAGCTCAGGTAGGCGTACTTGGTGTCGGAGGTCGCGATCTGGGTGTCGACGAGCGCGACGTGGAAGACGGCCACCAGGCCCGCCCGCCACGCGGTCGGCCGGGTTGACTGGACGAGCGCGGCACGCAGGATCCCGGTGTAGAGGGTGAGCGAGGAGCCGAGCCAGAACGTCGCCGTGTCGGTCTGCCGCGGGGTGCGTACCGCGCTGTCGACCGCGCCGTACGCCCGGACCTCGGCCAGGTCCGCCCGGTAGCGCTCGGAGCCCGGCGCGGGCGGCGGGCCGGGCCGGTACCGGTCCGCGCGGTCGAGCAGGAACGGCGTGGCGAACCGGGTTCCGGCCTGCTGGGCGGCGGTGAAACTCGGTGGGGTGGGCTGCCAGACGCCGGGGGCCGGGGCGGGTGTCGGGTACGGCGGGTTGACGGAGGCGGGGTCGAGCCCGTCGCCGGCGCGCTGGGCGAGCAGCGCTCGCGCCTCGGCCCGGCCGGCGGCCACACCGCGGTCCTCGGCGCGCCCGTCGGGGATGCGCTCCAGCGTGGTCCGCAGCGCCGCGTCGAGCGTGGGGGCGCCCTCGGGGATCAGGGTGCTCAGCGCGGTGTGTACGGCGGAGGCGAGTGCGGCGTCCTCGTAGTGGCGCGTCTTCCCGGTGGGCGCGGTGCGCAGCGCGCGGGCGGCGGCGAGCCAGGCGATCGCCCAGGCGCGGCTGTTGGTGACCTGCGGCCGGGTGCCGGTGGCGACGGTGGCCGCGGTGGCGTCGTACCACTCGACGGCGGTGTCGACCGTGGACGTGTCGGCGGCCGCCGGTACGGCGGGAACGCCGGCGACCAGCGCGGCGGCGGCGATGACCGCCGCGCCGCGGCGCCAGCCACGAAGGGTCGGAGGGGTCATGGTGCGGTCACTCCTTGGTGGGTTTCGTGAGAGGTGGGAAGCGGGATTGCAGACGGGGGACGCAGCAGGGCGTCGGCGTGCTGGTCGGCCCACCGGGCGGCGATCTCACGCGCGTCGGCCAGTCGCGACTCCGGCACGGCCAGCGGCTCCGGGACGTGGGCGCCGAGTTCGGCGAGCACGTCGCGCAGCGCCGACGCCGCGGCGTCCGCGTGCGCCGGCGCGGCGGCCACCGCCACCGCCACGGCGGTCCCGCCCGCCAGTTCCCGGTGCCCGAACTGGTCCAGGAAGACCTTGAGCAGCCCGGTGTAGCTGCCCTTGTACGCCGGGGTGGCCACGACCAGCAGCTCCGCCGCCCGCACCGTGTCGAACGGGTCGGGCCCGGCCGTCGCCCCGTACGCCGGCTCCGGCCCGAAGGACACCCCGACGATCTCGGCCAGCTCCAGCACGCGGACGGCGCCCCGCGGCCGCGCCAGCCGGGTCAGCAGCTCGCCGGTCACGGTCTCGGCGAGCCGTCGGGTGCGCGATCCGGCCCGGGGGTTGCCGACCACGACGACGGTGGTCACCGCGACCCCCCGAGGGGCTGCCGGCGCCGGTGCGCCGGGTCGGCCACCGAGGGCGGCTGGTAGCCGGCGTCGGCGGGGTTCAGCGTGGTGCCGGGCGGGACGATGGCGTCGATGCGGTCCAGCACGTCCCGGGACAGGGTCACCTTGGCGGCGCCGAGCTGGGACTCCAGGTGCGCGAGGGTGCGCGGCCCGATGATCGCCGACGTGACGGCCGGGTGTTCCAGGACGAACGCGATCGCCAGGTGGATCAGCGACAGCCCGGCCTCGTCGGCGAGGGCGGCCAGCGCGTCCACGACGGCGAGCTTGGCGGCGTTGTCCGGCAGGGTCGGGTCGAACCGCGCGGGAAACCGGTCGGCCCGTCGGGAGATCGGGGCGGCGAGGCCGCCGTGGTAGCGGCCGGACAGCCATCCGCCGGCCAGCGGGCTCCACGGGAGCACCGCCAGCCCGTACCGCTGGGCCACGGGCAGCACCTCCCGCTCGACGCCGCGGGCGAGGATCGAGTACGGCGGCTGCTCGCTGACCACCCGCTCCCGGCCGCGCCGCTGCGCGATCCACTGGCCCTCGACGATGGCCGACGGCTCGAAGGTGGAGGTGCCGATGTAGCGGATCTTGCCCTGGTGGACCAGGTCGCTGAGCGCGCCGAGGGTGTCGTCGAAGTCGGTGTCCGGCTCCGGCCGGTGCACCTGGTACAGGTCGATCCAGTCGGTGCGCAGCCGGCGCAGGCTGTTCTCGACGGCGCGGACGATCCAGCGGCGGGAGTTGCCCCGGTGCTGCGGGTTGTCCCCGACCTGGCCGTGGAACTTGGTGGCGAGGAAGACGTCGTCGCGGCGCCCTGCGGCCAGGGCCTTGCCGACGATCTCCTCCGACTCGCCGTGCGAGTAGACGTCGGCGGTGTCGATGGCGTTGATGCCCTCGTCGAGCGCCCGGTGGATGATCCGGATGCCGTCCTCGTGGTCCGGGTTGCCCCGCGCGCCGAAGTTCATCGCGCCCAGCGTGAGGGAGCTGATCTGGACGCCGGTGCGCCCGAAGGGCCGATGGTCGACCATGGTTCGTCCTTTCCTGTTGGCTAACGGGACGCGGCAGCGGGCTGCCGGGTGAACTGGTTGGCCGGGCGGGGCAGCCCGTAGTGGTCGCGCAGCGTGGTCCCGGTGTATTCGGTGCGGAACAGCCCGCGGCGCTGCAGGATCGGCACGACGTGGTCGACGAACGCCTCCAGCCCGGACGGCAGCACGGGCGGCATGATGTTGAAACCGTCGGCCGCGCCGCTGCGGAACCAGCTCTCGATCGCGTCGGCGACCTGCTCCGGGGTGCCGGCGAAGGTGCGGTGCCCGCGCCCGCCGCCGAGGCGGCCGATGAGCTGCCGTACGGTCAGCCGCTCCCGTCGGGCCAGCGTGACGATGAGCGTGTACCGGCTCTTGGCGCCCTCGATCTCGTCCTCGCCGGGCAGGTCGGCGGGCAGCTCCTTGTCCAGGTCGAGGTCCTCGGGGGCGACCCGCAGCGTGTTGGCGAGCTGCTGCCGGGCGTACTCGGGTTTGATCAGCCGGTCCAGCTCGTCCTCCAGCGCGCGGGCCTCGGCCTCGGTGGCGCCGATGGCCGGGACGATGCCGGGCAGGATCTTGATGCTGTCGGGGTCGCGGCCGAGTTCGGCCGCGCGGCTCTTGAGGTCGCGGTAGAACGCCTGCGCCTCGGCCAGGGTCTGCTGCGCCGTGAACACCGCCTCGGCGTAGCGGGCGGCGAGCTGCTTGCCGTCCTCAGACGACCCCGCCTGGACGAGCAGCGGGTAGCCCTGGGGCGAGCGGGGCAGGTTGAGCGGGCCGGCCACCCGGAAGTGCCGCCCCCTGTGGTCCGGCCGGTAGAGCAGCTCGTCGTCGCCCCACCGGCCCGCGTCCTTGTCGCCGAGGACCGCCGCGTCGTCCCAGCTGTCCCAGAGCTTGAGCGAGACGTCGACGAACTCGGCGGCACGCTCGTACCGGTCCCGGTGGGCGGGCAGCTCGTCGAGGTTGAAGTTGCGGGCCGCGTCCACGCCGGCGGTGGTGACGATGTTCCAGCCGGCCCGGCCGCCGCTGATGTGGTCCAGCGAGGCGAAGCGGCGGGCCAGGTTGAACGGCTCGTTGTAGGTCGTCGAGGCGGTCGCGATGAGCCCGATGTGGGTGGTGGCGCCGGCCAGCGCGGTGAGCAGCACGGTCGGTTCGAGGGTGCCGCTCGGCCGGCGGCCGATGCTGTTCCACAGCACCGGGCTGTCGGCGAGGAAGAGGGAGTCGAGCTTGCCGCGTTCGGCCACCCGGGCGAGGTGCGTGAAGTGCGCGACGTCGGTCTGCGCGAACGGGTCGCTCTCCGGCAGCCGCCAGGCCGCCTCGTGGTGACCGACGCCCATCAGGAAGGCGTTGAGGTGGATCACGGCTGTCCTCCGTTTTCTCGGACGCCCAGCGCTTCCAGCAGCGACTCCCGGTACGCGAGGAATCGCGGCTGCCGGTGTGAACGCGGCGCCGGCAGGTCGATGGTCTGGTCGAGCGCGACGCGCCCGGTGTCGAGCACGAGCACCCGGTCGGCGAGGGTGACGGCCTCGTCGACGTCGTGCGTGACGAGCAGCACGGCGGGCCGGTGCCGTGCGCACAGTTCGCGCAGCAGGTGGTGCATCCTGATCCGGGTCAGCGCGTCGAGGGCGCCGAACGGTTCGTCGGCCAGCAGCAGCTCGGGCTCGGTGACCAGCGAACGCGCCAGCGCCACCCGCTGTTGCTCACCGCCGGACAGTTCCCTGGGCCAGGCCCGCTCGCGGCCGGCCAGCCCGACCTCGGCGAGGGCGGCCCGGCCGCGTTCGTCCGCGTCCGGGTCGCGCAGGCCGAGGACGACATTGGCCAGGACGGGCTGCCACGGCAGCAGCCGGGCGTCCTGGAACACGACGGACGAGTTCTGCGGCACCTCGACCAGGCCGCCGCCCGCCACGTCGCGGTCCAGACCGGCCAGCGCCCGCAGCAGCGTGCTCTTGCCCGAGCCGCTGCGGCCGAGCAGGGCCACGAACTCGCCGGCGGCGATCTCCAGGTCGAGCCCGTCCAGGATCGTCCGGTCACCGAACCCCCGGGAGAGGCCGCGTACCCGGACGGCGCGCGGTGGCGCGGCGGTCAGTCCGCCAGCGTGCGTCGCCACGACAGCGCCCTCCTCTGCACGAGCCGGACGGCGCCGTCGGACACGAGCCCGAGCAGGCCGTAGAGCACGAGGCCGACGATGATGACGTCGGTCTGGCCGTACTGCCGGGCGAGGTCCATCATGTAGCCGATGCCGCTGGTCGAGTTGATCTGCTCGACGACCACGAGGGAGAGCCAGGCGCCCACCACGGCGAACCGCATGCCGAGCAGGAAGCCGGGCAGCGCGCTGGGCAGCACGATCCGCCGGATGAAGACGGCCGGCGGCAGCCGCAGCGACGCACCCAGCTCGACGTACCGGCTGTCGATGCTCCGCAGGCCGTTGTGCGTATGTATGTAGACCGGCACGAACACGCCGAGCGTGATGGTGGTGACCTTCATCTGCTCGCCGATGCCGAACCACAGGACCAGCAGCGGCACGAGCGCCAGGGCGGGGATGGCCCGTTTGATCTGGATGGGGCCGTCGAGGACGGCCTCGCCCCAGCGGCTCAGCCCCGCGACCAACGCCAGCACGGTGCCGACGACGGTGCCGATCCCGAGCCCGAGGCCGGCCCTGCCGGCGGAGACCGCCAGGTTGTCCTGCAGCCGGCCGTCCGCGATCAGGTCACCGGCCGTCGTCACCACCGTCCAGGGCGCCGACAGGGTACGCGGGTCGAGCCAGCCGGCCGCCGACCCGGCCGTCCACACCGCCAGCAGCAGCAGCGGCCCGACGGCGGCGCCGAACGGGATGGGGCGGCCGGGGCCGAGCGGTCGTTTCGCCGTACGGGCCGATCCGGTGGCCGCCGCCGGGCGGTGCCTGGTGAGAACGGAGGCGGTCACCGGGCACCTCCCGCCGCGAGGGCGTCCGCGGCGACGGTCTCGTACCGCCGGTCGTACAGGTCCTCGGCTCTGAGCGGCCGGTTCCCGGTTTCCTTGGCGAGCAGGTCGATGGTCTCCTGGTGCCGGGAGATGGCCTCGGCCCAGCTCGCCGGGATGTCGGCGATGCCGTTGTTCTCGACCAGCCACCGGCCGTCGTCGGCGGTGAGGCCCTGGTCCCTGACGTAGTAGCGCTCGATCCACTCGTCGGGGTGGGCCTCCCGCCACCGCCACGCCTGCGCCCACACCTGCACGTACTCGCGGATCGCCGCCGCCTTCGCCGGGTCGGCCAGCACGGTGGCCGGCGCGTACAGGTGGCCGGGATCGTCGCGCAGGCCGTGCGGGATCGTGGTGGCGCCGTCCCTGCCGTACTTGTTCTCGTACCGCCTGATCTGCACGCCGCCGATCGGCGCGACGTCGACCTGACGGCTGGCCAGCGCCGTCGCGTACACGTCGCCGGTGCTCGGCAGTTCGACCAGCTCGACGTCCTTCTTGGACAGGCCGGCCTTGTGCAGCACCCGCAGGATCAGCGCGCCCTGCGCCTGCCCCGGGCTGTACGCGACCCGCCTGCCGCGCAGGTCCGCCAGGGTGCCGACCGCTACCCCCGGCGCGATGCCGAGCCGGTAGATGGCGTGGTTCAGTGGGTCCTGGCGGAACTTCGACGCGACGATCCTGGTGGGGATGCCGGTCCAGTGGGAGTGGATCGGCGGGATGTCGGCGACCGACCCGAGGTCCAGCGCGTCGGCCCGGAACGCCTCCAGGGTCTGCGGGCCGCCGCTGATGTTGGCCCACTCGACCTCGAACGTGAACCGCTCGGCCAGGCCGGAGTACTCGATCGCCTTCTGGTGTTCCTTGTCCCCCACGACGAGCTTGGTGCCCTTCGGCACGGCCTCGGCCAGCGGCGCGGCGGCGAGCGCGGCGTCCGGTTCGTCGTCACCGGCGCAGGCGGTCAGGCCCAGCGCGACGGCGCCGACGGTGGCGGACAGGAACGCCCGCCGGTGCAGGGTGTATCCGGGCTTCAACTCAGGACTCCTTCGTGGATGGACGCAGGGCGGCGTACCGCCCCATGTGGTAGAGCAGCGGGGCGCCGTCGCCGTGGCTGCCGCTGAGCGGCTCGGCCAGCACGATCGCGTGGTCGCCGGCGGGCACCCGTTGGGTCACCCGGCACAGCAGCCGGGCGACCGGCTCGTCCAGCAGCGGCACCCCGTACGGGCCGTACCGCCAACCGGGGTGCGCGGCGAACCGGTCGATGCCGCTGGTGGCGAAGGTCCGCGCGATGTCCTGCTGGTCCTCGCCGAGCAGGTGCACCGCGACGTACGTCGCGCGGGCGGCCGTCGGCCAACTCGACGACGACCGGGCCAGGCAGAACGACACCAGCGGCGGTCGCAGCGACACCGACGTGAACGATGTCGCGGTGAATCCCACCGGCGGGTCGCCCGCGACGGTCACCACCGCGACCGAGGCGGCCTGCCGGCGCAGCAGGGCGCGGAACGTGTCCGGGTCGACCGGGGCGAGGGGTTCGGCGGCAATGGTCATGGCATTCCTCCTGGGTCGAAAGCGAGGGCACGCACCATCCCGGGCATGGCGGGGGCGCGGTGCCTCGTCGAGCGGGCCGCGCACCGTGTCACGGAGGCGGCTGCCGGTCCTCGTTGAGCCGGCGGCGCGACGGTGGAGAAGGTGACGAGGGGGAGGAAGTCAGGAACGCGCTCAGCGGCAGCAGCCGCGCGTGCCGGTCCAGCCGCGGCAACACACCCGCGACACCGCGACCGCGGTGCCGTCGAGCGGGGCGTTCTGGCTGGTCATGGGTGAAAGCGTCTACCCATAAAACCTATTGGTCAAGTAGGGTTTCACACGCTGAGACGACCCCGGGCACCCGCCGCCCTGGCCCCCACCCCGCCCGGCATCCGGGTGATCGTGCCCTGATCCGGGGCGGCGCATTCTTGCGTCGTCCGGTCACCTCGGCCGGGATTGCGTCGGGGACGTACGCTGCCGCGGATGAGCACACCGTCCCGCGTCCTGGTCTACGGGGTGTACGGGGCCGGCAAGTCCACGCTCGCGGCGCGGCTGTCCGAGCGCCTGGAACTGCCCTGGTATCCGGTGGACGACCTGCTCTGGCAGCCGGGCTGGGTGGAGG
This sequence comes from Micromonospora sp. NPDC048830, assembly GCF_043198215.1. Classification (NCBI taxonomy): domain Bacteria; kingdom Bacillati; phylum Actinomycetota; class Actinomycetes; order Micromonosporales; family Micromonosporaceae; genus Micromonospora; species Micromonospora sp. NPDC048830. Next base: position 31,181 of record NZ_JBICUP010000059.1, read on the forward strand.
TACCGGTCGCGCGGCAACGCAGCCGGATCGAGGAGATCTGCCGACGGGACCGCTGGATCCTCGACGGGGCGTACCACGGGTGGCGGGACGTGCCGCTGGCCCGCGCCGACCTGGTCGTCGGCCTGGACTACCCGCGTTGGCGCTCCTTCTCGCGGCTGCTGCGCCGCACCCTGCGCCGGCTGGTGACGGGTGAGGAGATCTGCAACGGCAACCGCGAGTCGCTGGGCAGCGTGCTGTCCCGGGACTCGATCCTGGTCTGGCACGTCGCCGCGTTCGGGCGGGCCCGGCGCCGGATGCGGACCTGGCAGAGCGACCCGTCCGGGCCGCCGGTACTGCTGTTCCGCTCCCCCGCGGCCCTGGACCGGTGGCTCGCCGGCCTGCCCCGCCCGCCGCACTAGGATCGGCGGCATGGTCGTCCACCGTCTCACCAGGGACGAGGCCCGCAGGATCGCGATCCGCGCGCAACTGCTCGACGCGCCGCGCCCGACCGACCTCGTCGAGGTCGTCGAGCGCCTGACGCTGCTGCAGATCGACCCGACCGCGGCCGTCGCGCCGAGCGCCGACCTCGTCCTGTGGAGCCGGCTCGGCTCGGCCTACGACCCCGCGGACCTGACCAGGGCCATCGAGACCGACCGCACGCTCGTCGAGACCGTCGCCTACATCCGGGCTCCCCGCGACCTGCCCGCCGTGATCGCCGAGGCCCGTGGCCGGACGCACCCGACCACCGAGGCGTGGCTCGCGCAGAACGAACCGTTCCGCCGCGACATCCTGGCGCTGCTGGAGAAGCAGGGCCCGCTGCTCTCCCGCGACATTCCCGACACGAGCGTCGTGCCCTGGCCGTCGTCGGGCTGGACCAACGACCGGAACGTCACGAAGATGCTCGAGTCCATGGCGCTGCGCGGGCAGGTCGCGATCTCCGGCCGCAGGGGGCGACAGCGCTACTGGGACCTACCCGAGCGGGTCCACCCCGCGGACCTGCCCACCCTCGACGCCGAGGCCGCGGGCCGCCTCCGCGACGAGCGCCGGCTCGCGACGCTCGGCATCGCCCGATCCGCCGGCCCGCAGCTACCGGGCGAGTCCCCGTACGTCGGCGACGCCGGTGAGGAGGCCGTCGTCGAGGGCATCCCGGGCACCTGGCGCGTCCACCCGGCGTACGTCGGCCTGCCGTTCACGGGGCGGACGGCCCTGCTGTCACCCTTCGACCGGCTGATCCACGACCGCGTCCGCGCCGAGCAGCTCTTCGGCTTCGAGTACATCCTCGAGATGTACAAGCCGAGGGACAGGCGCCGGTGGGGCTACTACGCCCTGCCCGTCCTGCACGGCGACCGCCTCGTCGGCAAGCTGGACGCGACCGCCGACCGCCGGGCCGGCACCCTGGTCGTCAACGCCGTCCACGAGGACGTGCCCTTCACCGGGCCCATGACCGCCGCGGTCCGCGCCGAGATCGAGGACCTGGCCGCGTGGCTCGGCCTCCGGGTCGGCGCCTGACCGCCGGCGGGGCGGGCGGAGGACGCGCGGCGGCCGGTTGGGGTCAGGCCGCTTCCAGTTCCCGCTTCAACCTGCGCAGGGTCTCGCGCATGCCGTTCCGGTTCAGCGTGGGGCGGTCGCCCGCGGACCTGCCGGTGAAGATCCGGCCGAGGACGTGGGCCGCCCTGTTGCGCCGGTCCTGCCAGTACTCGGTCACCTGGGTGCCGCCGTCGGTCTCGGCGAACCGGTAGCCCCAGCGGGCCACCGGCTGGCCGAAGGTGGCGACGTCGAAGGCGAACTCGCTGCCGGGCGTGGCGGTGACGACCCGGCAGGTGGTGAACCACAGGAACGGGCCCCGGCGGTTCCAGCCGACGAAGCGTCGCGGTTGCCCGCCGTCGCGCCGGGTGATCCAGACCGCGACGCACTCCGGGCTCCAGCGGGCGATCCGCCGCACGTCGGCGACGGCCGCGTAGACGGTGCCCGCCGGCGCCGCGATCGTGATCTGGTCGGCGATTTCCGGACCGTGCCCGGTGGCCTCGGTAGTCATGCCGCAACCATGGACGTCACTGGTTTCTCCAGGGGAGGTCGTCGGGCAGGTCGCTGCTGACCCGCCCGGGGAACGCCGGGGCGCGCCGCTGCCGGAAGGAGTCGAAGCCCTCCCGCGCGTCCGGGCTGTGTAGCGCCTCGGCGGAGAGCCGGGAGTCCAGCCGGTGCGCCGGATACGGCGAGTCCAGCGCGCTCGTCCGGTAGAGCATCTGCCGGTTAACGATCCCCACGGATAAATCCGGGGGATTTTCCTCCGGGGCCAGGCCCTGGATTCCCAGCTCGGACCGCACCTGATCCACCGTCCCGGAAG
>NZ_JBICUP010000060.1:0-33400 GCF_043198215.1 Micromonospora sp. NPDC048830
TCGCCATCGCGGGACTGGTATCCGACCGCTGCGCGGAGCGGTGACCCCAACCAACCGAACCGCCCAGACAAGCACGCCCCGGCCTCAATCGTGCACCACGTCGTTGGTCTTGGCGTCGATTCCGGCGCTGGCGAGTTGCTGGAGGACGTCGCCGGCGCCGTAGGCCGCGTCGCCGTAGACAGCGGCGGTGCCGGTGGCGGCGGTCGGGTCGGTGAGGTCGGCGATGAGCCCGGCGACCGGTTCGGCATCCCCGACGTTGCCGGCGGTGACCGCGGTCGCGGTGATGACCTCGGCGTCCGGGTCGACGGCGATGTGGCCCTTGTAGCCGTCGAAGCCGCGGTGGCTGGTCTTGTGCCCGTGCCGGGCCTCGGGATCGACGGTGGAGATCACCCGATCCGGGGTGACCTTCCGGGCGATCCGCAGCGTCCCGTCGCCGCCGGCCTCCAGGTCCTGACCTAGGACGGTGGCCAGCAGCCGCGTCGCCTGAGCGACCGGCTCGGGCAGGTCGGTGAGCCCGTCGAGGACGGCGAGCAGGGCATAACCATCGCGGGCGCGGGAGTCGACGAGGGCGTCGCGGGCGGTCTTGTCGTCCCAGTCGATGACCGGCTTACCGATCGTGGTGTAGTCATCGCCGCTGGACAGCACCGCCCGCAGCCGCCCACCCAGGTCTCCGCCGACGGTGGTGAGCAGGCCCCGGATCGCCGAGCGGATCAACGTGATCGTGTCCATCGTCGCGACCGCGTCATACAGGGGCGTGGAGTCCAGGACCCGCCGCCGGCCCAGCAGCCCAGCCTCTATACAACCGTGCACCTGCCCTGCTATGTTCCCACCGTCATAACGTTATATGACGACTCTCTTGTCGAAAGGATCACTGTGACCGTCCTTGCCGCTTCGACCGACTCTGCCACGATCGAGGCCCAGCTCGCCGCAGCGCGTATCGCCATCGCCGCCCTGCCCGACGTGAAGCGTGTGGTGTTGACGGCATGCGGTGGCTCGTACGCCGTCATGCTGCCGAACGAGTACCTTCTCTCCACCCGTGCCGTCTCCTTCTCCGCTGAGGCGATCAACGCTGCGGAGTTCACCTCCCGCGACGCGCGCTTCATCGGTCCGGACAATGTCGTCATCCTGTGCTCGCACTCGGGGGAGACGCCCGAGACCGTGGCGGCGGCGAAGTACGCACGGGCGCTTGGCGCTCTCACGATCGCCTTGACGCACGAACTGGCCTCGCCCCTGGCTCAGGCGGCCGAGCACGTTATCGGCTACCAGCACGGGACGGGCAAGAGCGAGTCCTACGTGGCCCCCGCACTGCTGCTCCGCCTCGTTGCCGGGCTGCTCGACGATCGGGAGGGCGCGGCCCTGTCCGGGCCGATCGACGCCGCAGTCGCCCGGCTCGACGAACTCGTGGGCGCTGCCCGCGCCGCGCACGCGGATGCCGCGAACGCCTACGGATTCGCGTACCGCGACGAGCCGCTCATCTACACGATGGCGGCCGGCAGCAACTTCGGCTCGGCGTACTCGTTCGCGATCTGCCTGCTCCAGGAGATGCAGTGGATCCACTCTGCCGCGATCCACGCTGGCGAGTACTTCCACGGACCTTTCGAGGTGACCGACGTCAGGGTGCCCTTCATCGCCCTCGTCGGTCTCGACGGGACCCGCGCCGTGGAGGAGCGCGCCGTGGCGTTCCTCACCAAGCATTCCGAACGCACGCTCGTCATCGACGCAGCCACCTTCGGTCTCGAGGTCATTGACGAATCCGTTCGCGGCATCGCCGCCCACCTCGTCTTCAACCCGGTGCTGCGCGTCTACGCCGACGCCCTCGCCGACCACCGAGGGCACCCGCTCAGCGTGCGCCGCTACATGTGGCGCATGGAGTACTGATCAAGAGAGAAAGGAAGCAACGCTCATGCGCAGAGCGCTCCGCCGCGTCGCCGCCGTTGCTGCGGCCTTCGCACTCATCGTACCCCTCGCCGCCTGCAGCAACGGCGGCGATGACGACGCCGTTGAGATCGACTTCTTTCATCGCTGGCCGAATGAGCCAAAGAACACATACTTCGCAAAGCTAGTCAAGGAGTTCGAGGCGGAAAACCCCGGGATTCGGGTAAACGTCGAGAGCGTGCTCAACGATGCGTACAAGGACAAGGTCAAGGTCGTTGCGGGCTCGGCGAAGGCCCCCGACGTCATGTTCTCGTGGAGTGGCACGTTCCTCCAAGAACTCGTCGAGGGCGGCAACGTCATGAAGCTCGACGGATGGCTCAAGGAGAACGCCGAGGTCCGCGAAAGCTTCTACCCGAGCCAACTCGAGGCGTTCGCCGTTGACGGGAGCCAGTATGGTCTTCCACTCGGAATGCACGCGAAGCTGTTCTTCTACAACAAGGACGTGTTCAACGAACTCAAACTTCAGCCACCGACCACGTGGGAGGAGTTCGTCGACGTGCTCGAGGCGATCAAGGCTTCGGGGCGTACGCCGATCGAGTTCGGTGCGCAGGAACAGTGGCCGATCGCGCATTACATCGGAACGCTGAACCAGCGCATTCTGGACCCCAAAGTATTCGCCGGTGACCAGGTCGCATCAAACGGCACGTTCGACGATCCCGGCTACGTCACGAGCCTGCGAACGCTGCTCGACGTGAGCAAGTACATGAACCCCGACATGACCGCGGTTGGGCACGAGATGGCTCGCAAGGCGTGGATCGACGGCGAGGCGCCGATCATGTACCTCCAGGGCGCCGAGGTGGGCTACCTGAAAGATCTCGACTTCGAGTACGGGACGTTCAACTTCCCGTCCGTCGACGGCGGGAAGGGTGATCCCGCGCAACTCACCGGTGCGCCCGAGGGCTTCGTGGTCGCGGCTAACAGCGACCACCCACAGGAGTCGCTTCGTTTCCTCAAGTTCATGCTGAGCAAGCAGAACGGCATCGCCTACACGGAAAAGACGGGCGAGCTCAGTGCTGTCGTCGGCGCCGTCGAAGAGTCGAAGGCACCGGCGGTCCTCAAGGGAATGACCAAGGAAATCGTTGACGCGTCCGCGATGACACCGTGGCTCGACAACGCCTACGATCCGCAGATCGTCAAAGCGTACCTGAGTGAGACACAGCTGATGCTCGGTGGCCAACAGACCCCTGAAGGGGTCATGGACGCAGTGCGTGCGGCGGCCGAGCGCGTGCGCTCCGGCTCATGACCCGAGTAAGAGTCACCCGGCAGGCTTGGGTACCCCTGCCGGGTGGCGCTCGACCTCCTACGACGATGCGGAGGACCCCCATGCGCAGACGCATGCGCCCCGTCGTCAACGCACTGTACGTGCTGCCGGCCCTTGCCCTCATCGGCGGCTTCGTGCTCTATCCCCTCGCCGCCAATATCGGCTCCAGCTTTTTTCGATTCTCGGCTGGCTCCGGGGGGAGGACTTTCGTCGGCGTTGACAATTTCGTTCAGCTGGCGACGGATCCCGTGGTCGGCACGGCGTTGCTGAACAACCTCACCTATGCGGTGGTGTCGGTCATCCTCCAGGTCTTCGGCGCTCTCGTCGTCGCGGCATGGCTCGTCCACCTCCTCGGACCACGGCTGGGTGCCTTCTTGCGCAGCGTGTACTTCCTTCCGGCAGTCATCTCGATGACTGTGATCGCATTGCTCTTCAGGTTCGTCTTCGACGCACGCGATGGTCTTCTCAACGCCGCGCTGTCCGCGCTCGGCTTCGAGGGCCTCCAGCACGCCTGGCTCGCGGACGTCGACACGGCGATGGGTGCGGTGATCGGTGTCTCACAGTGGCAGAGCGTCGGCTACGTCTGCATGCTCTACGTCGTCGCCCTGCAGCAGATTCCGGGCGAGCTCTATGAAGCGGCGGCACTAGACGGTGCAGGGCGCATCCGTCAGTTCTTCTCGGTGACGGTGCCGCAGGCGAGAGAGATGATCTTCGTCGCGATGGTCCTCACTGTCTCCGGCGCCGTCACCGTTTTCAACGAGCCCTACATCCTCACGGGCGGTGGGCCGGGCAACAGCACGCAGGTGCTCGCGACATACATGTACAACCAGGGCTTCTTCCAGAACCAAATGGGCTACGCATCGACGATCGCGAGCCTCATCTTCGTCATCACCCTGGTGCTCTCCGTTGCCCAAGTCGTCGGCTTCCGCACGGGAAGGGATTGAGATGCCGTCTACCGGCGGTATGCGCCTGCGGCCCATCGACCATGCGCGGCAGCTGCCCGTCTACGCGGTGCTCGCGGTGTACGCGATCGTCATCGCCTATCCCCTCTTCTGGATGGTCACAAGCTCGTTCAAGTCATCCGACGAGATCCTCTCCGACCCGTGGGGGCTGCCGAGCACGTGGCTCGTCAGTAACTTCGCCGAGGCGTGGGACCGCGGAATCTCGGCATACTTCCTCAACTCCCTGCTCGTTGCGGCCGTGACGACTGTCGCGACTGTCCTGGTCGCCGCGCTCTGCGCGTATGGCATGACCCGGATGACCAGCCGCGCGGCCAACCTGGTCCTGGTCGTCGCCCTCGGCGGTCTCGTCGTGGCCCCGCAGGTGAGTCTCATTCCGCTCTATCGCCTGCTCGACTCGTTCGCCCTGCTCGACACGCACTGGGCCCTGATCGTGCCGTACGTGGCGTTCCGGCTGCCGATGGCCATCCTTCTGATTCGCGCGGTGTTCCTCGGGATCCCCCGCGAGCTCATCGATGCTGCGACGATCGATGGCTGCTCCTCTCTGCAGATCTTCCGTCGGGTCTACCTGCCCCTCAGCCGCTCCGTGCTCCTCACCGCGGCCGTCCTAACGGCCTACTTCGCGTGGAACGAGTTCCTCTTCGCGATCGTGTTCGTCGACTCCGACGCCGTCCGGACGATTCCCGCCGGGCTCATGTCGTTCCGCGACGCGCTGTCGACGGACTGGGGTGTGCTGCTGGCGGGGCTCGTGATCGCGGCACTGCCGATCGTCATCGTGTTCGTCTTCCTGCAGCGGTACTTCGTAGCCGGCATCGCCGCGGGCAGCGTGAAAGGCTGATCACTGTGCTCTGGCCCAACGAACTGCGCTCGTTCCTGTCCACGGTCATCCCAACGAGCCTCGTGGGCGTCGGCGACAACGTCCTCGACTGCTACCTCGAGGAGGACCTCGCCTATCCGGGAGGCAACGCGCTCAATGTGGCCGTGTATGCGCGCCTCTTCTTCGGTAGCCGAGCGGGCTACATCGGCGTGTTCGGCGACGATCGTTTCGCCGCGCATCTGCGCGGCACCCTCGACCAGATTGGCGTGGACGCGACGCGCAGCCGTGTTGCGGCGGGACCAAACGGTATGGCCTTCGTGTCGCTCGGTCTCGACGGTGACCGACGCTTCGTAGGATCCAACCGCGGAGGGGTCCAGTCTATACTCCGCGTCCGGATCGCGCCCGACGACCGCGACTACCTCGCCGGGTTCGCGAGCGTACACACGTCCGTCTACTCATCGCTCGACGCCGAACTGGGTACGATCGCTGAATCCTGCCAGGTGTCCTACGATTTCTCGACGGAACGGTCCGAGGCTGTGATCGCTGCAGTCGCCCCGCATCTGGCGGCCGCCTTCTTCTCCGGCGACGGGCTCGGCGACGCGGACATCGACACCCTGGGCGCCTTCGCCGTTGCTCGCGGCGCCGCGCGAGCCGTCGTGACGCGTGGCTCGCGCGGAGCCGTCGCCTACGAATCAGGGACTCGCCGCACGGTTGGCATCCGCGCGACGCAGACCATCGACACGCTCGGCGCGGGCGACGCGTTCATCGCCGGCTTCCTCTCGGCCATGAACGCGGGTGCCGACCTCGACCAGTGCCTTGACGTCGCGTCGGCCGCCGGGGCCCTCGCCTGCACCTATCGCGGGGCCTTCGGCTACCCTGTCGAAGCGGGTCCCGAGGCACGCGCACAGCTCATTCGCCGGTACGAGACCCCCTGAGCGCGAGACGTATCGAGAGGTGCACGACCATGCCGGAGCAGCCGGCGATGCCACTGCACGAGCAGATCCGAAACGTCCTCCTCCACGAGATCGAGTCCGGTGCCTATGACTCAGGCGGCAGGCTCCCCACCGAGCCGGAGCTCTGCGAACAGTTCGGCGTCAGCCGGATCACCGTGCGGCGCGCAGTGTCCGACCTCGAGGAGATGGGGCTGGTACACCGCAAGCAGGGCGTCGGTACATTCGTTGCCACCCGCCGGGCAGAACTCGGCACGATGTCAGTCGGCGGTTTCTCCGACCAGCTTTCCGGAGCCGGTACGCCTAGCCGCTCGATCGTGGTCTCGGAGGTCATCCCCGCCGACACCCGCCTCGCGCACGCCCTTGCCATCAAAGCAGGTGCCGACGTGTTCCATCTGGTGCGGATCTTCCTCATGGACGGCTTACCGCTGGCGATGGACGACAGTTGCTACGCCCTCGATCGCTTCCCTGGTTTCGACGGCATGATCGACGATATGACATCGACGTATCGCGTCCTGCGCAAGCACTACGGCGTGCAGATCGTGTCGGTCGAGCGCGAGATCGGGATCGCGTTCACGAACGCGCAGAGCGCCCGGTGGCTCGACAGGCCCGAGCGGGACCCGCTCATCCTCATCGAGAAGACCGCTACCGATAGAGACGGCTCGGTCGTCCATGTCTCCCGGGTCGAATGCGTGCCCACGCGGATGCGTCTGCGCTCGGTCGTGGCAGAGGACACCGGCGCGTGAGTTGTGTTGCCGTCGTTCGTCAGGCAGCCCAGGAGCGGTGGCACAGCTGGAGCCGGTGCGCAACGGGTCTCGATCCATCTTGTCTTTTCGGTGCCAGAAAGTCGTCCGTTGCGGCGTGAGCTGGGTTTCGTGGGCGGGTGCCGGTCGGCGTGATTGGTGAGTGGCACTGCGGCCCTACCTGATGTTCTCGTGGCTGATGCAGTGTCAACGGCCAATCAGATTTGGCTCTGGCACGAAGGGGGCTTGACCTCTGGTCCTGGGTACGGGGTTTATGCGGCCGGGGCCAGCGTAGCCGGTGCCAGTCGGGTGGTCTTCTCGTAGGTGATCGGTGATTGCTGTGCGAGTCGGGAGTGGCGTCGGACGGTGTTGTAGCGGTGCAGCCAGCGGAACGCGGCGAGCCGGGCTTCGCGTTTGTCGGTGAAGGCGCGGCGGCCCTGGAATGTTTCGCGTTTGAAGGTGGCGTTGCACGATTCGGCTGCAGCGTTGTCGGCGGAGCTGCCGACGGCGCTCATCGATTGCCGGATGCCGGCCGTCTGGCAGGCGGCGGCGAAGGCCCGAGACGTGTACTGGGCGCCGTGATCGGGCGCGTCGTGCCATTGGCGAGGGTGACGGTGACCTGCGCTTCGATGACCCGTACGAGGAGGAGGACGGGTCCCGTAGCCGATGCGGGCCAGGTAGGAGCCGTCGGGCAGGCGGTGCGCGATGGTCGGGCGGCGGCGGGCGGATGAGCGGACCAGGAACTGCGCGCCGGTGGTGCCCATGTCGTGCAGGAAGGGCGCGGCGTCGAAGCCGCCGCCGGCCAGCAGCAGCATCGTGCGGTCCAGCATGCCCAGAAGTCGATATGCGTACGGCAGTTCGCCTTCTGTTTTGCGGCCGGCCCGCTGATCGTTGGCGTGACAGGTGCCGGGGATGGTAGGGCCGACGTCGGCCGGCGGGTGATGTTGGCGTAGCGGATGCTGTCGGCGCGGATCGAGGTGTGGCGCAAACTGGAGCACCTGGGGTGGCCCGGCGCGGCGACGGCCTCGTGGCCCTGCCGGCACCCCACCTCCCGTGTCAGCGACCGGGCCACCGCCAACCACTCACCGCACCTCTAGCTCCGCCCATGCCATAGCCACCGACGCCCATTGATGGGCTGGGCCCGACCTTGCCGAGCCGGATGAGGATCTCAGCGTAAGGGTTCGCAGTGTCGGCGTGGCCATGTGGGCGCCTGCGGTGGCGGGGCCGACCGTGGCAAGGGTGCGGCGGAGGACCTCGCGGGCATGAAGGAGATCTGTATCGGCTGGTCTCCGAGCGTGGCGAACAAACTCGGTGACCGGCTGTCCTGGCTGTGCCGTCGAGATCGAGCACCAGGCGATGACCAGGGGAATCCGCTGCGTTCAAGATGGCTTGCGACGCGGCCGGTTCTCTCCTGCGTCAGGCGTTGACACCGTTCCCAATCTGCGGAAGAGTAGGCGTCGGTGGGAACGTTCCACTTTCTCTTCAGGCCAGACGATCCGACGCACAGAAGGCGATACCGAATGAGCGAGCTGATTCCCGTTCCCGACGACTTCGAGGCGTGCGTTCAGCACGCGATCGATCAGGACAACAAGGCTCGCGCACTCGTCGAGCGCGCCGTGGAGCGGGGCGTCGAGCGCGTCTACCTCGTCGGCTGCGGCGGTTCGCACTTCGGCACCTACCCGGCGTTCGACCTGCTCGATCGCTACGCTCCCGGCATCGTGACCCAGCGCATCACCAGCGCGGAGCTCACCTCGCGCAACCCGATCGGCCTCGACGGCAAGGCGCTGGTCGTCGCGGCGTCGCACTCGGGTAACACGCCCGAGACGGTCGCAGCTGCGGAGTTCGCGAAGAGCAAGGGCGCACTTGTCGCCGCCATCTCGCGCCAGGGCGACAACGGACTCTCGCGCCTCGGCGACGTGCATCTCGACTACCCCGACACCATCTCGATCACGGAGCCGAAGCTCGTGCACAACGAGCAGATCGCGGCCGCGCTCCTCGACGCGTACGGCGCTCCGGAGAAGGCTGCCGAACTGCGCGCCGGCATTCCCGCCCTTCCCGGCGCCCTCCGCGCAGTGAAGGACGAAGTCGCCGAGGCCGGTGAGCGCGTGGCCGATCTGCTGTCCCCCACGGACGCGCCTCTCAGCTACATCGTCGGCGGTGGACCCGCCTACGGGATGGCGAAGATGATGGCATGGTGCTACTTCCAGGAGATGAGCTGGATGAACTCGGCCGCCATCAACGCCGGTGACTTCTTCCACGGGCCGCTGGAGATGGTGCTCGAAGACACCACGGTCGTCACGCTTGTTGCCGAAGACGCCAGTCGCGCTCTCGGCGAGCGGGTCATCCGCTTCGCCGAGAACCAGACCCGAAACTCTGCGGTCGTCGACACAGCCACCCTGTCCCTTCCCGGCATCCCTGCCGCAGCGCGCCCGGACCTGAGCGTGATCGCCCTGATGAGCGCCGAGCGCCGCGTGCTCGACCATGTCGCCGCGCGCCGCGGGCACGACACGTCCCAGCGTCGCTACATGTACAAGATCGCCTACTGAGCGGCGGACAGGAACTTCGGATGAGAGTCCTCGGTGCCGGTGACAACGTCGCCGATCGGTATCTGCATCAGGCGATGTTGTACCCGGGCGGCAACGCGTTGAACGTGGCCGTCTTCGCCGCCCGGCTCGGAGCGCGCACAGGCTATCTGGGCGTCCTCGGCGACGACGCGGCCGGCCGCCACATCCTGCGGGTCCTGCAGGCAGAGCACGTCGACACGTCGCTGACGCGCGTCGTGCACGGTCCCAACGCCACCGCCGATGTCGAGCTGCGCGGCAACGACCGGGTCTTCCTGCGGTCGGATCGTACGACGGCCCTGTTCGAGCTCGACGACGCGCAGCTGGCAGCCATGGCCGACTACGACGTCGTGCATTCCGGGTACGCCGGCTCGCTGCTGCCCCGCGTCCCCGAGATCGCCGAGCGGGCCAAGGTCTCTTTCGACTTTGGGAGCAGGTTCGAACTGGCTGCGGCGGAGCCGTACCTGACGCACCTGCACCTCGCGAGTTTCTCGGGCAGCCATCTCGGCGAACCCGAAGCCCGCGCGCTCGTCCGGCGGATCCTCGACGCCGGCGCCGAGTACGCGCTGGTCACCCTCGGCTCGAGGGGTGCGCTGCTCGGCTCGGCGGCGGGCATCCGCTATCAGCAGGCGGACCGGGTCAATGCCCGGGACACCCTCGGCGCCGGCGACGCCTTCATCGCGGGGGTGCTCGTCGGGCTCGGCACGGGTCGCGACATCCGCTCCACGCTCGTCGCGGCGAGTGCGCAGGCGGCACAGGTGTGCCAGGTCAACGGCGCATTCGAGCGCGGCATCCCGTTCGACGCGGATGCCGTGCGGGCCGAGCACGCGCCAGACGACAACAGCAAGGACGATCAGAAAGCGGTGAGGGCATGACCTTGCGCATCGGGGTGGACACGGGCGGCACGTTCACGGATGTCTGCGCCTTCGACGAGCAGACGGGGTCCGTGCACGTGCGGAAGGTGTCCAGCACCCCTGACGACCCCGGGCGCGCGATCCTGCAGGGGGTCATCGAGATCCTCGACCAGATCGGCGGCCGCACGATCGACGAGGTCGGCTATTTCGCGCACGGCACGACTGTCGGGACGAATGCGCTTCTCACCGGCCGAGGCGCGCTGACTGGCCTCATCACGACGCGCGGATTCCGCGACCTGCTCGAACTCGGCCGCGGCCGCCGCCCCAGCATGTACGACCCGCAGGCCGACAAACCCACGCCGCAGGTGCCCCGGTACCTGCGCAAGGAGGTCAACGAACGGGTGCGGCACACCGGTGCCGTGGAGACACCGCTCGATGAGGATGACGTGCGCCGCGCCGTGCGGGAGCTGAAGGAGGAGGGGGTGCAGTCCATCGCCGTCTGCCTCCTCTACAGCTACCTGAACGCCGATCACGAGCAGCGTATCGGCGAGATCATCCAGGAGGAGATGCCGGGCGTCTACATCTCGCTCTCCAGCGACGTCCTCCCGGAGTTCCGTGAATACGAGCGACTGTCGACGGTCGTGGCGAACTCGTACGTCGGTCCGGTGGTGGCGAACTATCTCGCGCGGCTGCGAGGGGTGCTCGCCGACCGGGGGCTCACCGCCGTGCCGCACGTGACGCAGAGCAACGGCGGAGTGATTCCGTTCTCCACCGCCGAGTTGCTTCCGGTTCGGCTCGTGCTCTCCGGTCCCAGCACCGGTGTGGTGGGAGCCGCGCAGATCTGCTCGGCAGCCGGGTTCGACGACATCATCACGTTCGACATGGGCGGAACGTCATCGGACATCTCCCTCGTCCAGGGGGGCAGGCCCAAGGTCACCGCCGGGATGGAACTCGACGGTCGGCCGGTGCGGTCGCCGATGCTCGACATCCACACCGTGGGTGCCGGAGGCGGATCCCTGGCCTGGATCGACAGCGGCGACCACCTGCGGGTCGGCCCACAGAGCGCCGGAGCCTTCCCCGGGCCCGCCTGCTACGGCAACGGCGACGAAGCCGCGGTGACCGACGCGAACGTCGTGCTGCGGATGCTCAATCCCGAGTATCTGCTCAACGGCCAGATGAAGATCGACCGCGAGGCGTCGATTGCCGCCGTGAAGCGACTGGCGACCCCGCTGGGGCTCAGCGTCGAGGAGACGGCACTCGGCATCCTCCGCGTCGTGACGGCGAACATGGCCCGGGCGATCCGCGTCGTCAGCGTGCAGCGCGGATACGACCCGCGGGAATACGCACTGGTCCCCTTCGGCGGCGCGGGGCCCCTGCATGCGTCGCGGCTGGCGCGTGAACTCGGGATGCGCACGATCGTCGTGCCCGAGATCCCCGGGGCGCAGTCGGCGCTGGGTCTGCTGATGACGGATGTCAAGACCGACTTCATGCGAACCCAGATCACGTCCGTCGACGCGACGACGCAGGCGGCGCTCGACGAGGTGTTCGACGAGCTCACCGCGCGGGCGGCAGAGTGGTTCGTCGCGGAGGAGGTCGACGAGGCGGGACGCGCGCTGCGCAGGAGTATGGATCTGCGCTATCGCGGGCAGAACTTCGAACTCGCCGTCGACCTGCCCGCGGGGCACCGCTTCGCCGCCGACGGCACCGAAGCGGTCATCGAGCTCTTCCACGAGGCTCACGAGCGTGTCTACGGGTACCGCTCCGAGGATGCCCCGGTCGAGGTCGTCACCTTCCGCCTGGAGGCATCGGGGTCTACGGCCCACGTCGACGTGCGCCGCGACGACGTCACGGCATCCGATCCGGCGAAGGCGGTGATCGGAACGCGGAGCACCTGTTTCGATCCCGCCGAGGGCTATGTCGACATCCCCGTCTACGACCGCGCACGCCTCACCCCGGGTGACGTGATCTCCGGCCCCGCGATCGTGGAGCAGATGGACACCACGACCGTGCTGCTTCCGTCCGACATCTGTCGGGTGGACGCCTACCGCAATCTGATTGTCGAGATCGGAGACCAGGCATGACGGCTGTAGAGCTGGACCCCGTGCTGGTGGAGGTCGTGGGCTCGGCCCTGTCGACCATCGTCGAGGAGATGAGCGAGACGCTGGTGAAGGCCGCGTACTCGCCGAACATCAAGGAGCGCCGCGACTGCACGGCGAGCCTGTTCGATGCCGAGGGTCAGGCGATCGCTCAGGATGAGGGCGGGTCGCCCCTCCACCTGGGCTCGCTGATGGGCATCGTAGCTGCGCTGCGCGAGCGGTACGCCTTGGAGCAGATCCGGCCCGGCGACGTGTTCATCGGCAACGACCCCTACACCGGCGGCGGATCCCACCTGCCAGACATCGTGTTGGCCACGCCCATTTTCATCGAGGGTGAGCTGACAGCCTGGGCGGCCACGCTGGCCCACCATGCCGACTTCGGCGATCGCGGACATGCCCACATCTTCCAGGAGGCCATCCGCATCCCGCCCGTTCACCTCGTGCGCGAGGGTGTGCGCCAGGAGGAGCTGCTGCAGCTGATCCTGTTGAACTGCCAGGTCCCGGACGAGCGCATCGCAGACCTGCGCGCGCAGGAGGCGGCGCTGCGGGTGGCGGTGGCACGATACGGCGAGCTGTGCGAACGCCACGGCGCCGACGTCGTACGCGCGATCGGCGCGGAGCTGCTGGACTACACCGAGCGGCGCACGCGGGCGGCGATCGCCGAGTTCCCCGACGGGGAGTACGTCTTCGAGGACCGCTTCGACTGCCCGGAGCTGGACGACGAGCTGACCCTCCGGGTGCGCATCGTCGTCCGCGGCGACGAGATGCTCTTCGACTTCGCCGGCAATCCGCCGCAGGTACGCGCCAGCGTGAACGTCGTGTGGACCGGTCTGTATGCGGCGGTGTACTACACGATCAAGACCCTCATCGACCCGGACATCGCCCCGAACGCGGGACTGTACCGGCCAGTGACGATCGAAGCGCCGGAAGGCTCGATCATCAACTGTTCGGCGCCCGCAGCGGTCAACGGACGCAGCGAGACCTGCCAGCGCATCGTCGATCTGATCCAGGGGGCGCTCGCGCCCGCCGTTCCCGAGCGCATCACCGGTGCATCGAACGGCGCGAACACCGGCGTGCACTTCTCCGGTCACGACCGGGCCCGCGGCCGCGACTTCGTGTACCTCGAGACGATCGGCGGTGGCAGCGGTGCGCGCTACAACAAAGATGGCCTGGACGGTGTGCAGGTGCACATGACGAACACCTCCAATCTGCCCGTGGAGAGCCTGGAAACCGAGTATCCACTCATGGTCGAGGCCTACGAGTTCATTGAGGACTCGGGTGGTACGGGCGAGTATCGCGGCGGCATGGGGATCCGTCGCCGCATCCGCGTCGAAGCCGAGGACGTGCACTTCTGGCTCGACACCAGCAGGCAGAAGTCGCAGCCGTGGGGAGTGTTCGGCGGTGGCCCCGGTGCGTCAGCCCGGTGCGTGCTGAGCGATGACGCGACGCCGATCGATCATGGCTACACCGTCCTGCAACCGGGGCAGTGGGCCTCGATCGAGACCGCGGGCGCTGGCGGATACGGCGACCCGGCTTCACGGCCGGATGCTGCGATCGAGGCCGACGTCAGAGACGGCCGGATGTCGGAGGAGACGGCGCGGAAGCACCGTTCCTGATCGTCCCGCACCTCAAGGTGCGGGACGGGAGAGAGGCGGCGGCGACGGAGGCCCGCACGACCAGCTCGGCCTCGAGCATCTGCTCGCGCGGTTCCGCCGCCCCGCCGCGGATGATGCCGACGAGCGCTGTGGTCGCCGTGGCTCCCAGGCGCTGACGAGGCTGTTCGACGACCGTGACGGCAGGCTGAACCATCGTCGTCCAGTCCTGATCATCGAAGCCGATGAACGACAGGTCGTCCGGGATCGAGAAGCCGCGGGCGCGGATGCCGCGGTACGCGCCGGAGCTGAGAACGGCATCGGTGGCATGCAGGGCGGTGGCGCCGGTGTCGCGGTCGAGGAAGGCCTCCACGGCCCGCTGAGCATCGCCGGTCGCGTACCCGGAGCGGATGATGAGCTCGTCGTCGATCTCCAAGCCGGCGCGGTGGAGTGCACGCAGATAGCCGACAAAGCGTTGCGCGGAGGGGCGCAGTAGAGAGAGGTCGGAACTCTCCGAGGTTTGATTGGTCAGCCTCTCCAGCGTCGAGCGCACCTGAGCCGCCTCGGTAACCAGGGCGATGCGACGGTGGCCGCTCTCGATGAGCGAGCGGATGGCCCGCTCGGTGGCGTCGACGTGATCGACCGACACCAGTGGCAGATGCTCGAGTCCCGGCATCCGCCTGTCGAGAAGCACGATCGGCATGCCTTCGCGATCGAGGCGGACTATCGCCGCCGGGTTCTCCTGGAACACCGGGGCGATCACGACGCCGTCGACGCGCTGCTCGGCCAACAGCTCCAGCGAACGCGCCTCGATGTCGGCGTCGTTGTCGGTGTTGCTCACCAGCACTTCGAAGCCGGCCGCGCGCGCGGTGTCCGCCATGCCGCGCAGCACCGCCGAGAAGAAGGGGAGGGCGACGTCGGGAACGACGATGCCGATGGTGTTGGTCGTGCCCGACTTCATCGCCCGAGCGACGTGATTCGGCCGGTAGCCCAGTCGAGCCGCGGCCTCGAGGACCTTCTTGCGGGTCTTGTCGCTGGCCGAACCATTCCGCGCCAGCACGCGGGCGGCCGCCGATTTGGACACCCCCGCTGCCTGCGCAACGTCGATGATCGTCACTGCCTCGCGCGCCATGTGCCGCCCCTCTCCATCGACGGCATCGTAGCGGACGCGCTGCCTGCGGCTTCGCGCCATATCACCGTGCGGTAAATCTTCCTCGGCAATCTTGACATCGTTCCCAACATGCGCGAGAGTGTTGGCGACGCCGAGGGGGAACGTTCCCAACCCGGCTCTGGACATACAGATTCTTCCAATCCGACGAATACGTCAGCAGGAGGTCCAAGGCAGAACGTGGGGCGACATGACGACGACGCCACCCGACGCGCTGTGTCCCTCACCGTCCTGCTTTGCAGCATTGTCACTTTCTCTTCTCCGCGCCCCTCGGGCCCTAAAGAGACGGACTCTCAGTATGATCAATCTCAAGGCTCAAAGCTCGCGTGCGAGCGGTGCCCCACTCCGACGTGGCCCGAGGCTCATCGCACTCGCGGGAGCGGCCACCCTGGCGCTGACGATCGGCCTCGCCGGCTGCTCCGCGGAAGGCGGGTCGACGGACGGCAGAGGGACCGAGGCCAGCCAGACGCTGAAGATCGGCTTCTCCGCAGAACCGCCTGGGTTCAAGACCGGTGTCGACCAGGGGTCCGCGAACAAGCAGCTGATCACACTCGTTCGCCGCGGACTGCTCTCGTACGGTCCCGACGGCAAAGCGGTGCCAGCATTGGCGTCAAAATATGAGGTGTCCGAGAACAACCTCACCTACACTTTCACTCTTCGCCCCAATCTGAAGTTCTCCAACGGCGATCCGCTCACCGCGGAAGATGTGAAGAGGACCTTCGAGTACCTCGCGGTTCCCGGTAACGGTGCCGCCGACCAGACCTCGTTCGCGAACATCGCGAGTATCGGCACTCCGGACGAGACGACCGTGGTGCTGACGCTGAAGAAACCGCAGACCGCCCTGCCTAAGGTGATCGCCAGCCCGCTGTCGGCGATCGTGCCGGAAAATGCCGTCGATGCAAACGGGGCCCCGATCGGTGCGGGGCCGTTCATGGTCTCGGAGTACCGCAAGGGCGTCTCATACACGCTCAAGGCCGACCCGAATTACTACGACGCCGATTCGGTCAAGCTCGAAGAGATCGAGATGACCTTCATGCCGGACGCACAGACGCGAGTAAAGGCTCTCGTGAGCGGCCAGGTTCAGTTCATCGACTACGTCCCGGCGGCGGACTACAAGACTCTCGAGAACGCCAAGGGCGTCAAGCTCGACACCTCCCACGGGCTCTACGGCGCACTTCAGTTCAACCTGACCAAGGGGCCGCTGGCCGTGCCCAAGGTGCGGCAGGCCATTGCCTACGCCCTCGACCTGAAGGCCCAGAACCAGGCCGGAACGCTGGGCTACGGGACGGCGAACGGCGGACTGCCGATCCCCGTGGACAGCGAGTACTACGACGAGAAGCAGGCGAATCACTTCGCGCAGGATGTCGACAAGGCCAAGAGCCTCCTCGCCGAGGCCGGATATCCGAACGGCGGGTTCAGCCTCAGGCTGCTGACCAACTCGCAGTACTTCGGTTTCACGGAGCGCGCCCAGGTCGTCAAGAGCGACCTCGAGAAGATCGGTATCACCGTCGAACTCGAGACCGGCGACTACGCGAACCAGATCGCCAAGGGCAACAGCGGGTCCTATGACCTGATGATCGGCGGCCCGCCGGCAGCGATCAGCGACCCGTCTGCCCTGACTGGGGCGTTCATCGGAGGACCCACGTTCGTGAGGTCCGTCGGAATCAACCAGGGCCTGTACGCTGAGCTCCTCGACAAGGGTGCGCAGACCCCGGACGGGCCGGAGCGCAAGGCGATCTACCAGAAGATCGGTGACATCTATCTCGAGGACGTCCCGTTCGTCACCTTCGGAATGGGAACCGCAGCGTATGCCTACACGGATGCGCTGAAGGGATTCGAGATGCTCAGCGGTCCGACCGTCTACTCGTCGCTGTACAGCCTGGCGACGGCACAGCTGACGGACTGACCTCCACTGCGGCGCACCCTGACTAGTCGAATGGGTTCACAATGATTCGATACATCCTTGTTCGTCTCGGAATGGGTGTGGTCACCGTCTGGGGTGCGGTGACGGCCGTCTTCCTGGCCCTGCATGCGGTCCCGGGCGGGCCGGCGTCGATCATCCTCCAGGGCGGTGCCGGTGGCGGGGATGTCAACCCCGCCGCCGTCGCCGCCCTAGAGCAGGAGCTCGGGCTCGATCGGCCGCTGATGGTGCAGTACGTGACGTATCTCGGCGACCTGCTCGGGGGTGACCTGGGCGACTCGATCAAGTACTCCGCACCGGTGTCCGAGATCATCGCGGCGCCGTTCGGCAACACGGCCATCCTGGTCGTCATCGCGATCATCATCGGATGCCTGGTCGGCATCTCCTTCGGCGTCCTCTCCGGGAACTGGCCGGGGAGCGTGCTGGACCGGGTGCTGTCCGGGCTGCTCTCCGTGGCCGTCTCGACGCCCGGGTTCGTGATCGCCATCTTCCTCTCGCTGTTCATCGGATTGAGGCTCGGGTGGTTCCCATCGCTGGGGTACCGACCGCCCGAGGAGGGGTTCGGGCCCTTCCTCTACCACGCGTTCCTTCCCAGCCTGGCGCTGTCCTTCGGGTTCCTCGCCCTCGTCGGCCGAGTGGCACGGACATCGATTCTGTCGGTGCGGCGCGAGGACTGGGTGCGCACGGCACGGGGCATGGGGCTCTCGCGAGGCAGGGTGTTCCGCCGCCACGTGTTCCGCAATGCGATCAACCCGGTGGTCACCGTCTCAGGACTACAGCTGGGCGGCCTTCTCGGCGCGACCGTCCTCGTGGAGCAGGTGTTCAACTGGCCGGGTGTGGGCAGCACCCTGCTGAACGCGATCAACGGCCGTGACTATCCGCTGGTGCAGGGAATCGTCATCGTCTTCGCCGTCGTGTTCATCCTGACGAATCTGCTCGTCGACCTCATGTACCGATTCCTGGACCCCCGGGTGGAGGGTTGATCGCGGTGAAAAGCACGTTCCGTTCGTTGTGGAGCAGATCGAGTCCAGGACTCGCCGTCACCACCTGCGCGATGTTCCTGGTGCTCTGCTTCATCTTCAGCTACCCGCTGGTCACGAGCGTCAACCCGCTCGCCCAGGACATCGAGAACGCGTTCGCGCCGATCGGAACGCCCGGGCACGTGCTCGGCACCGACAACCTGGGCCGGGACACGTTCGCCCGGCTGGTCCTCGGTCTGCGCACCGAGATCCTCGTCTGCGCGGCCGGAACCTTGCTGGCGGCGATCATCGGCGCCCTTGTGGGCATTCTCGCCGCCTATTTCCGGGGCCTCGCCGACCTCCTGCTGATGCGCGTGGTCGACATCGTCCTGGCCTTCCCGAACCTCGTCTTCGCCATGCTCATCGTCTCGCTGTACGGTGCCGGTGATCTGACCGTCGTCGCCGTCTGCGCGGTGGCCTTTTTCCCGAACTTCGCCCGGTTGACCTACGGCGAGGTGCTCTCGCTCCGGCAGGCACTGTACGTGGAGTCGGCGGAGCTGTTCGGCGGAACGCGCTTGCAGGTCATCCGCGGCCCCCTCCTGCGGGGCGTCGGACCGCTGGTGCTGGCGCAGGCGTTCCTGACGCTCGCATTCGCGGTCGGACTCGAATCCGGACTGAGCTTCCTCGGCCTCGGCATCACCCCGCCAGCGCCCTCGCTCGGACTGATGATCGCCACCGGGCAGCAGTACTTCATGCAGAGCCCGTGGCAGCTGCTCATCCCCAGCATCGTGCTCGTGGTGCTGCTGGTCGCGCTCGGATACGTGGCCGACTGGGTGCGGGACCTCCTCGATCCGCGCGGCGTCACCCGCGTTCGGCGCGGGGCTCGCATGGGCTTCGCGCAACGCCGCAACGGTATGCCGTTCGGACAGGGGGTCGGCGCATGAAGGCACGTGATGAGGCTCTCCTGACCGTCGAAGACCTCGACATCGAGGTGTCGGGGAAGTCGATCGTCGAAGGCGCATCGTTCTCGGTGGCCAAGGGCGAAGTGGTGGCGATCGTCGGTGAGTCCGGTGCCGGTAAGTCGATGACAGCGATGGCGATCCCACACCTGTTGCCGCCTGGCGCGACCCGCCGGGGATCCATCCGCTTCGACGGCGACGAGCTTCTCGAGGTGTCGGATGCCGGGATGCAGCGCTACCGCGGCGCGGAGATCGCGTGCGTCTATCAGGAGCCGATGACGGCGCTGAACCCCCTGCACACCGTCGGCGACTTCCTGACGGAGGCGATCCGATCGCATGCGACCGGTGGGCGCGGGGGGCGGCGCCATCCGCAGGAGCTTCTCGAGCTGGTCGGCCTCGGCGGCTATGACGACCTGCTGCGGCGCTATCCGCACCAGCTCTCGGGCGGGCAGCGGCAGCGGATCATGGCGGCAGGAGCGGTCGCGTGGGAGCCCAAGCTCCTGATCGCCGACGAGCCAACGACGGCGCTGGATGTGACCACGCAGCGCAACCTGCTCGCGATGTTCCGGGAACTCGTCGAGCGAGAGAGCATGTCGATGATCTTCGTCACCCACGACATGGGCGTGGTGGCGGACGTCGCCGATTCTGTGGTCGTGATGCGCAATGGCAAGGTCGTGGAAACCGGGGACGTGTACTCGATCTTCGCTCAGCCCGCGCACGACTACACGAGGTCTCTGCTCTCGGCTGCCCGGGCGCTGCACAGCTCGGAGGCGAATGCCGCTTCTCCGGCTGCTGCGGGGGCCCTCGAGAAGCCTGCCACAGCGGCGGGCGTCGGCTCCGCAGATTCGCCTGTGCTGGAGGTCCGCGATCTCGTCGTGGAGTACCGACGGACGGGTCTTCGTCGTCGGCGGACGGATGAGAGTCGCAGAGCCGCTGTTCGCGACGCGAACCTGACCGTGGCCCGCGGCGAGACGCTGGGGATCGTGGGGGAGTCAGGTTCTGGCAAGTCCACAATCGCTCGTTCAATTCTCGGGCTCACCCCGGCGACATCGGGGTCGGTCTCCCTCACCGGAGTCAACATGGTCGGGTTGCGCGGACGTGACCGTCGACGTGCGCTCTCCCGGCTCGGCGTGGTCTTCCAGGACCCGACGTCGTCCCTCGATCCGAGCCTTCCGCTGTGGCGGGTGGTCACCGAACCGCTCTGGCGCAGCGGGAAGGTACGCGATGCGCGCGAGCTCCGCCGGCGGGCGGAAGGGCTCCTCGCAGACGTGGATCTGGATCCGGCGTGGGTTGTTCGGCGAAGGCACGAACTGTCGGGCGGGCAACGGCAGCGAGTGGCGATCGCGCGGGCGATCTCGCACCGGCCCGATGTCCTTATTGCGGATGAGCCGACGTCGGCGCTCGATGTCACCGTCCAGGTCAAGGTTCTGGATCTGCTCGCACGCCTCCAGCGGGAGCATGGCTTCGCCTGTATTTTCATCAGCCACGACCTCTACGTGGTCTCGACCATCTCGGACCGCGTTCTCGTGATGAAGGACGGGCGGGTGGTCGAGACCGGACCCACAGCCGAGGTGATCCACAACCCCGAGAACGAGTACACCAAGACGCTGCTAGGCGCCATTCCGGTTCCGGACCCGGTCGCGCAGCGCGCGCGTCGCGAACTCGCTGGAGCGCAGTGAGCGTGCACAGGGAAGGAATAGGAGTCTCAACCGTGAAGAGCGAATACGCGACACCCGGGCGCTACGGGGTCAAGCAGGTCGCAACCGGAACCCGCGGAATGGTCGTCAGCTCCGAGCCGATCGCGGTCGAGGCGGGGGCGGCGGTGCTGCGCGATGGCGGAAACGCGTTGGATGCTGCGCTCGCCGTCGCGGCCACACAGCTGGTCACCGAACCCCACATGACGTCCATCACCGGCGGCATCTCGCTGGTGTATCGCGAAGCCGCCACGGGGGAGGCAGCTTATCTGTCGGGGAACATCAACGCGCCGTTGGCGGAGCTGGCCGACTTCGTCGGCGCCGATCTCCATCGTGGTCGCGGCGTTCCTGTCCCGGGTTGGTGGCCGGCTTTCCTGGCCGCTCATGAGCGTTTCGGCTCCCTGTCGATCGGTCGGCTCCTGGAGCCCGCGATCGACGTGGCGCGAGAAGGGTTCGCGGTCTCATCCTACCTGTTCGGCGAGATGTATCATGCGCGGGAGAACCTGGGTCGCAATCCGCAGTCCCGGGAGATGTTCTTCCGTGACGGTTCGATCATTGGTCCCGGCCAGCCGTTGGTGCAGGAGCGCGTGGCACGCACACTGGAACGACTGCGCGATGAGGGGATGAGCTACTACCTCGGAGACTTCGCCCGGGCGTTCTGCGCCGCCAGTGACTCCGACGGCGGGGTCATCACACTGGACGACTTCGAGGCGTATCGCGCCGAATGGGCCGCGCCCGTGCGCGGCAGCTACCGCGGATTCGAGATCATCGGGTCGGCGCCGCCGGACGACGGCGGACTGCAGGTTGTGGAGGCGTTCAACATCCTGGAGAACCTGGATCTCCCGGCCCTGGGCCCGGCGAGCCAGTCTCCGAAGACGTTGTCCGCGCTCATCGCGGCCCACAACGCGGTGTACTACGCCGCTCCTCGAGAGAAGCGTTTCCGTGACAGCGGGCGCGTGATGGACGTGCTGCTGTCGAAGGAGTATGGGCGTCAGCGCTTCGAACTGCTCGACACGCTCGCGAATCCGGTGACTGCGGCACCACCGACCCCGGGGACGATCCATCTCTCGGTGGTGGACGCCGATCACAACGTGGCGACCCTGACTCACTCGCATATGGCCTCGCCGTGGGTGAACGGACTGTACGCCGAGGGGTTCCAGCTCGCGGGAGGTGGTTCGTTCTTCCAGCGGGTGATGCCCCAGCCGGGGGAGCGAGCGACGATCTATCTCGCGCCGAGTATGGTGCTGCGGAACGGCAAGCCCGTGATCGCGTCCGGTTCCCCTTCGGTCTCGCTCGTCGCGTGCGTGCTGCAGAATCTCGTGAACCTTATGGACTTCGGGATGACGATCGAGCAGAGTGTCGCCGAGCCGCGGTTCGGTGCCCGTCCGCACGATCCGTCGCGAGGCTGGGTGCCGGGGACGACAATCGAATCGGGCTTCGCCGAAAACGTGCGGCATGAGATTCGAGGATGGGCGAGCCGCAATCGACTGTGGATGCGCGAGATCGGACCGTGGAACTCGATGACCGGCAACTTCGACGGCATCACGATCGATCCCGAATCCGGACTTATCCGATCCTGCGCCGATCCGCGTCGGATGGGGGCGGCCGCAGCGGTGTGACTGCGAATTGCAGCCTTCGCACACATGGCGACCGTGGGTCACGGCGATCAGGCGCTGGAGACGGCCTGGGCCGACTACCGCAAGCACCCCGACCGGTACTCCTACGACCACCTGATGACGTTCGTCCCGCACGCTGAGCGCCCCGGCTGGCACGACCGAGCCATCACCGAGGCGCTGGACGGCGACCGCTACCTGCCCGCGGTGATCGAGCCGCGCCGACCTGTGGGCCGCGTACGCGCACCTCGGCCCCTGAGGTGGGGCGCTTCGCTACCGGCCGGTGCCCGTCACCGCGGCCGGAGCGGGACGGGCCGGCGCGTACCAGGTCACCCCGACTGCGGCGACCAGCGTCTCGGATTTCGGCTCGGGCTCACGGGTTGAGGTGGGCCGGACGGGTCAGGATTGCCGAGGTGACCGGATCGGCGGCGGCCAGGTCGGGCCGCCGCACGCGGGGCAGCGGCGCCTCACCGTCCGGTGGCAGGGTGGCGTTCAGCATCACCGTCCGGGCCGGCTGGTCAGGGGAGCGTAGCCGTTCGAGCAGCAACCTGCCGGCCGCCTGGCCCAGCTCGTAGGCGGGCTGGTGGATGACCGAGATCGCCGGAGTGAGTAGCCCGGTCCACGGCGCGTCGTCGAAGACCACCACCTCGACGTCCACGCCGGGGGTCAGATGCCGGTCGCGCAGCACGCGCAGGACGCCGACCGCCATCATGCTGTTGGCCACCAGGATGGCCTGGATCGCCGTCTTGTCCAGCAGGCCGCCGGCGGCCTGCTGGCCGCCCTGTTCGTTGAAGTCGGCGTAGCGGATTAGGTCCTCGTCGATGGGCAGGCCGGCGTCCTGGAGCGCTTCCCGGTAGCCGAGCACCCGCTCGCTGGCGGTGAAGACGCGCTGCGGTCCGGTGATGCAGGCGATCCGGCGGTGGCCGTGCGCGATCATGCGGTCGACCGCCGCTCGGGCCGCGCGACGCGAATCGATCAGGACCGTGTCCACTGGCAGGTCCTGCCGCAACGGCCGGTCCATGGTGATGACCGGCAGGCCGCGGGACAGCAGTCGGTCGACCCGGCTGGTCGCCGAGGTCGGCGTGATGAGCACCCCGGACACGCGGTACTGCGCGGCGATGCCGAGGTAGCCGTCCTCCTTCTCCGGGTTCTCGTCCGTGTTGCACAGCAGCAACGAGTACCCGGCCGACTGGGCCACGTCCTCCACGCCCCGGGTGACCTGGGTGAGGAACGGGTTCTCGATGTCCGCGATGATCAGCGCCCAGGTGGCCGAGGTCTGCTGGCGCAGCGATCGGGCCAGCGAGTTCGGCACGTAGCCGAGCTCTCGCGCGGCGCGACGCACGCGGTCGGCGGTGTCCGGTCGCACAGCGGTGTCGGAGGCGAAGACGCGCGACACCGTTGCGGTGGACACCTCGGCGAGCCGGGCCACGTCACGAATGGTGGTCAAGGCAGGCCCTTCGCGGCGGCGTTCCGGGGATGGGGTGAACACAGGTTACCCGTAGGGCGGGCGGCGGTCGATGAGCCACGAGCGGGAATGTAATCGATTGCAACCAAAGCCAGCAAGAGGCTCCATGGTCAGGCGTGGAAGATTGCCGACCTGTGAACCTACTGTTGCGGCTACGGGTGAAAGTCCAGCATGGGAGGGGGTTGTGTCTGTGGTCCAGGTCATGTAATCGTCTACATCCACGGGCCGCCTATGGCCCCGTCCGTGGGAAGGACCTGACAGTGAAGCGGCAAAGAAGACTTGGCGCCGTTGCTGCGGCGACAGCGCTCACCCTCGGGCTCGCCGCATGCGCCGGCGGTGCGAGTGACAACCAGTCCACCAGCGGCGGGTCGGGATCCCTGACCTTCCGGTCGTGGAGTCCGATCGAACAGACCACCCAGCAGATGATCGCGGCGTTCAAGCAGGCGAACCCGGACGCGAAGATCGACGCAACCATCTTCAACTACCCCGAGTACCTGGTCGACCTGCAAACCCGGGTCGCGTCCAACACGATGCCCGACATGGTCGGGCTCCAACCCGGCGCCCTCACCCAGCAGTACCGGACCAACCTCATGCCGTTGCAGGACTGCGCCGAGAAGACGTGGGGCGCCGACTGGCAGCAGAAGTTCTATCCGATCGGCCTTGAGCAGGCCCGAATGGGCAACCCGGCGGGCGACGAGAACTTCTACGCCCTCCCGCTGCTCGTGCAGACCGTGAACCTCTGGGCCAACACCAAGATCTTCGAGGAGAAGCACGCCCAGATCCCGCAGACCTGGGACCAGCTCAAGTCGACGGTCAACCAGCTCAAGGGCGGGGAATACGCGCCGTTCATGCTGCCCGCCAAGGACAGCTGGCTGCGCAACGTCGTCTTCCTGCAGATCGCCAACAACATCGAGCCGGGCCTGGTCTACAAAGCCGAGGACGGCTCTGACACGTGGACCAACCCGAAGATCGTCGAGGCGTTCGACTACTGGGGCAAGCTCTTCACCGAGGGCATCGCCCAGAAGGGCGCGATCGGCCTGGACGCGTACCCGACCGGCGCGAACCAGTTCGAGGCGGGCAATGCGGCGATGATCCCGCTCGGCGCCTGGTGGATCCAGCAGTCCGACCCGACCAAGACCGGGCTGCCGCCGCTGTCCGAGGGCATGTCCGGCTACCAGCCGTTCCTGTTCCCGACCATCCCGGGGGGCGCCGCCCAGCCGCAGCTCGTCGGCGGCATCGACGTCTCGCTGGGGATCTCGAAGAACACCAAGGACCCCGACCTGGCGTGCAAGGTGCTCACCGACTGGATCGCCGGCGCGGGCGCCCAGAAGCTGGTCAACACGTTCAACGACCTGCCCGCGGTGACCGGCCTGAACCCGGAGAAGTTCACCAGCGACAAGCAGCAGCAGATCTGGACGACCCTGACCTCCGACTGGATGCCGCAGGTGAAGTACTCGCGCTACCTGAAGACCCCGCAGATGGACACCGCGCTCGGGGACGCGCTTTCCGGCATCGCCACCGGCGAACTGACGCCCCAGGCGGCCGCCGAGAAGGTGCAGGCGGAACAGCAGAAGGTCAACGGCTGAGCGGCCCACGCCGCCCGAACAAGGCGGATGAGGGTGTGACCCACACCCTCATCCGGCCACGGAGCTGACCAATGAGTGACCACACCCATCACCACCGCACCGCGCCCCGGGAGTGGCGTACCGGAATCCTCTTCCTGCTGCCGGCCATCGTTCTGTTCGGCATCTTCGTCGTCTACCCGATCATCTACAACTTCCAGGCCAGCACACTGGACTGGGACGGGGTGAACCCGGGCAGGTTCGTCGGTCTCGACAACTACACCCGGCTGTTCCAGGACCCCATCTTCCTGACCACCCTGAAGAACTCCGGCTGGTGGATCCTGCTCACCATCATCCCGCAGGCCCTCATCGGATTCCTCCTGGCCATGCTGCTCAACGAGAAGCTGCGCGGCCGGGCGATCTACCGGGCCATCTTCTTCATCCCCGCCGTGCTCTCCCCGGTCGTCGTGGGCATCGTCTGGCAGCGCATCTTCGACCCGTTCAACGGTGTGGTCGCCAAGCTGGGCCGGGCCACCGGACTCGACTTCCTGGTGCACGGCTACCTGGCCGACCCGAAGACCGCCATCTTCGCGGCGATCGTCGTCAACGTGTGGATGTGGACCGGCTTCTCGATGCTGTTCTACCTGGCCGGTCTGCAGCTCATCGACAACAGCGTGCTGGCAGCCGCCAAGATCGACGGTGCCGGTACCTGGCGCACCATCCGCAGCATCATCTGGCCCCTGCTCCGACAGACCCACCTGTCCCTGCTGCTGCTCGGCATCATCGGCTCGCTGAAGACCTTCGAACTCGTCTACGTCCTCACCGAGGGCGGACCCAACCACGCTTCCGAGATGCTCCCCACCTACACCTTCAAGCAGGCCTTCCAACTGCAGAGCGTCGGGTTCGCCTCGACCATCAGCGTGGTACTGCTGCTGATCGCGGTGATCAGCTCGCTGTCGCTGGTGCGGGCGTTCGGGTCGGGCTTCCTCACCGGAGACGAGAAATGACCGCTGACATCAAGGCGACCCCGGCGACCGCAGCGGCACCCGGCCGCTACGCACCGGTCCGAGCGCACCGCCGCCGCCCACACTGGGCCCACGCGGTCCTCGCCCCGCTGGCCGTGCTCTGGCTGATCCCGCTCGTCATGGTCGTCGGTTTGTCGCTGCTGCCCACCTCGAACCCCGGCACCACCGCCCTCGGGCTGATCCCACAGGAACCGTCGCTCGGCAACTACGTGCAGATCTGGACTAACAACCCAATCCTGCGAAACCTGGTGAACAGCCTGCTGATCACCGTCCCGTCAGTGCTGCTGGTCATCCTGTTCGGCTCCATGACCGCCTTCGCGCTGGCCCGGCTCCGCGTACCGCTCAAGGCGGTGATCTTCGGGGCCCTCACCCTGGCGCTGATCCTGCCGATGTCCAGCATCGTGGTGGCCACCTTCAAAATCCTGCAAGCCATGGGCCTGTACAACGATCTCGCCGGCCTCGTGCTCGTCTACACCGCACTGGGCCTGCCGTTCGCGGTCATCATCATCCGCACATCGTTCCTCGCCGTGCCGAACGAGCTGTACGAGGCCGCCTTGCTGGACGGCGCCACCAAGTTCTCCGTCTACTGGAAGATCTACCTGCCGCTGAGCCGGCCTGCCCTCGCCGTCGTCGCGATCTGGCAGTCCATGTCGTCCTGGAACGACTTCCTTCTGCCACTGGTCACCCTCGAGGACAACAAGCTCAAGCCGCTGACGCTGATCCCGCTGGCCTACCGCGGCACCTTCCTCAGCCAGCCGGGCGCACTGTTCGCGATCCTGGTGCTCATCTCGATCCCGATCGTGGTGGTCTTCCTGCTGGTCCAGCGGCACCTGGTCAACGGCCTGTCCGGAGCGATCAAATGAGCCTACTCGGCGTCGACCTGGGCACCAGCGGCGTACGGGTGGTGGCGGTCTCGGCCGACGGCGCCGAGATCGCCGGCGCCTCCCGCGCGGCCGCACTGCACCGGCCGGCGCCCGGCCTCGTGGAGACCGACCCCGACGAGGTGCTCACCGCGGCCACCGCGCTGCTCGCCGACGTGGCCGCCCGGGACGCGGTGACCGCCGACCCGCCCGAGGCCATCTCGTTCAGCGTGCAGGGCGAGGCGGTCCTACCGGTCGACGCCGAGGGCCACGCGCTCGCGCTGGCCCCGGTGAGCATGGACCGGCGCGGCGCGGACCTGGCCCAGCGGGTCGCCGCGGAGCTGGGCGCCGGCGAGGTGCAGCGAATCACCGGCCAGCCGGCACACCCGATGTTCTCCATCTACAAGATTCCCGCCTGGACCGGCACCGACGTGCGCGGCTACCGCTGCCTCGGGGACTACGTCGCCGCCCGGCTCGGCGCGCGGCCCGCGCTGGACAGCAGCATGGCGGCCCGCACCGGAGGCTTCGACGTCGACCGCGGCGTTTGGTCGGCCGACCTGCTCGCCGCCACCGGGGTCCCGGCCGGCCTGCTGCCCGAGGTCGTCCCGCCGGGCACCATGATCGGCAAGCTCAGCGCCGAGGCGGCCACGGCCACCGGGCTACCGGCCGGCCTGCCGCTCGTGGTCGGCTCGCACGACCAGGCGTCGTCGTTCCTCGGCGGCGGTGGTCGGTTCGGCGCGACGGCGGTCTTCTCCTTCGGATCCAGCGACTGCCTAACCGTGGGATCACCCGTACGCCCCGGCGGACTCGTCGGCACCGGCCTGGCCTCGTACCCGATGGGCGCGGGCCGCTGGCTCACCCTGGCCGGCACCGCCGCCGGCGGTTGGGCCCTGGATTGGTTCGCCACGCTGGCCGGCGCCGCCGGGCCGGCAGAATGCGACGCCCTGTTCGAGTCGGCGTCCCCCGAGCCGCCGCAGGTGCTGGTGCTGCCGTACTTCGCCGGATCCGGGACGCTCGACAACGACCCCAGGGCCCGCGGCGCCGTCGTCGGGCTCACCCTTGAGACCACCCGCGAGCAGCTCGCCCGCGCGTTCCTTGAATCGTCCGCCTTCGAGCTGCGCAAGATCGCCGACGCCCTCACCGGGCGCGGCGTAACCATCGGCGCCGTACACGCCGTCGGCGGCGGCGCCCGCAGCCCACGGACACTGGCCATTCGCGCCTCGGCAGCCGGCCTTCCGCTGACCCCGGTGCCCGGGCACGCGGCCGCCCGCGGCGCGGCCCTGCAGGCCGGCGTCGGCATCGGCCGCTATCCGTCGCTCGCTGACCTGCCCGTACCGGCCTGTCTGCCGGTCGCCCGCCCCAACCCCGACACGGCCCAGTGGTACGCCACGCAGTCGCGCCGGTTCCGTGACCTCTACCCAACCCTCATGCCGCACGACCGTAGTTTTTCCGATCCAAAGGAGACCCGGTGACCGAGTTCGACCTGCAGCAGACCAAGCAGGACGTGCTGGACTACTGCCTGCTGTCCATGCGCTATGGCCTCAACTTCAACACCCAGGGCAACATCAGCGTCCGGCTGCCCGGTGAGGACCGTTTCCTGATTACCCCCACCGACCTGGAATACGACCGGATGACGGCCGACGACATGGTGGTGGTGGACGCCGACGCCAACGTCATCGAGGGACGACACCAGCCGTCCTCGGAGGTGACCGTGCACCTGGCGGTCTACCGCCGGCGGCCGGACGTGAACGCGATCGTGCACACCGAGCCCGTCTTCGCCAACGTCTTCGGGGTGGCCGGTCAGCCGATCACAGGTGCCCTGGTCAACATGGTCATCTACACCAAGGGCGACGTCCCGATCATGCCGTTCGCCCTCAGCAACCGCACCGAGTTCGGTGACGCGATGTGCGACGTGATGGGAAACCTGAACGCCGTGGTCTGGGCGAATCACGGGCTGCTCACCGTCGGCGAGAACCTGCGCGACGCGTTCAAGACCACCGTGGCGGTGGAGAGCGCCGCCAAGGTGCTGGTGCACGCGCGGGCGTTGACCGACAAGCCGATCGTCCTGGACTACAACTCGCTCGGCATCACCACGTCGCTCTGAGAAAGGACATCCCTCAATGGCACTGGCCACTCTCCGGCAGGCGCTGGACGAGGCGCGACGCGGTGGGTACGCCGTCGGCGCGTTCAACGTCAGCGACGTGCTGCAGGCCGAGGCGGTCCTCGACGCCGCCGCCGAGACCTCGTCCCCGGTCATCCTCGCCTCGCTGGCCGGCGTCACCGCCCACCGCAGCGACGAACGGTTCTGGTCCGCGCTGCACCACCTGATCGACGGCTACCGGCAGCTGCCCGTGGTGCTGCACCTGGACCACGGCCCTGACCCCGCCATCTGCCGGCGGGCAATGGACAACGGCTTCACCAGCGTCATGATCGACGGAAGTCTCCGCGCCGACGGCACACCATCCTCCTTCGCCGAGAACCTCGCCGTGACCACCGAGGTGGTGGCGGAGGCCCACCGCCGCGGCATCTCCGTCGAGGGCGAGCTGGGCACCATCGGCGGATCCAAGACCGACGGGTCCCGCGCGCCGATCGTGCTCGCGGACCCCGACCAGGCCAGGGAATTC
Source organism: Micromonospora sp. NPDC048830 (assembly GCF_043198215.1). NCBI lineage: Bacteria > Bacillati > Actinomycetota > Actinomycetes > Micromonosporales > Micromonosporaceae > Micromonospora > Micromonospora sp. NPDC048830. The sequence goes on from NZ_JBICUP010000060.1 coordinate 29,619, forward strand.
GTCGCCGCCACCGGCGTGGACGCCCTCGCCGTGGCGATCGGCACCTCGCACGGCGCCTACAAGTTCGACGCACCCCCGGATGGATCCGTGCTGCAGATGACGCTGATCGAGAAGATCAGCAACCTGGTGCCGCAGACCCACCTGGTCATGCACGGCTCGTCATCGCTGCCGCCGCAGCTGCGGGAGCAGAACAACCGATACGGCGCCGGCCTGCCCGAGTCATGGGGCGTGCCGGACGCGGAGAAGGTCCGGTCCATCACGATGGGCGTCCGCAAGATCAATCAGGGCATGGACTCGCACCTGGCCTTCACCGGCGCCGTGCGGCAGGCGCTGGGCGCGGACCGGCTCAACGTCGACCCGGCCTACTACCTGAGCCCAGGGCGCGAGGCGATGCAGCGGATGGTCGCCGAACGCATGCGGCTCTTCGGGCAGGCCGGCCATGCCGACGACTACCAACCCGCTTCCCTCGCCGAGATGGCCCGTCGCTACCCCGTGGAGGCGTCATGATCGAACACGCGTACCTCGTCGCCAACGGCGACCAGCGGCTGTCGGCCAACCAGCTCTGCTGGCCCGCCCAACAGCGGTTCGAGGAACTCCTCACCGAGGCGTTCCGGAAGCGGGGCGTCACCCTGGAACGGGCGCACCCGGCGGACACGCCGGAAGGGCACGGCTTCATCGCCAGCCAGGCGCAGGGCCTCGCGGTGCTCGGCGCGCTGCCGCCGGACGCTCCGGTGGTGATGGCCGAGGGTGTGTGGATGTTCTCCCAGCAGGTCCTCGGCGGGCTGCTGCGACACCGCGGCCCGATCCTCACCGTGGCCAACTGGGAAGGGGAGTGGCCCGGTCTGGTCGGCTTGCTCAACCTCAACGCCTCGCTGGCCAAGGCGGGACGACCGTTCCAGACTCTGTGGAGCCGCACCTTCACCGACGACTGGTTCGGCGCACGCCTCGACGAATGGCTGACCAAGGGCAGCATCCAGCACGACCTCAGCCACGTCACGCCGTTCGACGCGTCCGCCGTCGGCGGGCGGGCACGCCAGGCCGCCGACGAGGTGCTCGCCCGGCTCCGCCGGGAAGGCGCCATCCTCGGCGTCTTCGACGAGGGCTGCATGGGCATGTACAACGCGATCATCCCGGATGAACTGCTGTTCCCACTCAACGTCTTCAAGGAGCGGCTGTCCCAGTCCGCCCTGTACGCCGAAACCATGCGGGCCAGCGAGGACGAGGCGGTGGCCGCCCTGAGGTGGCTGACCGACCGCGGCATGACCTTCCACTTCGGCACCGACGAGGCCACCGAACTCACCCGCGAGCAGGTCCTGCTGCAACTGCGGATGTACGCCGCCGCCGCCCGCATCGCCGACCGGTTCCGCTGCGACGTCATCGGCATCCAGTACCAGCTCGGCCTCGCCGACGTACTGCCCGCCTCCGACCTGGCAGAAGGCCTGTTGAACAACGCCGACCGCCCGCCGGTCACCGACGAAAACGGCGCGATCATCCGCGACGGCGCCCCGATCACCCACTTCAACGAGGTCGACGAATGCGCCGGCCTCGACGCCCTGCTCACCACCCGGCTGGCCGGCGGGCTCGGGCAGCCCGTGGAGACCACCCTGCACGACGTGCGGTGGGGCGACCACGACGCCAGCGGCACAGTGGACGACTTCGTCTGGGTCTTCGAAATCTCCGGCGCGGTACCGCCGGAACACCACATCGGCGGGTACGCCGGCACCGACTCGATGCGCCAGCCACCGCTCTACTTCCGGCTCGGCGGCGGCACCGTACGGGGGGTGGCCAAGCCAGGCGAGCTGGTCTGGTCGCGGATTTTTGTCGAGGGCGGCGAGCTCCACATGGACCTCGGCCGGGCCACCGTGGTGACGCTGCCGCGCGAGGAAACCGAGCGGCGCTGGGCCGCGACCACCCGGGAATGGCCGATCATGCACGCCGTGCTGCACGGGGTCACCCGGGACCAGTTCATGGCCCGGCACCGGTCGAACCACATCCAGGTCAGCTATGCCACCAGCGCAGCGGCAGCCGATGAGCTGCTCGCCGCGAAGGCGCTGACCGCACACGAGATGGGCATGCGGGTCAGCCTTTGCGGCAGCCACCCCGACCACGGCCCGCTGCTCTGATGGACGTCTACCTCGGCGTCGACATCGGCACCGCGAGCACCAAGGGCGTCGCCGTCGCCGCCGACGGCCGGGTGGTAGCCCGCGCGCAGATCACTCACGGCCTGAGCAACCCGCGGCCCGGCTGGTACGAGCATGACCCCGAGTCGGTCTGGTGGGACGACTTCCGACGGGTGATCGCCCAGCTGACGGCGGATCCCGGTCATCGACCGGCCGGCCTCGCGGTCAGCGGCATCGGACCATGTCTGCTCCCCGCCGACGGGGCCGGCAGGCCGCTACGGCCTGCCATCCTCTACGGGATCGACACCCGGGCCGAGGAGGAAATCGGGCTGCTCACCGCCCGGTGGAGTGCGGCCGAGATCGTCCGCCGCGGATCGATCCTCACCTCCCAGGCGATCGGACCCAAGCTGTACTGGCTCGCGCGGCACGAGCCAGAGGTCTTCGCCCGCGCTCGGATGCTGCTCATGGCGAGCTCGTTCCTGGTGCACCGGCTCACCGGCGAGTACGTGCTCGACCACCACTCGGCCAGCCAGGTGAGCCCGCTCTACGACCAGCGGGCCGGCGACTGGGACACCGCTTGGTGGGACGAAATCGCTCCACACGTATGGCGTCCCCCGCTGCGCTGGGGGAACGAGGTAGCCGGCCGCATCACCGCACAGGCCGCCCGGCAGACCGGCCTGCCGGCCGGTCTGCCGGTGACCGCCGGCACGATCGACGCCTGGGCCGAGGCGGAAAGCGTCGCGGTTCGGGCGCCCGGCGACCTGATGCTGATGTACGGCAGCACCATGTTCCTCGTTGCGATGACCGACCGGCCGCTGGCCAGCAGCCGGCTGTGGCCCACCGTCGGCCTACGTCCCGGGGTCAACTGCCTGGCCGCCGGCATGGCCACCGCCGGATCGGTCACCGGTTGGCTGGCCGACCTGACCGGCGCTGACTACACCACGCTGACGAAGGAAGCGGCCGCGGTCCCGGCCGGCAGTGACGGGCTGCTCATGCTGCCGTATCTGGCCGGGGAACGCACACCGATCTTCGACTCTCGGGCGCGGGGCGTGGTGGCCGGACTAACCCTCGGCCACAGCCGTGGCCACCTCTACCGAGCGGCACTGGAAGGGGTCGCCCAGGGGGTGCGGCACAACATCGCGGCCATGCGCGAGGCCGGGGCAGCGCCGGCCCGAGTCGTGCCCGTCGGCGGCGGAACCACCGGCGACCTCTGGACCCAGATCGTCAGCGATGTGACCGGCCTGGTGCAGCACCTGCCTCGAGAGACGACCGGGGCCGCCTACGGCGACGCGATGCTGGCCGCGGCCGCGACGGGCGCGGCAGCGAACACCGCGGCCTGGAACCCGCCGGTGCGTTCGATCGAGCCGAACCCTCGGCACCGTGACCGGTACGAGGCGCTCTACGCCGACTACCTCGCGCTGTACGAGTCCACCACACCGATCGTGCATCGCCTCAGCGGGCCGTGATTATTGGCGTGGACGACCATCCGCCGCCACGGCAGGGCCTGGCTCGTCCGGTCCCGGACGGCGAGCAGGACATGAGCGGGGTGTCGAGGTGGATCACGTTACGGCTCTGGCACAGAAACGGTGGTGGGCACCGTCCTGAGTCGCCGGTGTTGTAGGTGATCATGACTTCGGTGTGACGTGATCAAGTCGGTATTCC
>NZ_JBICUP010000061.1:0-18939 GCF_043198215.1 Micromonospora sp. NPDC048830
TGGCGGCGAATGGGCTATCCCTGACCTGCTCCGCAGGGGTTCCGTTTCCTCCCCACGGCTAAAGCCGGGGGTTTCCACGGAAGACATTCGATGACCGACGGGGTGCTCTGGTCGCTACGCTCCGACTGCCCGATTCCGTCCCGGCTGTCGCCGTACGCCGACCGGGTGCAGCGGTGGCTCGACGGGCAGTTGCCCGGCCTCGGCCTGCCCCTGGACGGCCCGGCACTGGACCGGCTGTCCCGGGCCGCCTTCGCCCGGTACGCCGGCCGGGTCTATCCGGGGGCGACCGAGCCCGACCTGCGCTCGCTGGCCACCCTGTTCACCTGGTTCTTCCTGGTCGACGACGCCTGCGACGGGCCGGGCCGGCTCACGCCGGAGCAGATCCGCGCGCTGCGCGACGGGGCGCTGGCGCTGCTGCGGGAGGGCCCCCGCGCGCGTCATCCGGGGCTCACCGGCCCGCTGCGCCGGCTGCTGGTCCGGGCGTGGCGGGAGCCGCGCCGCCGGATGCCCGCCCGCTGGCGGCTGCGGTTCGCCGACGCGGTCGGCCACCACCTGCACGGCGCGTGGCGGGAGGCGCTGGACAAGGCCGCGGGCCGGCCGCCGGACGTGGCCGGGTACGTCGAGCTGCGCCGCGCCACCTCGGCCGCGTACGTGTCGTACCCGCTGATCGAGTTCGTCGGCGGCCGGCCGCTGCCCGACGCGGTGTACCGTCACCCCGCCCTGCGCCGGCTCGCCGACGCCGGCAACGACCTGCTCTCCTGGTACAACGACATCGCCTCGCTGGAGCGGGACCGGGCCACCTCGGGCGGGCACAACCTGGTGCTGGCGCTGGCCGCCGAGCACCGCGTCCCGGTGGCCGAGGCGGTCGACCTGGCCGCCGAGCGCTGGCGGGCGACGATGCGCCGCTTCGTGGCGCTGCGCGCGGCGGTGCCGTCGTTCGGTCCGGCGCTGGACGAGGCGGTCGCCGTCCACCTCGACGGGGTGGCCGACGCCGTGCGGGGCACCATCGACTGGACCCTGGAGAGCGCCCGCTACACGGTGCGGTGAGGGGCGCGGCTCAGGGGCGCAGGCCGAGGCGGACGACCAGGTCGAGCAGGGCGAAGACGAACAGCGCGATGCCGACGAACCCGTTCGCGGTGAAGAACGCCCGGTTGACCCGGCTCAGGTCGGTCGGGCTGACCACCAGGTGCTGGTAGCCGAACGCGACGGCCGTCAGCGCCAGCCCGATCCACCAGAGCCAGCCGAACCCGATCAGCGCCCCGAACCAGATGAACAGCGCGAACGTCACCACGTGCGCCACGGTGGAGGCGTGCAGGGCGAAGCGCAGCCCGTACCGGGCCGGGACGCTGTGCACCCCGATCCTGCGGTCGACGTCCGCGTCCTGGCAGGCGTAGATCAGGTCGAAGCCGCCGATCCACAGGCCGACGGCCGCGCCGAGCAGCCAGGCCGGCCCCGAGCCGTCGAGGGTGCCGGTGACCGCGAGCCAGGCGCCGACCGGGCCGACCGCCTGGGCGACCGCCAGGATGGCGTGCGGCCAGTTGGTGAACCGCTTGCCGTACGGGTAGACGACCAGCGGCACCACCGCCAGCGGCGCGAGCACCAGGCAGAGCGGGTTGAGCAGGGCGGCGGCGGCCAGGAAGACCACCAGTGCGACGGCCGCACCGGTCCAGGCCGTCCGCACGCTCACAGCCCCGGTGACCAGCTCCCGTCCGGCGGTACGCGGGTTCCGCGCGTCGATCCGCCGGTCGAGGATCCGGTTGGCGGCCATCGCGAACGTCCGCGCCCCGACCATCGCCACGGTGATCAGCAGCAGGTCCAGCCAGCGCACCCGCCCGCCGTGGACCTGCATCGCGGTCAGCGCCGACAGGTACGCGAACGGCAGCGCGAAGACCGAGTGCTCGATCGCGACCAGCCGGAGGAAGGACTTCACCCGGCCCGGGCGTTCGACGGGCTCCAGCACGGCGGTCATCGGATCCCGTACTCCTTCCAGCGCTTGTCGACCAGGGTGACGACCTCCGGCGACATGGTCATCTCCTCCGGCCAGCCCCGGGTGTAGCCCTCCGCCGGCAGCTTCCGGGTGGCGTCGACGCCCGCCTTGCCGCCCCAGAACTGCTGGTACGACGAGTGGTCGAGGTGGTCGACGGGCCCCTCGGTGAGCAGCAGGTCCCGGGCGTAGTCGACGTTGCCGAACGCGCGGAAGGCCACCTCGTGGTAGTCGTGCACGTCGCAGTCGGAGTCGACGATCACGATCAGCTTGGTCAGCGACATGAGGTGGGCGCCCCAGATCGCGTTCATCACCTTCTGGGCGTGCTTCGGGTAGCGCTTGCGGATCGAGACGATCGCGCAGTTGTGGAACACCCCGGCGGCCGGCAGGTCGTAGTCGACGATGTCCGGGATCAGCAGCTTGAGCAGCGGCTGGAAGATCCGTTCGGTGGCCTTGCCGAGGCCGTGGTCCTCCTGCGGCGGCTTCGAGGTGACGATCGAGTGGTAGACCGGGTCGCGCTGCATGGTCATCGCCTCGACGTGCAGCACGGGGAACGGCTCGACGGGCGTGTAGAAGCCGGTGTGGTCCCCGAACGGCCCCTCGGGCAGCCGCTCCCCGGGCTCCAGGTAGCCCTCCAGCACCACCTGGGCGTGCGCCGGCACCTGGAGCGGGACGGTCAGGCAGTCGACCATCTCCACCCGCTCGCCGCGCAGGAACCCGGCGAACAGGTACTCGTCGATGTCGCTGGGCAGCGGCGCGCTGGCCGCGTACGAGACGACGGGGTCGCAGCCGATCGCCACCGCGACCGGCAGCCGCTGCCCCAGCCGCTCGGCCACCGCGTGGTGTGCGGTGGAGTCCTTGTGGATCTGCCAGTGCATCCCCAGCGTGTTGCGGGAGTGCTGCTGGAGCCGGTACAGGCCGAGGTTGCGTTTGCCGGTCTCCGGGTGCTTGGTGTGGGTCAGCCCGAAGTTGTGGAAGATCCCCCCGTCGCCGGGCCACACCTGGAGGCCGGGCAGCCGGTTCAGGTCGACGTCGTCGCCGCGGTAGACCACCTGCTGGCAGGGGGCGGTCTTCACCCTGCGCGGCGGCACGGACTTGAGCTGGAGCACCTTGCCCAGGCCCTCGCGGATGCCGGACCAGCCGACCGGCAGCTCCGGCTTGACCAGCGCGCCGATCCGCTGGCCGATCTCGTCCAGCGAGTCGACGCCGAGCGCCATCGCCATCCGCTTCTCGGTGCCGAAGAGGTTGATCGCCACCGGCATCTCGCCCCGGGTGGGCCGCTCGAACAGCAGCGCCGGCCCGCCGGCCCGCACCGTCCGGGTGACGATCTCGCTGATCTCCAGGGTCGGGTCGACCGGGACGCTCACCCGTCGCAGCTCCCCCGCCCGCTCCAGCGCCGCGAGGAAGTCCTTCAGATCGGTGTACGGGAAGCCACGAGCCGCCATGCCTGCCAGTCTCCCGTATCGGCCGTCCGGCGGGCCAAGCCGGGTGGTGTGACCCCGGACGCCTCAGTCCGCGTACAGGCGGGCGGCGTCCACCAGCACCACGTCCCGCCGGCTGTCGGCCGTCCGCACCAACTCCTCGGTGAAGCCGGTCGCGCTGGCCAGCAGCAGGCGGGCGTCGGACGCGTCGACTCCCGCCCGCCCCGCCAGCAGGTCGCGCGCCCTCGCCAGTCGCTCCAGGTCGGGCCGGCCCAGCGTCCGCCCCCACTTGACCTCACCGATCGCGAGCACCGGCCGGGCGCCGTCGCCGAGGGGCGGCTCGCCGAGCGCGACCAGGTCCAGCTCATGGCTGGTACGGCTGGACGGGTCGGTCAGCGTCGCCGCGCTCGCCTCCGCCACGACGCCGCCGAGGAGTTCGGGATCGGCGAAGCGGAGGGCCCACTGACGAACGATCTCCTCGAACGTGGGACCGAGCACGGCGCTGGTGTACCGGCGCCGGGACCGGCGCCAGACGTCGGCGCCCCGGCGTTGTTCCAGGGCCGTCCAGGCCGGCCGCATGATGGCCTGGTAAAAGGTGACAAGAGGCTCGGTGATGCGGTACCGGCTCCGCCCGCTGCGCAACGGGTCCGGGTCCCGTGCGAGCAGGCCCGCGTCCTCCAGCACCGTGAGGGGGTGTTGCAGGTCGGTGGCCTTGCGTCCTATGTAGCCCGCGATGCCGCCCCGGGTCGCGTTTCCCTCCGCCACCGCCGCGAGGACGGAGTGGTAGAGCGCGGCATCGCGCAGGTCCGGGTCCTCGGCGAGCAGGTACCGCGCCTCACGGAAGAGCGGGCGGGCCGGGTTCAGCACCGACCGCACCACCCAGTCGTCGAAGTCGTCCCGCCCGGCGGGGGCGTCGTCCTGGACGTACTCCCGCCGGTAGGCCGGGGTCCCGCCGACGACGCCGAACACCTCGACGGCCAGTCCGGGGTCGTCGATCCCCCAGAAGGCCGCCGCCGCCCGGTAGTCCAACGGCTGGACGGGTAGCTCCAGGCCGGCCCGGCCGCGCAGGGGCGCCGAGCCGGCGAGCAGGCCGCCCATGAAGGACAGGGCCGACCCGCACAGCAGCAGCCGGGCGTGGGACCGGGTGCGCTCCGGGCGGCCGGGCGTCAGGGCGTGCTGGATGATCGACGGCAGGTCGCGGGCGGCACGCACCAGATACGGAAATTCGTCGATCACCACCGGGATCGGCCGCTCGTCGCCGAGGGCGAGCAGAGCGTCCACCGCACTGCCCCAGTCCGGCAGGCGAACGGGGCCGGGGGCACCCGCGTACTCGCCGAGCACCTCGCCGAGCCGGCGCAGCGACTCGGCGCCGGTGGCCTCCGTGGCCCCGAAGTAGAAGCCGCCGGTGGCGCGGGCGAGCTCGTACAGCAGCAGCGTCTTGCCCTGGCGTCTGCGCCCGCTCACCACGCCGAGGGTCGCGCCTTCCCGCTGGTCGGACGCGAAACGGGCGAGCTCGGCCCACTCCGCGTCCCGGTCGAAGATCCCGGCCGGCTTTGTCAGCGCCACCCGCACCACCGCACTTCTTATAACTACAGTTCTAAGGAGTGTACTTATAAATACTGCGGAGGCGACGGAGGCGCGGAAGGATCAGCGCATGAGTGACGCGTACGTGTCCGGCGACCCCGACGGCCTCTCCCCACTGCTCGCGGCGATCCGCGACGCGGTCGCCCGGGAGCTGCACGCCCAACTCGCCATGCGGGCCGACCGCATCGACCTGTCCGACGTGCCGGAGATCGCCTACCAGGTCACCCTCGGCGTCGACCGAGTGCTCACCGGCAATCGCCGCCGCCCGCCGGATCGACTGAGCCCGATAAGCGGCTGAGCCCGGCGCAGGCCGCTACCTTTCGCCGTAGTGGTACCGGCAGGCGACGATCTCGACGTCACCGTCCGTGATCCGATACACCAGCCGGTGCTCACGGTCGATCCGCCTGGACCAGAAGCCCGACAACTCCCCCCGAAGGGGTTCCGGCTTGCCGATGCCCTCGTAGCCGTTGCGCATGACGTCGGCAATGAGATCGTTGATCCGTTTGACCAACTTACGGTCGGTGTGACTGAGGTACTGGCTCCATGCCGTCGGCGTGAAGACCAGCCTCACGCCACATCACGAACCGCGGCCGGGTCCATGAGCTCCCGCTCCCCGGCGTCGCCCCGTCCGAGTTCCGCGATCGACCGGCGCAGGGCCGCGGCGTTGCTCGGGTTACGAAGGAGGTACTCGGTCTCCTTCATCGCCTCGTACTCGGCGAGGGGGACGATGACGACCGGCTCGTGGCCCGACCGGGTCACCACAACTTCCTCCGCGTCGTTGATGACGCTGTCGAGCTCGGCGGCCAGATTCTGGCGTAGCTGGGTGAAGTTCACGGTCCGCATGGTCACCTCCGTGGCGCGTGTACAGAAAACTGTACCTCGGCTCGGCGTCGACCGGCGTGCTCAGTTGACGCCGGCGTACGAGTGCAGGCCGGTGAAGAAGAAGTTCACGCCGAACAGGTTCATCAGCATGGTGAGGAACCCGAGGACCGCGATCCAGGTGGCGACGTTGCGCCGCACGCTCGGGGTGGCCCGGGCGTGCAGGTAGCCGGCGTACACCACCCAGGAGATGAACGCCCAGGTCTCCTTCGGGTCCCAGCCCCACGGCCGGCCCCACGCGGCCTCCGCCCAGATGGCCCCGGCGATCACCGCGAAGGTGAACAGCGGGAACGAGAAGGCGTGCAGCGCGAAGGTCAGCCGCTCCAGTCCGGCCGCCGCCGGCAGCCGCCGGGCCAGCGTGTACGGGAAGCTGCGTCTGCCCTGCTCGTACCCGTTGCGCATGAGGAACGCGACGGCCGGCACCACGCCCAGCAGGAAGACGCCGGAGGCGAAGATGATCGTCGAGACGTGGATGATGAACCACCACGACTGCAGCGCCGGCATCAGCGGCACCACCTCGACGTAGAGCTTCAGCTCGGCGAACGCCAGCAGCAGCACCATGACGAGGGTGAGGAACAGCCCGAGTCGGCGCAGCGACGGGCGCTTCCAGAGCACGACGAGCCACGCGGCGGTCCCGATGAACGAGGCCGTGAGCACGTACTCGTACATGTTGCCCCACGGCATCCGGTCGGCGGCGATGCCGCGGGTGGCCGTGGCCGCCAGGTGCAGCGCCGCGGCCAGCGCGGTGACCCAGACCCCGAGGCGGCCGGCCAGCCGGGCCCGCCGCGCCGGGCGATCGACGGCCGGGGACACGGGCGCGACCGGCTCGGCGGGGGCCTTGACGGCGCCGCCGGAGCCGCCGACGCCGGCGCCGACCAGCTCGCGCGCGGGCGCGGCGGCCGGGGCGGCGAACCGGGCCCGGGCGTCGCCGAGGGCGTACTCGACGGCGTGGCAGATCATCGCGACCAGGTACGCCAGGGTCGCGAACGTGACCAGATGGTCGGAGAGTGCGGACATCACTCGGCTCCTTCTCGCGTCCCGGCGGGGCGCCCGGCCGGGCCCTCGCCGGCCCGCCCGTCCGGCTCCCCGTCGCCGCGTACGGCGGCGACGAGCTGCGCGAACTCGTCGGCGAACCCGGGATAGTCGGTGCGCGGCAGGCCACCGGCCTCCACCAAGCTACTACCGCCCGTCGGAGATCCACCGGCGGGGTCGTCGGCGGCACCCGCCGGGGCGGGCGTGACCCGGAACCAGACCCGGCGGCGCCTGCCGAACAGGGCGCCCATCAGGCCGATCAGCAGCGCCGCCGAGCTGCCCAGCAGCAGCGTGGTACCGGGGTCGTACCGCACCGACAGGGTGATGTACGGATCGGTGCCGAGGAACTCCAGCACGCTGCCGTCGTCCAGCGTCCACTTCTCGCCGACGGCCAGCTTCTTGTTGCCGACCTGCTTGAGCTTGCCGCTGGTGACCTGGCGCTGGTCGAGCTGGTACACCGAGCCGGGGATGCCGGCGTCCATGCCCAGGTTCCCCCGGTACGCGACCAGCACGACGGCCGGGTTGCGCTCGGTCGGGAACTCCGACCGGTTGAACGGGCCCTCCTGCGGCGCGGTGGGCAGGTACAGCCCCTCGAAGGCGACCTGGAGGTTCGCGTCCCGCCGGCCGGTCTTCGGGTCGACGTTGGCGTCCGGGAACGCGGCCACGCCCTCGCTGGTCAGCGCGACGTCCCCGGTGGTCAGGAACGGGACCGTGCTGGTCTGGGAGCGGCCGAACCGGTCGGTGTAGCGCAGGATCGGCGCGTACCCGTGGCCGAGCAGGTAGACGTTGGCGTCGCCGAGGCGCAGCGGGTCGTTGACCGAGAACGACGCCGCCCCCCGGATGACCTCGCCGCTCTCGTCCTTCACGTCGACGTTGGCCCGGTAGTAGTCCGCCTGCCCCGACTTCAGGAACCGCGCGTCGAAGTGGTTCAGGGTCAGGCAGAACGGCGGCAGGTCGGCGCTGTCGACGCGGGGGCCGAGCTTGGCCTCGGCGTACTGCTGCCGGGTGTTGCAGAACGCGTTCTCCTCGCCGGCCACCAGCAGGCGGTTGCCATGCCAGCCGTACCAGGAGCCGAGGGCGACCCCGAGCAGCACCGCGACCAGCGAGACGTGGAAGAGCAGGTTGCCGGTCTCCTTGAGGTACCCCTTCTCGGCGGAGACCTCGGCGCCGCGTACCACCACCCGCCAGCGACGCCGACGCAGCTCGGCGGCGATGGCGGCGGCGTCGGTGGCCGCCGCCAGCGTGGCGTGCTGGGGCAGCCGGTCCAGGCGCTTCGGCGCGGCCGGCGGCTTCGCCCGCAGCGCGCGGACGTGGTCGCGCAGCCGCGGCACGATACAGCCGATCAGGGACGTGAACAGCAGCAGGTAGATCGCGGAGAACCAGACCGACCCGAAGACCTCGAACGCGCCGATCCGGTCCAGCCGGGGGGCCAGGTCGGGGTGGTCGACGAAGTACTCGTTGACCTTCTCCGGGTTGACCCCGCGCTGCGGCAGCACCGAGCCGGGGATGGCCGCGACGGCGAGCAGGAAGAGCAGGATCAGCGCCGTACGCATGCTCGTGAGCTGCCGCCACGAGTTGCGCAGCAGGGCGAGCACCGGGTTGGGCCGGCGGCGGGGCGCCTCGGGAGCCGGGGTGGCCGGCCGGTCCGCCACGGTCGTCATCAGATGTTCACCTCGCCCACGCCGACCGTCGTCTGCAACCAGATCACGAAGTTGGTCCACCCGCCGGTGACCAGCGCGAGGCCGATCAGGATCAGCAGCACCCCGCCGACGCGGGTGACCCAGCGGCTGTTGCGCCGGACGGCGCGGAACACCCCGAGCAGGCGGTGGAAGCCCAGCCCGAAGACGACGAACGGTATCCCCAGCCCGAGGCAGTACGCCACCGCGAGCACCACGGCGCGGTCGGTCTGCCCGCCGGGAGTGGCCATGCCGAGCACCGCCCCCAGCGTCGGGCCGGTGCAGGGCATCCAGCTCAGCGCGAAGACCGCGCCGAAGACCGGCGCCCCGGCGAGCCCGGCGGACGGCAGCCGGTGGATGCGGAACTCCCGTTGCAGGCCGGGGATCAGGCCGACGAACGCCAGCCCGAGCACGACGACCAGCGCCCCGATGACGATCTCCAGGGCCCGCTCGTAGCGGATGAAGACCTTGCCGACGCTGGCGAAGAGGATCGCGGTGGCGGTGAAGACGACGGTGAAGCCGCCGATGAACAGCAGCGTCCCGGCGAGGACGCGGCCCTTGACAGCCGCGGTACGGGCCCGCTCCCGGGTCGCCTCGCGTACCGCCACGCCGCCGCCCCCGGCGGGCGTCACGTCGGCCTGGCGCGTCCCCCGGCCCTCCAGGTCGGCGCCGGCCAGGCCGGTGACGTACGAGAGGTAGCCGGGGACCAGCGGCAGGACGCACGGCGAGAGGAAGCTGACCAGCCCGGCGAGCGCCGCCGCGCCGACCGCCAGCAGCAGCGGGCCGCTCTGCGCGAGTTCGCGGAACGTCTCACCCATCAGCGGGAACCGTCTGGTGCCGGCTTCTCGGCGGCGATCCGCTCGACGATCGGCTGGAGTTTCTCCCGGGTGACCGCCGCCCGGATCACCACGGCGACCCGGCCGTCGCGGTCCAGCAGGACGGTGGTCGGGATGGTGGTGGGCGAGATGTCGAAGGCGAGGGCGAGGCGGCTCGGTGGGTCGAAGAGGCTGGGGTAGGTGACCCGGCCCTCCTCGAACGCGAGGGCCTTGTCCCGGTTGTCCTGCACGTTGATGCCGAGGAACGTCACGCCGGAGCCCTTGGTGGCCTGGTGGACGGCCTCCAGGTCGTCCGCCTCCGCGCGGCAGGGCGCGCACCAGGAGCCCCAGAAGTTGAGCACGACCACCTGGCCGCGGGCCGTGGCGACGTCGTAGCTGCCGCCGGTGAGCAGCTCACCGGCGAGCTTCGGGGCGGCGGAGCGCTGGTCGGGGGCGCACTCGATGACGCCGTCGCGGGTCACGCAGCGCTGCTCCTGGCTCTCGCCGGTGCAGCCGGCCAGCGCCGCCGTGGCCGTCACGGCCGCGAGGAGTCCCCCGATCCACCTCCGGGTGCGCATCAGGCCCCCTTGGCCGTCCGCGCGGTCGGCGAGGTGGCGACCAGGTGGGCGGCGGGCTCGGTGTAGCCGATCCCGACGACCTTGGCGCCCTCGAAGTGGAACGAGGTGAGGCTGGCCAGCCCGCACTGCCGCTTGCGCGGGTCGTGCCAGAGCCGCTTGCGCTCGACGTACCGGCGCAGCGTCCAGATGGGGAGCTGGTGGGAGACGAGCACAGCCTCGCGCCCCTCGGCGGCGACCCGGGCGGCGTGCAGGGCGGCGAACATCCGCTCGGCGATGGCCCGGTACGCCTCGCCCCAGCTCGGGGTGACCGGGTCGCGCAGCACCCACCAGTTGCGCGGGTCGCGGAACGACCCGTCGCCCGGGGAGACCTTCTTGCCCTCGAACCAGTTGGCGCTCTCGATCAGCCGCTCGTCCACCCCGACGGGCAGGCCGAACTGCGCGGCGATCGGCTCGGCGGTCTGCTGCGCGCGCTCCAGCGGGCTGGCCACCACGTGCACCACGTTCCGCTCGGCGAGCCCCTGGGCCGCCGCCTTGGCCATCTGCACGCCCAACTCGGACAGCCGGAAGCCGGGCAGCCGGCCGTAGAGGATCCGGTCCGGGTTGTGCACCTCGCCGTGCCGGAGCACGTGGACCACCGTCTTGCTCACCGCCGCTACCCCCCGTGACCCGCCGCTGCCGCCGCGTTCGCGGCCCTCGGCAGCGCGGCGGCGATCTGCTCCAGGGCGGCGTCGTCGATCGCCGCCGAGACGAACCACGCCTCGAACGCGCTCGGCGGCAGGTAGACCCCGTCGGCGAGCATCGAGTGGAAGAACGCCGTGAACGCGGGGACGTGCTGGGTCCGCGCGCTGTCGTAGTCGACCACGTCGGCGTCGGTGAAGAAGATCGAGAACATGTTGCCCGCGTACGACAGCCGGTGCGGGACCCCGGCGGCGGCCAGCGCGTCCGCGGCGAGCTTGCCCACAGCGGTGGCCGTGTCGTCGAGCCGGCGGTACACGGCGTCGTCGGCCAGCCGCAGCGTGGTCAGCCCGGCGGCGCAGGCCAGCGGGTTACCCGAGAGCGTGCCGGCCTGGTAGACCGGGCCGGCCGGGGCGAGCCGGGCCATGATCTCCGCCCGCCCGCCGAACGCCGCCGCAGGCAGGCCACCGCCCATGACCTTCCCGTACGTCCACAGGTCGGCGTCGACCGGGTCGACGCCGTGCCAGCCGGAGCGGGAGACCCGGAACCCGGTCATCACCTCGTCGACGATCAGCAGCGCGCCGTGCGCGTGGGCGATCCGGGCGAGCTGCTGGTTGAACCCGTCGCGCGGGGCGATCACGCCCATGTTGCCCGCCGCCGCCTCGGTGATCACGGCGGCGATGTGCTGCCCCTCGGCGGCGAACGCCTCCTCGACGGCGGCGAGGTCGTTGTACGGCAGCACGATCGTCTCGCCGGCCGCCGCGCCGGTGACGCCGGGCGAGTCGGGCAGGCCGAGGGTCGCCACGCCGGAGCCGGCGGCGGCGAGCAGCGCGTCGACGTGCCCGTGGTAGCAGCCCGCGAACTTGACGATCTTGGGACGGCCGGTGCAGCCCCGGGCCAGCCGGATCGCCGACATGGTGGCCTCGGTGCCCGAGTTGACCAGCCGGACCTGCTCGACCGGGGTACGGGCGACGATCTCGGCGGCCAGCTCCACCTCACCGGGGGTGGGGGTGCCGAAGCTGGTGCCCCGGGCGGCGGCGGCCTGGACGGCGTCGACCACCTCCGGGTGGGCGTGCCCGAGGATCAGCGGCCCCCAGGAGCAGACCAGGTCGACGTAGCGCCGCTCGTCCGCGTCGTAGAGCCAGGGACCCTCCCCCCGGACCATGAAGCGCGGGGTGCCGCCGACGGCGCGGAACGCGCGTACGGGGGAGTTCACCCCGCCCGGCACGATGGCGCGGGCGCGGTCGAACAGGGCCTCGGAGGCCGGCGCGTCGGCCGGGTGACGGCCGGATCCGGCGGAAAAGGTGTCGGTCACGATGCCGCCATTGTGTCAGCGCCGAAGGGCGAATCGGCAGCCACCCCGGGTCGGGGGTTACCGGGCTCACGCGTTCCACGGGCTCGTCGGCGGCGCTGGCAGGCATCCGTCGGCCGGGGGTGGGGCCCGCCGTGACCGGCTCCGGGCGGTCAGGCTTGATCCCTGCGCCGGTCACGGCGGGCCCCACCCGCTCCGTCCCAGCGTGACCGGCTCCGGGCAGTCGAGCCTGATCCCCACGCCGGTCACGGCGGGCCCCACCCGCTCCGTCCCGGTGCCCGCCTCGACAGGCCCGGGCGGCGAGATCGCGATAGGCTGACGCGGTGGATCGTGCCGAACTGTCCATCACGGTGCATCGGACGGGCGATGAAGCCGTGCTTCGCCTGACCGGTGAGATCGACATGCTCACGGCCGCCCAACTGTCGACCGTCGTCAACGAGGTGCTCACCGAGGCGCCGCCGCGGATCGTCCTCGACCTGGGCGGCGTCACCTTCTGCGACTCGCAGGGGCTGGGCACCCTGGTCGTGCTCAGCCGCAAGGCCAGCCACGCCCAGAGCCTGCTCGTTCTGACCAACGTGGGCGACTTCCTGCTCCGCGTCCTGGACATCACCGGCCTCCGCTCGGCCCTGATGATCCGCAACGGCCACCCCACGGCCTGACCCCCGGCCCGCCCTGGCCCGGTCCCGCACCGGCCCCCGGCCGAGGCCGTTGATCATGGGGTTGACGGCACCGGTGGAGATCGAAAACGCCGCCAACTCCATGATCGACGAGGGCGCGCCGGCGGGTCAGGTCGGGACGTCGCGGTGGCGGAAGGTGGCCAGGCCCGCTGCCGCCAGGGCAGCGGCCGTCGCGGTCAGGGCCAGCAGCGGGGTGGCGTCGACCGGCCCGCCGAGGACCTGCGGGGTGTGGGTGAACGGGGACAGGTCCAGCAGCCACCGGCTCAGGTCCAGGACCGCCCCGAGCTGGCCGAGCAGCAGGCAGGCGGCGAGCGCCCCCCAGGCGGCCCCGACGCTGATCCGGGGCAGCAGGCCGAACAGCAGCACCGCGAGCCCGACCAGCACCCACACCGCCGGCACGTGGGCCAGCGCCGCCCCGGTCAGCCGCGGCACCTTGCCGGCCACGTCGCCGACGCTGATCCCGTAGGCGAGCCCGGTGACCAGTCCCGTCACCGCCAGCATCACCGCAGGGCCGAGAAGCGCGAACCCGAGGTGGCTGAGCAGCCACCGGGACCGGCTCACGCCGGTGGCGAGCACCGGCTCGGCGCGCTGCCCGGCCTCCTCCGTACGCATCCGCAGGGCGGTCTGGATGCCGTAGCCGGCCGCCGCGATCGCGGTGATGCCCAGGGTCGCCCCGAGGTACGCCTCCGCGACCGACGCCGAGCCGCCCAGGCGCTCCAGCAACTCGGCGAGGGCCTCGTTGCCCCGCACCGCGTCCCCGGCCGCCTCGGCGGCGCCGCCGAGCACCGCGCCCAGCGCCGCCGCGCCGACGGTCCAGCCGAGCAGCGCGACCCGGTTCAGCCGCCAGACCAGCCCCCAGGGGCCGGCGAGCGCCCGACCCGCGACGGCCGGGCCGAGCCGCGCCGGCAGCACGCCGGCCCCGAGGTCCCGGCGCGCCGAGAGCCGGAACGCCGCCGCGCCCGCGAGCAGGGCCAGCCCGGCCAGCAGCGCCAACGGCCACCAGCGCTCACCGGCGTACGGGCGGGTGCGTTGCGCCCAGCCCAGCGGGGAGAGCCAACTCAGCCACGCCGTTGCGCCAGCGTCCCCGGCGAGCCGGAGCAGGTACGCCGCCCCGAGCACCCCGACGCCCATTCCCCGGGCGCCGCCCGTGCTCTCGGTGAGCTGCGCGGCGAGGGCGCCCACGGTGGCGAAGGCGATCCCGGCGAACGCGACCGACAGCCCGAACGCCAGGGAACCGGCCGCCGGCAGATCGGTGGCGACCAGCCCGCCGGCGACGAGCAGCCCGAGCAGCAGGTCCGCGGCGTACGTCACGAGCAGCGCGGCGGCCAACCCGGCGTACCGGCCGAGGACGGTCGCGCCGAGCAGTTCCCGGCGGCCCGCCTCCTCCTCGGCACGGGTGTGCCGGACGACGACGAGCAGGCTGATCAGCCCCACGATCAGGTGCAGCAGCCCGGCCCGCTGGGCGGCGAGGGCGCCGACGCTGTCGCCGTACACCGGCCCGAGCAGCGCGACGATCGACGGGTTGCCGGCGGTGGTGGCCACGTACGCGGCGCGCTCCGCCACGCTCGGGTACAGCTCCGCGTACGTCGTGGCGTAGCTCGCCGGCAGCGCCGCGATCAGCAGCACCCAGATCGGCAGCAGGACGCGGTCGCGACGCAGGATCAGCCGGACGAGGTGGCCGGTGCCGGTCACGGGGCCACCTTTCGTTCGCGACTGCGGGGCTCGCAAACCCCGCTCACTCCTCGCGCTCACCGGGGGGCCACCTCGACAGGCGCGGCCTCGTAGTGCCGCAGGAACAGCTCCTCCAGCGTCGGCGGCCGGCTCACCAGGCTCCGGACGCCGATCTCGGTGAGCCGGCGCAGCGCGCCGTCGAGGGCCGGGGTGTCCACGTCGAAGCGGACCCGGTTGCCGTCGACGCGCAGGTCGTGCACGCCGGACAGGTCGGCCAGCCCGTGCGGCGGCCCGGCCAGCTCGGCGTCGACGGAGGTGCGCTGGAGGTGGCGCAGCTCGGTCAGGGTGCCGGTCTCCACCGCGCGACCGTTTCGGATGATCGTCACCCGGTCGCAGAGCGCCTCGACCTCGCCGAGGATGTGGCTGGAGAGCAGCACGGTGCGCCCCTGTTCGCGGGCCCGGCCCACCCAGTGCTGGAAGACCTCCTCCATGAGCGGGTCGAGCCCCGAGGTCGGCTCGTCGAGGATCAACAGCTCGGCGTCGGACGCGAGGGCGGCAACCAGCCCGACCTTCTGCCGGTTGCCCTTCGAGTACGCCCGGCCCTTCTTGCGCGGGTCCAGCTCGAACGCCTCCAGCAGCTCGTCGCGGCGGGCGCGGTCGACGCCGCCGCGCATCCGTCCGAGCAGGTCGATCACCTCACCCCCGGTCAGGTTGGGCCACAGCGTCACGTCGCCCGGCACGTACGCCAGGCGGCGGTGCAGCGCGACGGCGTCCCGCCAGGGGTCGCCGTCCAGGAGGCGGACGGCCCCCGCGTCCGCCCGCAGCAGGCCGAGCAGCACCCGGATCGTGGTGGACTTGCCGGCGCCGTTGGGGCCGAGGAAGCCGTGCACCTCGCCGGCGCGGACGGTGAGGTCGAGTCCGTCGAGCGCCCGGGTCCGGCCGAAGGTCTTGACAAGGCCGGAGACCGCTATGGGAGTTTCCATGTATCAGAAGCTACGCTCGTTTCATAAACTTGTGAAGACTGTGCAGGCTAGGGCACCATCAAATACCCGACGGACCCGAGGAGACGTACCGGAATGACCGCCGCCGACCCGATCCGCCGCAACGAGGAGGAGGTCCACCTCTTCGTCGAGAGAATGGCCATGGCCTTCGCGGAGGTCGGGTTCCCCCGGATGGCCGCCCGCGTGCTGTTCACGGTGATGAGCGCGGACGACCCGCTGACCGCCGCCGAGATCGGCGAGCGGCTCGGGGTCAGCGCGGCGGCGGTCTCCGGCGCGGTCCGGTACCTGACCCAGTTCGGGATGCTGATCCGGGAGCCGGTGCCGCGCTCCCGCCGGGACCGCTACCGGGTGCCGGACAACCCCTGGTACGAGGCCACGATCACCAAGACCGGCCTCTACAAGAACTTCATCGACATCGCGGGCGGGGGCGTGGACGCGCTGCGCGGGCGGGACACCCCGGCCGGGGAGCGGATCTCCGAGATGCGGGACTTCTTCCTCTTCGTCCAGGAGGAGGTCGAATCACTCGGCGAGCGGTGGCGGGCGCGCCGCGCCGCCACCGGCCACGGCGGGCCTCCGCCCGCCTGAAGGGCCAGCGCGGCGGGCCCCGCCCGCCTGACGGGTCGGCACGGCGGGCCGCCGCCCGCCTGAAAAATCAGAGCGTGTTGCCCCAGCGGGCCTGCTCCAGCAGGTCCAGCGCCCGGGCCCGGGCGTCCGGGTCGTCGGCGCGCAGCAGGGCACTCGCCTCGTCGACCGCGTCGGTGAGCGTGCGCCACTGCGCCTCGCGCTCCCGGACCAGGTCCGACTGGGCGGCGAGCTGGCGGGTCTTCACCCACAGCTCGACGAAGACCGACACCTTGGCCCGCAGCACCCACGGGTCGAACGGCTTGGTCAGGTAGTCCACCGCGCCCACCGCGTACCCGCGCAGGGCGAGCTGGGCGTCCTTGTCCGCCGCCGTCAGGAAGATGATCGGTACGTGCCGCGTGCGCTCCCGCCGCTTGATGTGGCTGGCGGTCTCGAAGCCGTCCATGTCCGGCATCTGCGCGTCCAGCAGGATGACCGCGAAGTCGTCCACCAGCAGCTGCTTGAGTGCCGCCTCTCCGCTCTCCACGGCGACCGACTGCACCGGAAGCCCCTGGAGGATGGCCTCCAGGGCCATCAGGTTCTCCCGCCGGTCGTCGACCAACAGGGCCTTGGCCGTCTGGCTCACGATTTCTCCTCGCCTCGGCCGTCGCTCACCCAGGACGCCATCAACTCGATCAGCTCGTCCAGGTCGACCGGTTTGGTGATGTAGTCGCTGCCCCCCGCCGCGAGCGCGGACTCGCGGTCGCCCGGCATCGCCTTCGCGGTCAGGAAGACGATCGGGAGGTCGGCGAACCGGTGGTTACGTCGGATCTGCCGGGTGGTCTCGTATCCGTCCTGGTCGGGCATCATCGCGTCCATCAGCACGATGTCCACCTCCGGATGCTCGGCCAGCAGGCGAACCCCGTCCGCCCCGTTGTCCGAGTACAACACGGTCATCCCGTGCAGTTCCAATGCGCTCGTCAGCGCGAAGACGTTCCGCACGTCGTCGTCGACGATCAGCACCGTCACGCCCTCCAGCTGTCGGGTGGCCGGCGTCTCGGCCGGCTCCGGCAGCTCAGGCGGCGGCATGAGCAGCGACGACGGCAGGCCCGCCCGGGCCGGCGACGGCGGCGCCGGGGCGACCACCGCGTCCGGCGCCAGCACGTCCGGTACGTACAGCGTGAACGTCGACCCCTCGCCGGGCGCCGACGTCACGGCGATCGCACCACCGAGCAGGCGGGCCAGGTCGCGGCTGATCGACAGCCCCAACCCGGTGCCGCCGTAGCGGCGGCTGGTCGTGCCGTCCGCCTGCTGGAACGCCTCGAAGATCAGCGACAGCTTGTCGTCGGAGATGCCGATGCCGGTATCGATCACCGTGAAGGCGATCACCTGCCGGGCGTTGGTCAGGGCCGGCACGTCGAACACGGCGTTCTCCGGGGCGGGCGCGATCTTCAACGTCACCGTCCCGTCGTCGGTGAACTTGACCGCGTTGGAGAGCAGGTTGCGCAGGATCTGCTGCAACCGCTGGGCGTCGGTGACCAGCGCCGGCGGCAACTCGTCGGCCACCCGTACCTGGAGGCCGAGGCCCTTCTCCTCGGCCAGCCGGGCGAACGCCTGCTCGACGTACGCGCGGATGTCGGCGAACCGGACCTCGGTGGGCTCCACGTCCATCCGGCCCGCCTCGATCTTGGACAGGTCGAGGATGTCGTCGATCAGCGAGAGCAGGTCCGATCCGGCGCTGTGGATCGTCCGGGCGAACTCGATCTGCTTCGGGGTGAGGTTGCGCTCCGAGTTCTCCACCAGCAGCCGGGCCAGCAGCAACAGCGAGTTCAGCGGCGTACGCAGCTCGTGGCTCATGTTGGCCAGGAACTCCGACTTGTACGCCGAGGCCCGGGTGAGCTGCTGCGCCTTCTCCTCCAGGCCGAGCCGGGCCAGCTCGATCTCCCGGTTCTTGGTCTCGATGTTGCCCTTCTGCTCCGACAGGAGCTTGGCCTTGTCCTCCAGCTCGGCGTTGGTGCGCTGCAGCTCGGCCGACTGCTCCTGCAGCTCGTGGGCCAGCCGCTGGGACTGGGCCAGCAGCTCCTCGGTGCGCCGGTTGGCCTGGATGGTGTTGACCGCCACGCCGATGGTCAGCACCAGCCGCTCCAGGAACGTCAGGTGCAGGTCGGAGAAGGCGGCCACGCTGGCGAACTCGATCACGCCGAGCAGTTCGCCCTCGAACTGCACGGGCAGCACCACCAGGTCGGCCGGCGGGGTGTCGGCCAGCCCGGAGCGCAGGGTGAGCCGGCCGTCCGGCGCGGCGCTCACCCGGATCGTCCGGCGGGAGAGCGCCGTCTGCCCCACCAGCCCCTCGCCCGGCCCGAACGTGACGTCGTGGCCCCGCGCCACGTACCCGTACGAGGCGGTCAGCCGCAGCCGCATGCTGCCGTCGGAGGTGTCGGCCAGGAAGAACGCGCCGAGCTGCGCGTCAACCAGCGGGGTCACCTCCAGCATGATCATCCGGCAGACCTCGCCCAGGTCCCGCTGGCCCTGGAGCAGGCCGCCGATCCGGGCCAGGTTCGAGTCGAGCCAGCCCTGCTCGGCGTTCTTCTTCGTCGTCTCCCGGAGGGTGACGATCATCTGGTTGATGTTGTCCTTCAGCTCGGCGACCTCGCCCTGCGCCTCCACGGCGATCCGCTGGGTCAGGTCGCCCCGGGTCACCGAGGTCGACACCTGGGCGATGGCCCGCAGCTGGGTGGTGAGCGTCGAGGCGAGCTGGTTGACGTTCTCGGTCAGGTCCCGCCAGGTGCCCGAGACGCCCTTGACCTGTGCCTGGCCGCCCAGCTTGCCCTCGGTGCCGACCTCCCGGGCCACCCGCGTCACCTCGTCGGCGAACGACGACAGCTGATCCACCATCGTGTTGACGGTGTTCTTCAGCTCCAGGATCTCGCCCTGCGCGTCCACCGTGATCTTCTGCGACAGGTCGCCGTTCGCCACGGCGGTGGTGACGGACGCGATGTTGCGCACCTGCGACGTCAGGTTCGACGCCATCGAGTTCACGTTGTCCGTCAGATCCCGCCACGTACCCGAGACG
>NZ_JBICUP010000061.1:19033-32800 GCF_043198215.1 Micromonospora sp. NPDC048830
CCACGGCGGTGGTGACGGACGCGATGTTGCGCACCTGCGACGTCAGGTTCGACGCCATCGAGTTCACGTTGTCCGTCAGATCCCGCCACGTACCCGAAACGCCCTTGACCTGCGCCTGACCGCCCAGCTTACCCTCGGTGCCCACCTCCCGGGCCACCCGCGTCACCTCGTCCGCGAACGACGACAGCTGATCCACCATCGTGTTGACGGTGTTCTTCAGCTCCAGGATCTCGCCCTGCGCGTCCACCGTGATCTTCTGGCTCAGGTCGCCCTTCGCCACCGCGGTGGAGACCTGGGAGATGTTGCGGACCTGGCTGGTCAGGTTGCCGGCGAGCTGGTTGACGTTCTCGGTGAGGTCCCGCCAGGTGCCGGAGACGCCGCGCACCTGGGCCTGGCCGCCCAACTTGCCCTCGATGCCGACCTCGCGGGCCACCCGCGTCACCTCGTCCGCGAACGACGACAGTTGATCCACCATCGTGTTGACGGTGTCCTTGAGCTCCAGTATCTCGCCCTGCGCGGCGACGGTGATCTTCTGGGACAGGTCGCCGCGGGCGACGGCGGTCGAGACCTGGGCGATGTTGCGCACCTGCGCGGTCAGGTTCGACGCCATCGAGTTGACGCTGTCGGTCAGGTCCTTCCAGGTGCCCGCGACGTTCGGCACCTCCGCCTGACCACCGAGCTTGCCCTCGGTGCCCACCTCCCGGGCCACCCGGGTCACCTGCTCGGCGAACAGGCGCAGCGTGTCGGTGAGCGAGTTGATCGTGTGCGCCAGCTCGGCGACCTCACCCTTGGCCGACACCGTGATCTTCTGCGACAGGTCGCCCCGGGAAACCGCCGTGGCCACCTGTGAGATCGACCGCACCTGGTACGTCAGGTTCGACGCCATGGTGTTCACCGAGTCGGTGAGGTCCTTCCAGGTGCCGGCGACCCCGCGCACGTCGGCCTGGCCGCCCAGCTCACCCTCGGTGCCCACCTCGCGGGCGACGCGGGTCACCTCGTTGGAGAAGGACGACAGCTGGTCGACCATGGTGTTGACCGTGCGACCGATCCGCAGGTACTCGCCACGCAGCGGCCGGCCGTCGATCTCCAGGGCCATGTGCTGCGAGAGGTCGCCGTCGGCCACCGCGACGATCACCCGGGCGATCTCCGTCGTTGGGCGGCCCAGGTCGTCGATCAGCGAGTTGACGGCCCGCTGACCCTCCGCCCACGAGCCCTCCAGCCCCTCCTCGTCGAGGCGCTCGGTGAGCCGGCCGTCCCGGCCGACGATCCGGCTGATCCGGCGCAGGTCGAGGTGCTGCCGCTCCTGGAGCGCCACCACGTCGTTGAACGCGTCCGCCACCTCGCCGGCCACGCCCGCCCGGCGGGGCAGCCGGACCTTCAGGTCCCCGCCGCGCACCCGGCGCAACGCCTCCGCCAGCTCGCTGAGCATGGCGGCCTGGTCCGGCGCGGACGGGTCCGCGGCTGCCGAGTGTTTCGCCGTGGTCATCATTCCTCGCTCAGTTCGGGGGCCGCCAGCGCACCCGGGACATAACGGGCGCACGCCGGTGCGCCTGCCGGCACACTGGCCATCCCACCATTGTGCCCGCGTGGCCGTCGATGTCGCGCCGCCCGACCGCCGCCACGCCCGCCGGATCGACCCAGCTCACCGGTTCGGCTTGGCTTCGGGCGGGGCGGCGGTGGAGGATACGAAGGATGTCACCGGAGGCGGGGCCGGCAAAGATCGGCGGCCCGGACGAGCCCGTCCGGCGCGTACGGCTGCCCGCCGACCGCCGGACGCCCGCCGCCGCGCGCGCCCTGGTCCGGTCCGTGCTGGCCGCCGCCCGCCTCGACAGCCTGCTCAACGAGGCCCTGCTGCTGACCACCGAGCTCACCACCAACGCCGTCGAGCACGCCGGCACCGAACTGGACATCGAGGTCGTCGCGGACGACGTCGGGCTGACCGTCACCGTCTCCGACTTCGCCCCCGGGACGGTCGACGAACTGAACGTCGGCATCCGCAACAACAGCGCGGAGATCGGCGAGGTCTCGGAGCGGGGCCGGGGGCTGCTCCTGGTCGACCACTTCGCCAGCCGGTGGGGCACCACGTACCTGCCCACCGGCAAGGGGGTGTGGTTCCGGCTGGACCGGCCGGGCGCCGCCGGGCAGCGGACCTCCGCCCGGCCGGAGACCGGGTCCGCCCTGGGCCCGCCCGCCGCGACCGCCGGTGGGGGCGCGGCCCCGACCGAGCACCCCGGGCCGAGCGCCGGGGCGGTGAGCGAGCTGATGCAGAGCGCCCCCGAGCCGTACGCCGAGGATCCGCTGCCCGGCTTCGCCACCGACCTGCTCGCCCGGCTCGGCGAGATGGTCGGCGCGGCCGGCGGCGTGGTCCGCCTGGACCGGGGGGACGGGCAGGGCCGGCAGGTGCTGGCGCGCTACGGCCGCACCCCGCGCGAGGGCAACGAGCTGCTCCGGGTGCCGCTGGCGGTGCACCGGCCGTACGCCGGGGAGCTGGAGCTGGACGCCGCCCCCTCCACGTACGCGCAGCCACTCGCCGTGCTCACCGCCGAGCGGCTCTCGCTGCACCTGGAGAACGACCGGCTGCGCCGGGCCGACGTCCGCCGGCAGGCCTGGCTGACGTTCCTGGCCGAGGCGAGCGAACTGCTGGCCCAGTCCCTCGACGTCGAGCTGACCATGGCGCTGATCCCGCAGCTCGTGGTGCCCCGGCTCGGCCAGTGGTGCGCGGTGCACACCACCGACGAGTGGGGGCGGCTGCGGCTCGCGGCGGCCACCCACGCCGACGAGGCGGTGCTGCCGCAGCTGCACAAGGTGCTCCGGGAGACCGGGCCGGACTCGATGCTGTCGCGGCTGCGCGAGGCGACGCGGATAGGGTCGCAGGTGCCGCTCGGCGGGCCGATGGAGGGCTTCGCCGTGCCGCTGGTCGCGCGCGGCCAGCGGCTGGGCACCCTGGCGGTCGGCCGCCACCAGCGGCACCGGCACGACCCGGACGAGGTCGCCGTGCTGGAGGACGTCGCCCGGCGGGCCGCCCTGGCCATCGAGAACGCCCGCATCCACGCCGAACGCCGTCGGGTGGCGCAGACCCTCCAGCAGTCGCTGCTGCCGCCGGTGCTGCCCGTGGTCGAGGGCATCGGCTTCGCCGCCGAGTACGTCCCGACCGGCGACGACGCCGAGGTCGGCGGCGACTTCTACGACGTGCTGCGGCTGCCCGGTGGGCGGTGGCTCGTGGTGATCGGCGACGTCTCCGGCAAGGGGGTCGAGGCGGCGGCGGTCACCGGCCTGGTCCGGGACGTGATCCGGGTGCTGGTCACCGACGGCAAGCCGCTGCCCGAGGTGCTGGGTCGGCTCAACGAGACGCTGGTCGAGCGGGGCAGCGGACGGTACTGCACCCTGGCGCTGGCGGCGGTCGCGCCGGGCAGCGGCGACCAGCTCGACGTGTCCCTGCACCTGGCCGGCCACGACCGGCCGGTGCTGCTGCGCCCCGGCGGCGGGGCCGACTTCGTCGGCGCCGGCGGCACGGCCCTCGGCCTGCTGGACTCGATCGCCTCCCCGACCGCCGAGGTCCCGCTCGCCCCCGGCGAGGCGCTGGTCTTCTACACGGACGGGGTGACCGAGCGCCGCCGGGGCCGGGAACTGTTCGGCGTCGAGCGGCTGCGCGAGTCGGCCGCCCCGCTGGCCGGGTACTCGGCCGACGTGGTCGCGGCCCGGCTGCGCTCCGCCGCGATCGGCTTCTCGGTGGAGGCACCCCGCGACGACATCGCGATCCTGGTCCTGCGCAACGACCGGCTCTGACCACCCACCCCACTCTCCCGCCCCCGCCCCCGCTCCCGCACCGCTCCCGCACCCGCTCCCGCTCCTCCGACCCTCCCGAGGTCATCGCCCACCCCTAGGGCGGGACAAGATCCGCGCAAGTTCAGGGAAAATGCGGGCTACGTCGCGTAACGAGGGGACGACTTCCCCGAAAGTGCGGCCTCGACGGCGGGGCCGGTCGGCGAGGTGGCGCCCTGGCCGAACGGCGGGGCTTGAGGGTGATCGGTCCTCCGCGGGGCAGCGCGTAGGCGTACGGGTTGATACGTTCCGGCTGTGTCGACGGTGGCGGGAAGCGCGCGTACCCCCTGGTCGGTGCGGCTGCGAACTGCGGCGCACCTGGCGTGCGCCGGGGCGTTCCTGGTGGTGGTGGCCCTCTATCTCGACCTGATGACGGCCGAGCACGTCGGCCCTGCCGAGATGCGCACCGGCGCCTACGACCCGAAGGAACAGGTCCCGTTCGGGATGTCCGGGGTGAACCGTTACCTATCAGTGCGCTCTGGTGAGCATGTGATTGGTAGTCCTGCCTTGCGGTGGGACGGTCCCGGTCTGACCCGTTGTGGCGGTGCCGGGTTGACGTTTCACGGCCACCTGCCGACCCCCGTCACACCGGACACCAGCAGATCCTGCCCCGTCACCCACCCCATGACGCAGGCGACTCAACGGACAACCACAGCATGCCCAAGACAGCTAAAGCTGCCTCGCTTGCCACCTGATGGCAGCCCCCTCGCGTGGCTGTACGTCCTGGTCGCGTTGCTGTACCTGGTCGGCTTCGTGGCCAGCTCGGCGCTCGCGCTGGTCTCCCTGCCGCTGCTGGCCCGCGGGTGGCGCGCGCTGCCCCGACGGGCCCGGGTGCTGCTGCTGGCGGGGATCGTCAGCGCGGCGGCCCTGCCGCTGCTGCGCCTCGCCCCGGCCGTCGCCGACATGCACCGGTGGTGGCTGGACTGACTGTGCCGCGTCGGGCCGGATCCTGGTAAGAACTGGCCCCTGGACGGGCCGACTCGCAACCGAGGCCGGGGCCCGGCCTGCGGGACCGACACGACGATGCCGGCCACGAGGCCCGCGGCCGGGCTCCTCACAGGCCGTCCGGGACGCGGCCGGGCTCCCCACAGACCGCTCGGGACGCGGCCGGGCTCCCCACAGACCGCCCGGGACGCGGCCGCGCCTCTCACAGACCGCCCGGGACGAGGCCAGGCTCCCCACAGACCGCCCGGGACGCAGCCGGGCTCCTCACAGACCGCCGGGGAGGCGGCCGGGGGCGAGGCGCTGGTGCGGATCCAGGTGCGCCTTCGCCGCCCGCAGCCGGGGCAACGTGGTCAGCTCGCCCCACAGGTCGACCGCCTGCCGCACCGGGGCGGGTGCCGCGACCACCACGCACCGGCCGTGCCGGGCGAGCAGCACCCCGCGTACGCCCGCGACGATGGACGCCACCCGCTCGGGAGGCAGGGAGCCCGGCAGCGCCGCGTGCACCACTCCCTGGCCGGCGGAGCCCCGGATCGGCACCGGGCCGCCGGCCGCGTCCCGCAGGGCGTACACCGCGGCGTGCAGGTCGGTGATCGGCACCTCGACGCGCAGCGCGGTCTCGCCGGGGCCGAACGGGTAGCGCCGCCACCACGGCGGGGCCGAGTGCTCGACGGTCGCCCCCTCGCCGAGCACCCCGAGCAGGCGTTCGGCCCGCTCGTGGACGTCGGCGGGGCCGCCCTCCACCAGCACCGCGAGGCTGCCCGCCCCGGCCAGGGCCGTCCTGCGTCGGAACATCGAGGGGTGGCGGGCGCGGGCGGCCGCCACCGGGTCGTCGGGGTGGGCCTGCGGGTGCGCCCGGGTGGCCCGGGCCGGCAGGTCCAGCTCGACGGCCGCCGGATCCAACCGGGCGGCGAGCACCGCCCGGACCAGGTCGTGCACCTCCAGCGGCGTCCACACCGGCCGGACGACCCAGAACCGGCTGGCCGGCACGGGCTGCACCCGCAGGGTCGCCGAGACCAACACCCCGAGCGCGCCCTGGGACCCGCAGAGCAGCCGGGCCAGCTCCAGGCCCCGCCGGCCGCCGCCCGCGCTGATCAGCTGGCCGTCGGCGTCCAGGTAGCGCACGCCGACGAGCTGGTCGCAGGGGCCGCCGTGGCGGTGCCGCAGCGGGCCTGCCTCGTCGGTGGCGAGCACCCCGCCGACCGTCGCGCCGGGCGAGGGCGCGTCGAGGGCCAGCCGCTGGCCCGTACGCTCCAGCGTCGCCTGGACGGCCCGCAGCGGCGTGCCCGCTCCCACCTCGGCCGCCGGGGCGCCCGGCTGCTCGTGGCCGATCCCCGCCAGCCGGCCGGTGTCGAGCAGGATGTCGACCTGCTCCGGGGCCGCGCCCCAGTCGATCTTCGTGCCGGCACCCCGGGGCACCACGGTCAGGTCGTGTGCGGCGGCCAGCCGTAGCACCTGGGCCGCGGCCTCGGGACCGCCGGGCACCGCCACCCACCGGGCCGGCCGGCCGGCGACCTCGTCGGCCGCCCCGGCGAACCTGGCGAAGGGCGGGCCGCAGATCTCGGTGAGTCGACGGGTGATGCTCATCGCGCCGGACCCGGACCAGTCGATCGAACTCGTTGCTGCCGCCATGGCGGTCATCGTACATCTGTTCGAACAGTCCGTCGGCGAGTTGCGCGAAACGGGAGCGCGCGCGGCGGGCGGGAGCGCGCGGGCGGCCGGTAACCTGACCGGCGTGACCACCGAGACCACGCCGCCCGCCGCCAAGCGCGTCCCCGCCGAGCGCACCCACCACGGCGACACGGTCGTCGACGAGTACGCCTGGCTGCACGCCAAGGACGACCCCGAGACGATCGCCTACCTCACCGCGGAGAACGCGTACACCGAGGCGCGGACGGCGCACCTGGAGGCGCTGCGCGAGACGCTGTTCGAGGAGACCCGCCGGCGCGTCCAGGAGACCGACCTGACGGTGCCGGTCCGCAAGGGCGGCCACTGGTACTACACGCGCACGGTCGAGGGCCAGCAGTACAGCATCAACTGCCGGCGGGCGGTCCGCGACGGCGAGACCGAGCCACCGATCAGTGTGGACGGCGCCCCGCTGGAGGGTGAGGAGGTGCTGCTCGACGGCAACCTGCTCGCCGAGGGCCACGACTTCTTCGCGCTGGGGACGTTCGACGTCAGCCCGGACGGGCGCTGGCTGGCGTACTCGACGGACCACGCCGGCGACGAGCGGTTCACCCTGCGGGTGAAGGACCTCTCCACCGGCGAGGTGCTGGCCGACGAGGTGCCGGACACCTTCTACGGCACCGCGTGGTCCGCCGACGCCTCCGTGCTCTTCTACGTCACGGTCGACGACGCGTGGCGGCCGAACCGGGTCTGGCGGCACCGGATCGGCGCGCCGGCCAGCGAGGACGTGGTGGTCCACCAGGAGGACGACGAGCGCTTCTGGGTCGGGGTCGAGCTGACCCGCTCGGAGAAGTTCATCCTCATCGACATCCACAGCAAGATCACCAGCGAGGTGCGGGTCATCCCGGCCGGCAACCCCACCGGCGAGCCGGCCCTGGTCGCCCCGCGCCGGCAGGGCGTCGAATACTCGGTGGAGCACCACGGGCACCGGTTCCTGATCCTGCACAACCACGAGGCCGAGGACTTCGCCCTGGCGTACACCTCGGCGGACGCGCCGGGCGACTGGGTCCCGCTGATCCCGCACACCCCCGGTACGCGGCTGGAGGCGGTCGACGCGTTCGCCGACCATCTGGTCGTCTCGCTGCGCACGAACGGGCTCACCGGCCTGCGGGTGCTGCCCATCGGCGGCGGCGACGGCTACGACATCGACTTCCCCGAGCCGATCTACAGCGTCGGGCTGCACACCAACCCGGAGTACCGGACCCGGCAGATCCGGCTGCGCTACGCCTCGCTGGTCACGCCCGACTCGGTGTACGACTACGACCTCGTCACCCGCGAGCTGGTGCTGCGCCGCCGCAAGCCCGTCCTGCCCGGCCCGGACGGCCGCGAGTACGACCCGGCCGACTACGAGCAGCACCGCGAGTGGGCGCTCGCCGACGACGGCACCCGCGTGCCGATCTCGCTGGTCTGCCGCGCCGGCACGCCCCGCGACGGCTCCGCCCCCTGCGAGATCTACGGGTACGGCTCGTACGAGTCGAGCATGGACCCGTGGTTCTCGGTGGCCCGGCTGTCCCTGCTGGACCGCGGGGTGGTGTTCGCGGTCGCGCACATCCGGGGTGGTGGCGAGCTGGGCCGGCGCTGGTACGACCAGGGCAAGCTGCTGGCCAAGAAGAACACCTTCACCGACTTCGTCGCCTGCGCCCGGCACCTGGCCAAGTCCGGCTGGACCTCCCCGGACCGGCTGGTCGCCCGGGGCGCCTCGGCCGGCGGCCTGCTGATGGGCGCGGTGGCGAACCTGGCCCCGGACGCGTTCGCCGGCGTCGTCGCGCAGGTGCCCTTCGTGGACGCGCTCACCTCGATCCTCGACCCGTCGCTGCCGCTGACGGTCACCGAGTGGGAGGAGTGGGGCAACCCGCTGGCCGACCCGGAGGTGTACGCGTACATGAAGTCGTACACGCCGTACGAGAACGTGGCCCCGGTGGACTACCCGGCCATCCTCGCGGTGACCAGCCTGAACGACACCCGCGTGCTCTACCACGAGCCGGCGAAGTGGATCGCCCGGCTGCGTGCGGTGGCGCCGCAGGGCGACTACCTGCTCAAGACCGAGATGGGCGCCGGCCACGGCGGGCCCAGCGGCCGGTACGACTCCTGGCGCGAGGAGGCGTTCATCAACGCGTGGATCCTCGACCGCCTGGGGGTGTAAGGAAGGGCCCCTTTTCAGGCAGCGGTGACGAGGTCGGCGAGCAGCGCCGGGTCGACGTTGCCGCCGGTCAGCACCGCGACCGTACGCCCGGCGGGCAGCTCGTCGGGGCGGAACAGCCGGGCGGCGGCGGCCACCGCGCCGCTCGGCTCGACCACCAGCCGGGCGTCGCGGGCCAGCCGGCCCACCGCCGCGCGGATCTCCTCCTCGGTCACCGTGACGATGCCGTCGAGCCGCTCCCGCAGGTGGGCGAGGGTCAGCTCGGACAGGCCCGCACGCAGGCCGTCCGCGCAGGTGCGGTAGGTGAGCGCCACGTCCCAGCCGACCAGCCGCCCGGCGGCGAGCGAGTCCCGGGCGTCGGCGGCGAGCAGCGGCTCCACGCCGATCACGGCGGTCGACGGGCGCAGCGCCTTGACCGCCGTGGCGACGCCGGAGGAGAGGCCACCGCCGCCGACCGGGACCAGCACCACCTCGACCCCGGGCAGGTCGTCGAGGATCTCCAGGCCGATCGTGCCCTGGCCGGCGATGATCCGCCGGTCGTCGAACGGCAGCACCAGCTCCGCCCCGGTCTCGGCGGCCACCCGCTGCGCCTCGGCCAACCGTTGGGCGGGCGGCACCAGCAGCACCGTCGCGCCCAGCGCGCGGATCTGCGCGATCTTCACCTCCGGGGCGCCCTCCGGCACCACCACGGTGCACGGGATGCCGGCCGCGCGGGCCGCGTACGCGAGGGCCTGGCCGTGGTTGCCCGAGGAGTGGGTGACCACGCCCCGCTCCCGGCGGGCCGGATGTCGTCGATCGGTACGAGGTCCACCCGGCTATCCTGCGACCTCCCGGCCCGTACGGGAGGGAACGGCCTCACCGTTGCGCGCCGACCAGCGCCGCCGCGTCACCGGTACGGATCATCCGCTGCCAGCGCAGCCGGTTGCCGATCACCGCCGTGACCACGGACTGCACCACGACCAGGTACATCACCTGGCGGTAGACGAGCTGCTGGAACGGCAGCGACCACAGCGGCCCGTAGCGTTCCCCGTCCAGCCACAGGGCGTACGCGGCGGTGAGCCCCTGGAGCACCAGCAGCCCGAGCCAGGCCAGGGCGAGTGTGCTCCACGGCAGGAAGAGCAGGCCGTAGACGGCGAACACGTCGACGGCCGGGGCGGCCAGCGGCAGCACGATCTGGAACACCGTCAGGTACGGCAGGCCGCGCCGGCCCAGCTTGCCGCCGGACCCCGGCTCGCGCAGCGCGTGCCGGTGCTTCCACATCGCCTGCATCGTCCCGTAGCACCAGCGGTAGCGCTGCCGCCAGAGCTGCCGCAGCGTCGACGGGGCCTCGGTCCAGGCGATGGCGCCCTCCTCGTACACCACCCGCCAGCCGGCCCGCAGGACCTTCATGGTCAGGTCGGTGTCCTCGGCGAGGGTGTCCGCGGGTACGCCGCCGACGGCGAGCAGCACCTCCCGGCGGAACGCGCCGATCGCGCCGGGGATCGTCGGCATGCACTCCAGCACGTCGTACATCCGGCGGTCGAGGTTGAAGCCGATGACGTACTCCAGGTGCTGCCATCGGCCGAGCAGGCGGCGCCGGTTCGCCACCTTGGTGTTGCCGGAGATCGCGCCCACCGTCGGATCGGCGAAGCCCTGCACGAGCCGGTGGATGGTGTCCGGCTGGAATACGGTGTCCCCGTCCACCAGCACCAGCAGTTGCGCCCGGGCCGCCCGGATGCCGGTGTTCAACGCGGCCGGCTTGCCGGCGTTGGCCTGCCGGATCACCCGTACGCCGCGCAGCCCCAGCCGTTCCACGATGCCGGCGGTGTCGTCGCTGGAGCCGTCGTCGACGACGATCACCTCCAGCGCCGGGTACGCGCTGTCGACCAGCGACCGCACGGTGGCCGCGATGTTCGCCGCCTCGTTGTACGCGGGCACGATCACCGAGACCGGGGCGTTCACCACCGGCCGGTGCCCCCGGGGCCGGCGGACCCGCCGCACGTGGAGCTGGGCGCAGGCCACCTGCACGGCGAGCCGGGCGATTCCCAGCACCAGCGCGATGCCGAGCAGGACGTTCATCGCGGCGGCGGCCCAGCCGGCGCCCGTCTGGGTCCAGCGCAGCGCGGTGCCGCTGAGACGGGTGGTGGCGCCGGCCGCCAGCATCGACGGCGGCGCGCCGATCCCCTCGGAGACGCCCGTGAACCGGTAGCCCTGCTCGGTCAGCTCGGTCAGGAGCTGGTCCAGCGCGGCGATGGTCTGGCTGCGGTCCCCGCCGCCGTCGTGCATCAGCACGACCGCGCCCCGGCCCTTCTCGGGGGTGGCCGCCTGGACGATGGCGGCCACCCCGGGCCGCTGCCAGTCCTTGGTGTCCCGGTCGGCGAGGACCGCCACGTGACCGGTCCTGGCGGCGGCGCGCAGCGCGGCGTACTCCGGCGCGGTCAGCGCCGCCGGGACGGAGGAGAACGGCGGCCGGAGCAGGGTCACCTCGCGGCCGGTGGCCCCGGCGATGGCCTTGCGGGTGAGCGACAGTTCCAGGTCCTGCCGCCAGCCGGGGGCACTGCCCAGGTCGGCGTGGGTGAACGTGTGCGAGCCGAGCTCGTGACCCTCGGCGAGGATCCGGCGGGTCAGTTCCGGGTGTTCGTTGACCCGGGCGCCGACGACGAAGAACGTGGCGTGCGCGCCGTGCCGGCGCAGCAGGTCGAGCACCTGGGGGGTCCAGCGCGGGTCGGGGCCGTCGTCGAAGGTGAGCGCGATGGTCCGCGCCGGCATGGTGCGGGTCACCGGCTTTGCGTCGTCCAGCCGCAGCACGGGCCCGCCGGAGGTGGCGGCGCGGTCGGCGGGCGCCGCCGGACCGGCGTCGGATCGCCCGGAGCCGCCGGCGAGGCCGGTCACCAGGCCGTTGACGGTGAGGGCCGCGAGCAGGACGGCCAGGCCGAGCAGGAGCAGCAGCCAGTGCGCCCGGGGGTCGCGGCGGGCGACGTGTTTCGACACGGCTACCTCGGCTTACCGGGCGACCTGCTCGGTCGGGCGGTGTTGCGGTGCTCCTCGCCCTGGCCCGGCTCGGTGGGCCGGGCCGACGGCGCGGCCGTGTCGGTGCCCGTCGGGCGGGCGGTCGGGGTGGCCGTGCGGGTGGAGCCCGGGGCGGGCGCGGAGGTGCTGGGCGACGGGCTGGGACTGGGGCTCCCGGCGCCGCCCATGCCGTCCAGGCCGGCCTCGATCGGCGGATGCCCCTTCTGGTCGCCCCAGCCGGGCAGCCGCACGGTCGAGTCGGTGAACAGGCCGGCGAGGATCAGACCGAGGCTGGCGAGCAGGCCGAGGCCCATCAGGGTGCCGACGATCACGGTGAGCCGACGACGACGCCCGGTCCGGTCGACGAACACCGGCCGCCCGGCCGGTTGGTTCTGCATCTGCTGGTCTCCCGCTGGGTGCCTGGGGCCGGCGGCCCCGGGGCCCGGTGCCGGGCTCCCGGGTTCAACAGCGTAGCGGCCTCCCAGTGCGTTACGTTCCGGCGTCAGGCCGCGCGCAACTCCTCCACCGCCCACTCCACGAATGGAGACAGCAGACCGCAGTTGCGCCGGGCACAGTCGGTCATTCGCCCGAGCGCAATGGCACTACCCGGTGCTGCTGAGCCCGATCGAGGAGTTCTTGACGCCGTGCAGGAGAAGTGCGGTCACCGCCAGCGCGGCGCCGACCAGCGCCGAGGTCCCACCGATGCCGACGTTGTAGACCAGGTTGTGCTGCCACGAGATCACGTTCGGAGTGGTGAAGACGGCGAGCACGAAGAAGGCCGTCAACGATGCCATGACGGTGCTGAGAACCAGCGCAAGCGCCAGAACCGCACCCACGACCAGCAGCCACGTCGCGTAGAAGCTGCGCGAGTCGACCGACGGATGCAGGACCGAGAGCGCGAAGAGGGGCGCCGAGCAGCTCACCAGCAGTATCCACGCCGACCATAGAAGCTGCGGCACGAGCACGTTACGCGCTCGTACGGCCTCAAGGCTGGGAGCCTGGCTGGGCAGGCAATTGCTCAATACTGCGGCGGGTACCAGCATGAAGATGACGCCCACGGTGTCCAGCGCCGCACTGCCCGGTGGTGCGAACTGCAGACCGAGCGCGGACATGCTGAACCGCGAGAAGAGACCGATCGCCAACCAGATCACGACCAGTCCGGCAACTGCTCGTACGCTGACGCCGCGCGCCTTCGCGAATGCCCGTACGAGGAACCACCACCGCGGTTGGGGACGGCCGCGCCTCATGTGGGGAGGCTCCCGCGGCAGTTCGCCAGATCCGCCTGGTGGCTGCGCAGGAATTCCTCGCGTCGCCCCTCGTCCATCTGCGCGAACGCCTCGCTGGCCTTCGACATGCCCGGATCCTCCGCGAGGATGGACTGGACCTTCAGCTCGCCTGGGAAGTTGGTGCCGTCGCGCGCAAGGTCCCTGACGCCAAGCCACCAGTCGTACAGCACGAACGCGGCTCGCGTCCCATGGGAGCCCGTGGGCTGCCCCGCCGTGGGACCGTCACCCTGCAGGCAGGGCGCGAGAAATACGGAGAAACCGAAGCTGGCATCGAAACTGGCCCCGCCGATCCGATGTGCGGGTGAAGTCCTGCCATCGATCAGGGGGACAGTAAGTATCCGCTGCGCAGAGGGCATGCTCCCTGAGTACCTTCGAGACAGTTCGAAGAGATCCGGGGCCGGCACGAACGTCACGCTCGACATGTCGATGCCTCGGAGCGCAGCCAGGTTTTCCCGGATCCGCCGCTGATACTCGGTACCCAGGTGGTCGTGCGCCCGGTCCACGCAGACCCTCGGCTGGCTCTCGATGCAGACCGCCTCGTACTCGCCTACGGCTTCGGTCCTCGCGCCTGCGGTCAGCAGCACCGCCGAACAGGCAAAGCCGGCGAGCAGCAGGAGCGAATAGGCATGCCGTCCAGATCGCATGGTCCAGGCGATCAGCGCGCCACCCAACGCCGCCCAGAAGAGTGCCCTGCCGGCCAGGGTCTCCACCGGAATCCGCAAGTAGGTGCGGTCGACCTGGTCGGACATCGGAAAGTCCGTGAAGATCCCCTGCGAAACATAGACGTCGACATACACGAGGAGCATGTAGTTAACGATCCCCACGGATAAATCCGGGGGATTTTCCTCCGGGGCCAGGCCCTGGATTCCCAGCTCGGACCGCACCTGATCCACCGTCCCGGAA
>NZ_JBICUP010000062.1:0-32789 GCF_043198215.1 Micromonospora sp. NPDC048830
CTCAGTTCGAATGATCACGCGGTGGCCGCCTCACGTCTACGTCAAACCGGCTCTGATCTGCAGGTCTGCCGTACACCACTCTGCCGGACGCAACTCCTGACCGACGACCCGGTGTGGGGATTGCACTGCCGGCCGAGTGATAACCGCGATTATCACTCTATTACTTGGCGGTGTCGCCACGTCCCGGCGTCCTGCGGAGCAGGGCGGAGTCAGCCGACCATCCCCCTCTCAAATGGAGAGGTGTGACCACGGAAAGGCTGACCGTTGACCGACCCGACCGCCCGCGGCCTCTGGCTCGCGATCGCCACCCTGACCGCCGTCATCGTCGCCGCCGGCGCCGGCCTGCTCGCCTGGGCCGGCGGCCTCAACCCGCCCACCGCCATCCTCACCGGCGGCGGCGCCTTCGCCGGCACCCTCCTGCTCATCCTCACCGTCGTGCGGTTCACCGCCGGCCAGGCGGAGTAGCACAGACAAAGCCCCGGAAGCTAGGGCAAAGCCGAGAGCTGTAAGAAACTCCACATTTCAACGTACCGATGACTGGCGTCGATCCCGACAACAGCCCTGGCAGGACCCCCTTTGCGAGGCCATGGCGGTAGAGCCAACCAACAGTAAGCGTGACCACACCTTCGGTGACATTGATGTATGTTCGCGTGACCGGGGCGCGATCTTTACTTCCACAGGAGGAATTTGTGCTGCGCAAGTTAGGCATGGCCACGATCCTGGCGTTGACCACTGCGCTGGCCGCGCTGTCGGCCCCTGGTGCCGCGTCCGCCGGTGAGCAGGCAACGGGGGCTCCTAACAGCAACGTCACCTACTGGGTGGAGCAGAACCCGCCGCCGCCTTCGGACCGGGCGCTCAAGGCCGCCGCCGAGATGCAGAAGTCCGTGACGCCGCTGGCCAGCGGGGGCGGCTGCAAGCTCTACGGCGGCGTGCAGCCCTGCATCAGTTGGACCAACAACACGCTCAAGGGCGACTTCTACATCAACTCCTGGAGCGGCGCTGTGTACTACGGCACCGCTCGCGTGTACATCAACGTCAACGGCACGAACCACTACAAGTACACCACCGTAACGGACCACCTCGGCGCCTACCCGGTCGCCCAGCACGCCACGGCGGCCGGGAGCAGCGGGTACGCCTACACCATCGTCGACACCTTCAACCAGAACGGCTCGGTGATCGGGGGCGGCATCAGCCCGTTCCAGTACTGGCCGTAAGCCTCTGACATGAGTGGGGGTGGCCCCAGCCCCGGTGGCCACCCCACTCACTGTCACTGTTCGACGTACGGCGTTACGGGGTTTGTCCGGCGCGGTCGACGATGGCCACGTCCAGGACCACCTCGCGCCGCGTTTGCTGGACGGCGTTCGCGTCCCCCGGCACGACCTGCCAACCGAGGAACTGATAGGTCTGCGGGTCGAAGATGAGGTCGTAGCGGTCGATCTTCCCGGCGAGGGACACTCCGATGCCGGAGCGGCCCGCAGCGTCCGTCACGGCCGGGGACGCGACCACCCCGGGGATCTTCGTGGCCGCCTCGTACAGCGCCGCCCGGGACTGCGCGGGCAGGTATCCACGCCGGATCAGGACCCCCACGTTGGCGAACGTCTGCTCGCTGCTCGCCTCGGCGCCCTCACTCATCCGTTGCAAATAGGTCAGCATGGCGGCGGCATCGGTCGGCAGATCGCTCAGGTAAGCCGGCGTCGGCGTGCACGGCCGGGTCGAGTTCAGCAGGGTGCCGTCCGGTCCCCACTCTGCGGCCCGCCCACCTCGACAGCCCGGGATGACCGTTGACTGCCGTCCGCCGACCGCCGGATCGCTGGTCCAGATCAGGCCGTCGTGGGCGCCGTCGACGGACATCCACGAGCGGGAGATGCTCGTCCCAGCATCGTTCTGCCCGACGACCGGGAAGAAGGTCTTCGTCTCGGTCAGGATGAACTGGTCGGCGCGCGGGGCGGGGGCCTGGTCCGCCCGGGCGGCGTCGGCGGCCCGGTGGAGGATCTCCGCCGCCTGGGCGCTCGCAGCGGGCGGGTTCCCGCCGATGCTGACCACCGAACCGACCAGCAGGGCGAGCACACCCGTCGTGGCCACGGCACCGACCGTGGCCACTCTCCACCGCGCCCGCGCCGATCGCACCGGTCCAGCCGCCCCGGCGATCACACTGCTCACCTGCCCCCGCAGGTACGGTGGCGGCTCCACTGGTTCAAGCAGCGCCCTGACCTGGTCGATCATCTGCCGGTCGTTCACATCGACTCCTCTACCGCTCGTGTCGGATCGCCGCCGCCAAGCGCGCTGCCGAGCTTGCGCCGGGCACGGTTCAGGCGTGAGCGCACCGTCCCGATGGGGATGCCGACGGCACGGGCGGTCTCCTCATAGCTAAGCTCTCCCCACGCGATCAGCAGCAGGACGTCGCGGTCCCTGGCCGGCAGTTCCGCGAGAGCGCGCGCCAAGGGCGCGCGGATCGCGTGGGCCGCCGCTCCAGCCACCACCCGCTCCGCGTGATCGGGCACAACACCGGTCGGCTCGGATCGCGCCATGGCCCGGTAGTGCGCCTGCTCCCGCCGCCAATAGTGCGAGATCTCCTTCGTCAGGATCCCGAACAGCCACGGCCGGGCATCGGGCCGGGAAACGTCGTAGCGGTGCCGTCGCCGGAAGGCGACCAGGAACGTCTCCGACACCACGTCGTCAACGAACTCCGCACCAACTCGCCCGTGTGCGTACCGGTACAGCGCAGCGGAATGCCGGTCGTACAAGACGGTGAACTGGGAGCGGTCAGCCAGCGACGCCCTTACATACCAGGCGTCCGACTCCTGCTCGGCGGCGAGCTGCTGGTCAGCCAGCATGTACGGCACACCGATCAGCTCGCCTCATGTCAGACCCCCTCCAGCACGTACCTGCTCT
Source organism: Micromonospora sp. NPDC048830 (assembly GCF_043198215.1). Lineage (NCBI taxonomy): Bacteria > Bacillati > Actinomycetota > Actinomycetes > Micromonosporales > Micromonosporaceae > Micromonospora > Micromonospora sp. NPDC048830. The sequence continues at coordinate 2,893 of NZ_JBICUP010000062.1, forward strand.
CACCCATGTATCGCCACCCAGGCCCGTTCGAGTTCACGTGCCCCCACGACAGCCTCGCCCCACCCCCGGCGGTATCCCGACTTGTACGCCGACGACGACGGCGAAGACCCGTTAGACGGCGATGATGACGACGACGAAATGGAGCCGCTCCGGCTGCACTGAACCGCTGTTGACCGTGCTCGTTCCCGGCGATCACGAGTCACGCAGCAGCATGCCAGCGCGCTCAAGATCTACGGCCGGTTTCCGGCGTACTCCGGTCGGCCCCCCACCAGGACGTCGCGCACGAAGTTGCCGAACGGTTCGCGGGTTCGTCGCCGCAGTGGTTGGTGGCCACCGGTTGCCGAATTGGCCTCTACGGGATCAAGTGCGCCACGAGGCGCTGTCTTACCGGATAGGGGTGAAAGACCATCTATCTCCTGGTCATCGTAGTGGCTGGGTGAAGCTGGCGGCAGCCCTGCTCACGGGACGGTGGGTGGGGTGGGAGCAGCCGCGACAAACCCGAGGCGGTCCGGCACTACCGGACGGGCCGGGTTCGGGGAGCGAGACGGGAAGGCATACGAGAGGAACCGGTGTCTGAGGCCTCTTCACGTATAGCCAGCTCCAACCCGGTGGATATGGGCTGGTACGCGGTGCGCACCCCGACCGCCGTCTGCGACGGTCGGGGGAACTCTCGGGAGGTTCTTGATTGCTGGCCTGGGAGGTCACGGTGAAGGTCTACGGCGTAGCCGTGACGATGCCGCAGGGGTACAGCCGGGTGCCTCACCCGTCGACCGGAAGACAGTGAACGTGGGAACCGGCCGCGTCACGCTCCCCAAGCCCGCCCCGCCAGGGCGGCAGCGGCGGGATAGGCGCGTCGCCCGTCGAAGGGCGCGGCTGGGGCGGAGCCGCCGTAGTACTCCGAGCTGGGGAAAGCCCGGCACATGGGGAAGGGCGGCAGTGTGTCAGACAGGGAGAACGCTGCAATGTCCGAAGACACGCCGGTGAACACCGGCGTCAGTTGGCCCGACGAGATTCTCGCTCGGGCGCTGGTACGGAAGATGCAGGTCAAACTGCACCGTTGGGCGGGAGACGACCACTCCCGCCGGTTCACCGATCTGTTCAACCTGGTCCACGATCCGGCGTTTCTCACCGCTGCCTGGCAGCGGGTGAGCACGAACACCGGAGCGCGGACCGCCGGGGTCGATCGGGCCACTGTGTCCTACATCGTCCACCGGATCGGGGTGAGCGCGTTCCTCGACCAGGTCCGGGACCTGCTCAAGTCCGGGCAGTTCCGGCCGACGCCGGTCCGGCAGGTGATGATCCCCAAGCCTTCAGGCAAGGTCCGGAAGCTCGGGATCCCCACCGTCACCGACCGCGTGGTTCAGGCCGCGCTGAAGCTTGTTCTGGAACCGATCTTCGAGGTGGATTTCCTGCCCTGCTCATACGGCTTCCGGCCGATGCGACGGGCGCATGATGCCATCGCGGAGATCCACGCGTTCACCTCCCGCCCCCGCGACTACGAGTGGATCGTGGAAGCCGATATCGCCGCGTGTTTCGACGAGATCGATCACGTGGCGCTGATGGATCGGGTGCGGGTACGCATCAAGGACAAGAAGATCCTCGCCCTGGTCAAAGCGTTCCTCAAGGCCGGAGTCATGACCGGCACCGGTGAACGCCACGACTCGTGGCGGGGCACCCCACAAGGCGGGATCCTGTCACCGCTGCTGGCCAACGTCGCCCTGACCGCGCTGGACGAGCACTTCGACCGGCAGTGGAAAGCCTTCGGTGACGGCAACCAGCGGCACCGGCGGCGGGCACGCGGGCTGGCCACCTGGCGGCTCGTGCGCTACGCCGACGACTTCGTCGTGCTCGTCAAAGGCCACCAGCACCACGCCGAGGCGCTGCTCGACGACATCGCCCAGGTCATCGCCCCGCTCGGGCTACGCCTGGCCGACGACAAGACCCGCGTGGTGCACATCGATCACGGCTTCGACTTCCTCGGGCACACCATCGTGCGCCGCACCAAACGAGGCAGCCACAAGACCTACGTGTTCACCTACCCGTCCCGCAAAGCCATGCGAGCCGTGCGGGACCGGACACGCGAGTGCACCCAGAACAGATCCACCCTCTACCGCGACCTCGACGAGATCCTCCTGACCCTCGGCCGGTCGCTACGAGGCTGGGCCAACTACTTCCGCCACGGCTCGTCCAGCCGCCACTTCCAGCAGGTCGACTACCACGCCTGGAAACGCATCGGCGCCTGGATACGCCGCAAGCACCACCCCATCCCCTGGCGGGAGGTCCGCCACCGGTTCACCCACGGCGGGCGGTACGCCCACAACGGGATCACCTTCCATGGCGCAACCAGCGTCAAGATCGAACGCTACCGCTACCGCGGCAGCAAGATCCCCAACCCCTGGACCACCACGACAACCACCACAACGTGATCAACGGGCAAGACACACGGAGAGCCGGATGCGGGGACAACCCGCACGTCCGGTTCGGGAGGGCGGCCAGCGGAAACGGACCGAGAGCAATCCCGGCACCGCGCCGCTGGCCGACCCCACGGCGGCCCCACGGGGCCGCTCGCACCGCCGACTGGGGTGCGCACAGCCAGCCGATCCGCTGGCGCTACCGTCCGGCCGTGCCGATGCCGTCGGCTGGCACGAAATTGGGTGGGGTTGGGCAAGCGTGTCTCGCGCTCGCCGCGCTACGAACCGTCCCATGCGAGATCCGGAGAACTCCGACCCAGAGTTCCGCAGCGGGGGGTGCGTTTGCCGGTGCCGAGCCCGTCGGATGCCGCACGGTGGAACCAAGAGTCGTGTATTTCGCTGATGTGGACCTGACCGCCGGCTCGCGTGTAGGACTCCTGCCAGTCGCGGATGGTTTCGTAGGCGCCGTGGTCGAGATAATCAAGATGCAGTTCGAGTTCGACGTACTGAGCGGCGGGTAGCGCGGCAAGTCGGCGGGTGAGCCGCTCGGAGGCGATGAACGCGAGGGTTCCGGTGATCGACACGAGCCAGGTGCCGGATGCCGGTTGGGTGGTCCGGATTTCGCACCGGGCCAACCGCCACAGCATGAAGATTACCGCCGTCGCCATGCCCAGCCCGACCCCGGTGAGCAGGTCCGTCGCGGTCACGCCGACCGCGGTGATCAGATAGATGGGAAGTTCCCGGTGCCGGGCGTACGTGCGGATCTGAGCGAGGCTCACCAGCCGCAAGCCGACCACCACGAGGACGGCGGCGAGCGCGGCCATCGGGATCATTTCCAACCATGCGGCGCCGACCAACACGAACCCGGCGATCCAGACGCCGTGCAGGATGGCCGAGGTGCGGGTGCGGGCGCCGGCCGCGACATTGGTCGAGCTTCGCACGATAACGCCGGTGACTGGGAGACCGCCGAGCGTGCCGGAGACGGCGTTCGCGGTGCCCTGAGCGATGAGTTCACGGTTGAGGTTGGCGCGGGGGCCGTCGTGCATCCGATCAACGGCTACCGCTGAAAGCAGGGATTCCACGCTCGCTACCAGGGCGATGGTGATGACAGCCACGGTGATTTCCCGCAGCGGCGCGTCCGGCCAGCGGGCGAAGGTCAGTTCACTCAGCGGCTCGGCGGGCAGGTCCACCCGATCCACGTCGGCGCCCCGGGCCGCCGCGACCAAAGTGGCGGCAACCACGGCGATCAGCGCCGCCGGCAGCAAGGTGGTTTTGACTAGACGTGGCCAAATCAGCAACAGTGCGATGGTCAGCGCGCCGAGTACCACGGACACGCTGTGGTGACCGACGACTTGGCCGGGCAGGTCACGCAGATTCGCCCACACAGAGCTTTGTGGCGCACCACCGAGCACCACGTGGATCTGGCTCAGCGCGATGACCAAACCGATGCCGGCGAGCATGCCGTGCACGACTGCTGGCGACAGAGCGAGCGCTGCCCGGCCGAGGCGGGTGATGCCCAGCAGGATCTGCATCAGGCCGGCGACGGCCACGATCGCGGCGGTACCGGCGAAGCCGAACTCGACGATGGTACCCGCGACGATCACGGTGAGGCCGGCCGCCGGCCCGCTGACCTGCAGCGGGGCGCCGCTGAGTGCGCCAGCGACGATACCGCCCACGACGGCGGCGACCAGCCCGGCCAGCAGCGGCGCCCCGGACGCCGCAGCGATACCTAGGGATAACGGGATCGCAATCAGAAAGACCACGATCGACGCGGGAAAATCGTGCCGAAACGACTTCAAGACCGACATCTTTGAAAAGTACTTACCCAGTGTGAAGGCAATGTTACGAGTAATTACCACCCGGCCCTTCGTGCAGGAGGGCATCAAGGCGCTGGCGCCGGTGGTCGGCCCAGCGGCAAGCCGCCCCGGCCCGGCCTGCGGCCAGCCGGCTCGTCAACGAGGGCGCACACGCTGACCGACACCCTCAAATCGTCGAACCAACCAAACCGGCTCGGCCGGCGGGCGGCGGACGCCCACCTGGTGATGGTGGCCGGAGTCGTCGTCACCTCCGTCGGCTACCGGCCGTCATCGACCAGCCGACCGGGCACACGCCAATCTCGTGGCTCCTGGTCATCCTCGGCGGACCGGCACTGTTCCTCGCCGGCCGCGCCCGCTTCGAGTACACCGTGTACGCCGGCGTGTCCCCGACCCGGCCGATCGGCGTGCTGGTGCTGGGAGCTCTCGTGGCACCCCTGCTCCTCGCGCCGCCGCTGGTGGCCGCCGCCGCGGTGGTCGTCGTGCTGACCGGCATCGCGCTGGCAGACGCGCTGCGCGTCCGGCATCGGCCGCCGGCCCACCCCTCCCCGCCATCCCATTACCGCCCAGCGAAGTAGACGACCCAGGGGTCGGGGGCCGGGGGACCGCTGGTCGTGCCGGGGGTCAGTCCGACTGGTTGACGCGGGCCAGGTCGGCGCGGGCCTGGTCGAGCTGGGCTTGGATCTGGTCGGCCCGGGTCGCAGCGGCGCCAGTGGCGGCCTCCTGCCGGATCGCTTCGGCGCGGGCGTCCTGGGCGGCCTGTTCGGCGGCGCGCCGGTCGGTGTGGAGCTGGTCGACCTGGCGGCGTACCTCGGCCAGGGCGGCCCGTGCGGCGCGCAGGTCGGCTTCGGCGTCGTGGCGGGCTGTCTCGGACTCGGCGAGGGCGGTGCGGGCGGTGTCCCGTTCGGCGGTGGCCGCCGCGGCGGCGGTGGCGGCCTGCTCGGCGCGCTGCTCGGCGGTGGCGCGGGCGGCGTCGGTGGCGCGGGCCTGCGCCTGCGTGTCGGCCAGGTCCCGGCGCAGGACAGCGTTCTGCTCGGCCTGGTCGGTGGCGCGGGCCTCGGCGGTCTCGGCGCGGCCGGTCGCGGCGGCCAGGTCCACGCGCAGCCGCTCGATGGTGGTGCGGGCGGTGTCGAGCTGGGCGCGCAGGTCGGCCACCTCGCCGGCGAGACGGACGCTCTCGGCGCGGGCGGCGTCGCGTTCGGCGGTGACGGTGGCGGCGGTGGCCTCGGCCCGGTCCGCGCGGGCCTGCTCGGCGCGGCCGGTCTTTTCCGCGGCGCGGAGTTCGCCGGTGAGGGTCTTGACCTCGGCGCGGGCGTCGCGCAGCTGGGCGCGCACGTCGTCGTGCTGGGCCTCCAGCGCGCGGCGGCGTTCGACCTCCCGCGCGGCGGTCGCCGCGCGGGCCTCCGCCTCGGCCTCGGCGCGCCCTTGGGCCTTGCGGGCCTCAGCGACGTCCTGGGCGGCGCGGGCGACCGCGTCCGCGGCGTCCCGCTCGGCCGTGGTGGCGCGGGCGACGGCGGCGTGCCGCTCGGTCTGCGCCGCCGCGCGTTCCCGCTCCGCGTGGTGGGCGGTGTTGAGGGCCTGGTCCCGCTCGGCTTCGGCGGCCTGGGCGCGCTCGACGGCGGCCGTCATCGCGGTCTCGGCCTCGGCGATGCGGGCCAGGGCGCCGGCCTCGACCTCTTGCACCGCCGGGAGTACCGGATCCAGGCGGGCGGTCAGCGCGGTGATCGCCGGCACCAGGTCGCCGGCCACGGCGCGGAACGCCGTCAGCGGGGCGTCGAGGCCGGTGGCCAGCTCGGCCGCGCGTTCTGCGGCGGCCATCTCCTTGCACGTCCGGTTGCCCGGCTGCCACCGCCGGTCCTTGCAGAACTCCTGGGGCCTGCCGAGCCCGCTGTAGACCAGCGTCGCGCCGCACACGCTGTAGCCGCACCGCCGCTCACGCGGCCCGGACTCCGACCCTGGAACAGCCGATCCGGACACCTTCACCTCGTTATCCATACCAACATCCTACACTATTACTTTCGCAAAACTCATAAGACTTACGGAGTTTTTGAAAGTCATAAGTATCTGATCTTGATACTTTGGCGGTTGCCCGTCAGAAATGAACGCGCGATTTAAGGCTGTTCAGAGCGACGTGCGCGGCTTTTGATCTCGGTCCGAGGGGATTAGGTAAGGGCGGACCGTTGATTGGTGGGATATTGGCTCTGAGCCGGTTCGTGGCCCCGGGCGGCGTGCCGGCAGGGCTCCGGTCAGTGCTCCAGGTCGCGCGGCAGGCCGGCGCCGGGCTGCGCCACCTCGGGCCACTCGCACTCGGCCGCGGTGGTGTCGAGCAGCGCGGCGCGGTCGGTGCGGCGCAGGTGTCCGGAGGTGCGGGCGCGGATCGCGGCGAGCGCCGCCTCGGCCGCCGGGCTGCGGCGGCCGGACTGGACGGCGGCCTGGTCGCGGTCGTCCTGGTCGGCGCGTGCCGCGTTCTGGTGCGCGCGCTGCGCGGCGGCCTGCGCGGCGACCAGGGCCCGGCCGTGCTCGGCGTGCCGGCGGGCCGGGTGCGGCGGCGCCACCGGTCCGGTCAGCGCGTCCTCGAGCACCGCCCGCAGGTACGCCACCGGGCTGTCGGGCTCGACCAGCAGCGGACGCGGCCGGGCCCGCCGCACCCAGGCGTCCAGGGCCTCGGCCGTCCAGTCCGGACCCAGCGCGGCGCCCAGCGTCGCGGCGACCCGGGGCAGGGAAGCGCCGCGCAGCCACACCCACCGGGCCTGAACGGCCCGTGCGAGGCCGTACGCCCACCCCGACCACTCAGGACGTGCACGGACCGCCGGTGACGCGTCATGCGCGCTCTGGGCCGGCCTAGGACGCTGTGCACGCGGTGACCCGGCACCCCCCGGACGAACCGCTCGACCTCCGTTAGTCGATGAGCGCGAAGCGCGCTTCTCCCGCCGGCCCTGCCGGCCCCGCGACGCAGCGGGAGCGATCGGCGGTGAGAGCAGTAAACCCCGAGACAAGCAGGAACTTAAGTACTCACCTTGAGACACCATGTGGGGGGGGAACAAATTACCGACATCGATGGACGCGCCGGGGTGGCCGACGGCCACGCCAACTCGGGTCCGAACCCGCTCCACGGTGGTGGCCACCGCCGCCCGCAGCTCCTGGCGGCGCCGTTCCTCCGGCCGCTCGGTCCAGCCGCCGCAGCGGGCGCGCAGCCCGTCCAGCTCGTCCTGGGCGGCCTGCAGAAGCTCCCCGGCATGCTCCAGCAGGTCCGCCAGGATCGCCCGCGCGGCGTCGATGTGAGCGGCCCGGGCGGCGACGTCGCCGCGGTGCAACGGCGCCAGGTCGTAGACGGCGCGGTCCTGGGCGCGGCCCGTCTCGACCCGCTCAGCCAGGCTCAACCGCCGGCCCACCTGCACGCGCGTCGCCCAACCCAACGCGGTCGCCCGCGACCAGGCGGCCGTCACCGCCCGCTCCGTGCAGCCGGCCAACTCCGCGCACCGGGCCCGGCCCGGCATCGCCCGCCGCCCCGACCGCCAGTCCGCGTCCACCGCCAGTACGCCGGCGACCCGGGGCAGGGCGCCCGGGCGGCCCCGGGTCGTCGACCGGGCCGCCGCCTCACGGGCAAGCAGATCCGCCAGCAGCTCCACCGCCCGGGCCTGGCCCCGGTCCAGCACCGCCCGCAGCCGGTCCACCCACGCGGCCAGCTCGTCGACGCGCTCCTGGGCCCGCTCCGTCTCCGCGATCCGGTCGAACTCGGCGGCCACCGCGGCGGCCTCGGCCGCGTCGGCGCGCTCCTGGGCGGCGCGGGCCTCAGCGATGTGCGACCAGCCGCACAGCCAGCACTCCGGCACCGGCCACGCCGACCCGCACACCGCGCACCCGGCCGGCACCTCGACGTCCAGGCGCTCGCGCAATTCGGCCACCAGCCGCCGGCGCTCCACCACCGCGGCGCGGTCGGTGCGGCCACGCCAACACGGCATACACAGCGGGTCCGACCCCACCCCGTCCCGGGAGACGCCCTGCCGGTCCACGCCGGCCGCCGCGCACCGCACACACGCGGTCTGCTGACCGGTCGGGTAGACCGGCCGCCGGCGGGCCTGCGCGGGAACGCCGATGCGGAGCTGCCCCGACCGGTCGGCATCGAGGACCAGGCGCTCGTCGACCAGGTGCGTCCGGCACCGGGACCGGCCCTGCACCACCGGCACCGGCTGACCCAGCGCGTAGCAGGACGGACACCAACCCAGCTCAACCAAACGCGCGGCATCCAGGACAGCGGTCACCGGCCCACCGCCTCAGCGGCGGCGCCGAGGGAGACAGACGTGAGCAGGCCTGACACGCCGGACCAGCCAGAAGGCTTACGTCCTACCCGCCGGGCAGACGCAGTCTGAGCTGCGTCAACGGAAGATGAGGTTGGGCGCAAGCAGACGTCAGATGAGGCTGGGCGCAAGCAGACGTCGCCGCGACACGCGGAAACCGTGTCTAGAGACAACACTGCACCCAGCCCGGAGGTGGGTGCTATGGTGTCCTCCGAGCTTGTTGGAGCCTCAAACCCTGCGCGCGGCCAAACGAACAGGGGTTTGGGGCTCTCTTGCTGTCTGCAGTTAGGGGTTGAGCGCGGGCACTCCCTCAAGATCAAAGCCTGGGTGTAACCCGTGGATCTTACGGTGCTTCGCGTACTGCCAAGGGCAGCAACACGCGCCGATCCAAAACTGTCCTGTGTAGACCTGCAGCCGGACTGGTTGCATATCGGGACAACACGGGCAGCCATGGACGGCAAGGGAATTGCAGCGTGTGCGTTGTAACGGGCGACCCATCGACCCAGGCCGCCCGTACAGCGAAAAGAAGTGCTCACGCGGGCAGGTGGATGGTGTCGCAGTACAGGGCGATGCCGTCGCCGTCGTGGACGTACAGCTCCCCGTACCGGTCGGTGGGCCCGTCGATCGCGGCGAGCAGTTTCTCGGCCTGCCGGCAGGCCGCGTTGACATCGGTGGCCGTGTAGTAGACAACGGCTTGCGGGTTGTCGGGCTCGGGGTCGGTGACGACGTCCAGGCGGTACTCGTCGGTGGCGCCGACGACGTACGTGTCGAACGGGCGGCGGCCGGTCATCGGCTCACCGCCTGAGGGCTGAAGGCGGCCGGCGCCGGCGTCCGGGTGAACGCTAGGGCTGGACGGGAAAATGCAGGCTGGCGAGTGCGGGTGTGCCCTGGTCGGGGAGCGCCTGCAGCATATGAACTGCGCCGTAAGTCGATCAGGTGCCAGCGGCCGTCCAGGGGCAGGCCGAGCACGGTGCGGGCGGTGGCGAACAGCTCGTAGGCGTCTACGCGGTCCAGCACGACGAGGGTGGTGGTCATGGTCATCGCGATTACCTGGCCCAGATCGCCAGGGCGGCGGTGACGGCCGCGCCGGCGTACCCGGCCAGCAGCAGCGGCATCGCCCGCAAGATGGCGGTGTACTTGGCGCGGGTGGCGCGGGAGAGCCACCACAGCTCCCGGGCGCGGGTCAGCGCGGTCATCTGCGGGGCCTGGTCGGCGTCTCCGCTGGCGAGGCGGGCGAGGACGTCCTGGGCGGTGTCGGCGTCGGCGTAGGCGACGAACCCGAAGTCGCCGCCCAGGCGGGGGCGGGAGGCCAGCAGCAGCAGGACCACCGCGGCGAGCACCACCACGGTGGTGGCCGCGCCGGCCGCGAGCGCGGCCGGGGAGAGGTGCCCGCCGGCCCCGGCGCCGCCGAGCACGGCCAGGCCGGCGCCGAGCAGCACCCCGGCCATCTGCAGGTAGCCCGACGCCTTGGGGTCGATGCGGGCCAACTCGGCGCGGACGGTGGCCACCTCGGCGTCGAGTGCGGCGGTGGCGGTGCCTCGGCCGCAGGCGGAGGCGTGCGCGCCGGCGCGGGCGAGGATCTCCAGTTGCGAGAAGGTGCTGTCGGCGTGGCCGCAGCCGGTGCAGCGGGAGGTGCTGTTGGCGATGCTGGCGGAGATCTCGACCAGCACGGCGTGCGCGCCGGCGGTGGGGATCTGGAAGTGGCGGCGTTGTCCGTGCGGGTCACGGGTGGCTGGCGTACGTCGCGCCGAGGTAGGTCGGGTCACCCGGGTCGGGCACCATGGTGGTAGCTCCTGTCGTCTGTTGCGGATGGGGGGAGTGGCGGGCGGCCCCGGGCTTGGTAGGCGGTGGGGCCGCCCGCGCGGCGTTATCGGCTGGTCGGGGCGTAGACGGGGGAGTCGGGGCGCGGGTATGCCTCCGCGCGGCAGAAGGCGTCGTAGCCGCACCAGTCCCAGGCGGTAGTGCCGGGGCGCAGCGGGGCGGTGCGGGGGTCGGTGAGGATCTGCTCGGCGTCGTCGGTCCAGTCGATGCCGGTGGCGATCGCGGCGACGGCGGCCTGGTCGATGTGGCGGGCGCACAGCTGCTGCGCGACGGCGAGGCCGCTGGGCAGGTGGGCGAGGTTGTAGCGGCCGTCGAGGCGCTGCCCGTCCTGGATGGTGACGTGCACGGCCAGGCCGGGCGCGACCGGCCAGCCGGTGACGATCACCTGGCTGACGCGGGGCTCGTCGGCGGCGTCGGTGTCGGTCATCTGGATCCGCACCGGAACGGTCATCGCAGTGGTGCTGGGGGTCGTGGCGGTCGTCATGCGGGGGTTCCTCCTGTCGGTGGTCAGCGGCGGGTGCCGCTGCGCGGGAAGGGCAGCACCGTGGCGGTGCGCCCGTCCGGGTCGGTGGGGGAGTCGCCGCCGAGGGCGGCGAGCAGGTCGGGCAGCTCGTCGGGACGCACGAGGACCTCGCGCGCCTTGGAGCCTTCGGAGGGGCCGACCACGCGCATCTGGTCCAGCTGGTCCATGAGCCGGCCGGCCTTGGCGAAGCCGATGCGCAGCTTGCGCTGCAGCATCGAGGTCGACCCGAACTGGCTGGTGACGATCAGTTCGGCGGCCTCGCGCAGCAGGGCCCGCTCGTCGTCATCGAGCCCGTCGACCACCGCGGTGTTCACCGGTGCCGGGGTCTCGGCGGCCGGCGGTGCGACGGCGGCGGCCGGGGCGGCGGGCTGTCCACCGGTGGTGGCCTGGCCACGCCAGTGCGCGACGACGGCGGCCACCTCGGCGTCGGACACCCACGCGCCCTGGATCCGAACCGGGGTGGAGGCGCCCATGGGCAGGAACAGCCCGTCACCGCGGCCGAGCAGCTTCTCCGCGCCGGGCTGGTCGAGGATGACCCGGGAGTCGGTCAGCGAGCTGGTGGCGAACGCGAGCCGGGACGGCACGTTGGCCTTGATCAGCCCGGTCACCACGTCCACGCTCGGGCGCTGGGTCGCGAGGACCAGGTGGATGCCGGCGGCGCGGGCGAGCTGGGTGATCCGCACGACGGCGTCTTCGACGTCGCGGGGGGCGACCATCATCAGGTCGGCCAACTCGTCGACCACGACCACCAGGTACGGGTACGGCTCCAGGCTGCGCTCGCTGCCGGCCGGCGCGGTGATCTCACCGGCGCGGACCTTGCGGTTGAACTCGTCGACGTGCCGGACGCCGTGGGCGGCCATGTCGTCGTAGCGCATGTCCATCTCCCGCACGACCCAGTCGAGGGCGTCTGCGGCCTTGCGCGGGTTGGTGACGATCGGGGTGACCAGGTGCGGGATGCCGGCGTAGGCGGTCAGCTCGACGCGCTTGGGGTCGATCAGCAGCAGCCGCACCTCGGCCGGCGTCGCCCGGGTCAGGATCGACACGAGCAGGGTGTTCAGGCAGCCGGACTTCCCGGCGCCGGTGGCGCCGCCCAGGAGCAGGTGCGGCATGGTCGCGAGGTTCGCGGTGACGGCCTTGCCGTCGATGTCCTTGCCCAGGCCGACCAGCAGGCGGTGCCCGTCGCGGGCGGCGCGGGAGCGGATGACGTCGCCGAGGGTCACGACCTCCCGGTCCGGGTTGGGCACCTCCACGCCGACGGCGCTCTTGCCCGGGATCGGGGACAGCAGCCGCACCTCGGGCTGGCCGACGATGTAGGCGAAGTTCTTCGCCAGGCCGATGACCTTCTCGACCTTCACCCCGGCGCCGATGGTGATCTCGTAGCGGGTGACGGTCGGCCCGCGGTGCGCGCCGGACACCTTGCCGCTGACCTTGAAGTCGTCCAGGACGCCCTGCAGGGCCTGCTTGACGGTGTCGGTGGCCGCGGTGCGCCGCTGCGGCGGGTCACCAGCCGCCAGGAGGCTCAGCGGCGGCAGTTCGTAGCCACCCGCCGTCACAGGCGTCGCGGCGGCGGCCGTCGCCGGCGTGGCCACCATGGCCGGGCCGGCGGGCTGGCGGCGCGGGCGCGGCGGCTGAGGCGCGGATTCCGCGGAATCGAACACCGGGGCAGGGCTCGCCGCCGCGGCGGCCGGGCGCGGCGCGGCCGGCACGTCGTCGACGTCGTCAGGGTCGACGAACCGGTCGAGGTCGACGTCGGCGGCGGCGGGCAGCTGGGCGCGGCGGTGGCGGGCGGCGGCGATGGTGGTCACCACGGCGACCGGGGTAATGCCGGTGGCGGCGGTGAGCCCGGCGGCGATCAGGCCGACCAGGACCGGGGCCGCGCCCCACGCGCTGAGCAGCGCGTCGAGTGCGCCGGTGATCCGGCCGAGCAGTCCGCCCGCGTCGGCGGCGGCCAGGTCCAGAAGGCCGGCCAGGCCGGCGGCGGTGAGCAGGGTGCCGGCGGCCTGGGCGAGGATCCGCACGGTGTGGGTGCCGGCGGGATGGCGCATCGCCTGGATGGCCAGCCAGAGCAGGGGCAGCGGCGCGACAACGGCGAGCTCGCCGAGCAGGCCCTGGGCGATGCCGGCCGGGACATCCAGGAGCCGGCCGGGCAGCCCGGCGGGGTGGGTCCACACCGCGGCGGCGGTGACGACGCCGGTCAGCAGCAGGGCGAGGCCGGCGTGGTCGTGGCCGGGCAGGTCGACGCCGGGGGTGCGGTGCGGGCTGGGCAGCTTGCGGGCAGCCCGGCCGGCGGCGGCCGCGGTGGCGTGCCAGGCTGCGCGGGCGGCCAGGCCGGCGCGGCGGGCGAACTCGGCGCCGTGGTCGACCTCGTCCTGCTTTTTGCGGGGGCGGCGGGCGGTGCTGGCCATCGGGGGTCTCCTTGTCCGGACCAGGTGTGCGGCAGGGGGGTCGGGGGTGGGCGTGGCGGCCACCGCGAGAGCCGACCCCGGTGCGGTCGGCTGTCACGGAGGCGGTCAGCTCGCGATGGTGAACGGGCCGCCGCGCTGGGCGGGCGGGGTGATGCGGCCGGCGTCCTTGAGTCGGCCCAGGAGGGCGTAGAGCTGCGACTGGTTGACCGGGCAGTCGGGGCGGTCCAGCAGTGCCTGCGCGGAGGCCGGGCCGCGGCGCAAGCACGCGAGGACCCACTCGGCGGGCGTGGCCGGCGTGACCTGCTCCACCACCGTGGTCGTGGCCTTGCGTCCACCGCTGAACGCGGCGCGCAGCCGATCCACCGCGCTACCGCCGCCCGCGGCGGCGGTGGCCTTGGCGGCGGGGGCGCGGTGGCCGGGCAGCACGATGGGGCTGGCCGGGTCGATCTCGGGCACGTTCCAGCGGACCGGGACGCGGGGGCTCTCGGCCGCGACGGTGGTCTCGTCGAGGTGGGGAACGCGGCAGCGCATCCCGACGCGGTTGCTGTGGCGCAGGTAGCCCATGCCCGCAGTGGGCGTACCGTCCTCAAGTTCGCGGGGCAGGGCGAACGGGTCACCGACGAAGTCGTCGGGCAGGATCGTGGTGCCGGAGCCGCGGTTGGACAGCCGCAGGATCAGCGCGTTGCCGGCGACCAGGGCGTCGCGCAGCCGCACCGACCCGCCGAGGGACTTCATCTGCGGGAGCTGGGTGGCCAGGACGATGCCGACGCCGGTCTTGCGCATCGTCTCGGCGGTCTGCTCGAACAGCGCGACGATCGGGGTGTTCGGGATCAGCACGAGCTGGCACTCGTCGATGATCACGACGAAGGCGCGCAGGCCGAGGGCCTTGACTCGGGGGTCGTTCTCGTCGAAGGCGTCGACGCCGGCGTCGGCGAGCAGCTTCGAGCGGCGCATCACCTCGGCGTGCACCCGGCGGCCGAGCAGCACGGTCTTGTCGACACCGGGGTGGTAGTCGACGGCGTCCTTCCACGCCGGCAGGCTCTGCCCGTTCTGCGGGTCGCCGACGGCGACCTGGACACCGCCTTCGAGCAGGTTCGCGATCAACGCGCCCAGGGCGCGGGACTTGCCGGAGCCGGTGGATCCGACGACCAGGCCGCCGAGCACGCCGAAGTTCGGCCGGGACACCACCCAGTGGCCGGGGGAGCCGTCGGTGAACCGGACGATCTCGAAGCGGCCGCCGTTGTAGGTGGGGCCGGTCCACTTGACCCCGCCAGCGATGTAGGAGTTCTCGACGAGGATGACGCGCAGCCGGGCGGTCTTGCCGGTGGAGCGCCAGCCAACCGCGCCCTCGTTGAGGTCCAGGGCGACCTCCACGTCCGGACCCGACTTGAACAGCGGACCGGGCTTGGTACCCGGGGCCAGGCGCACCAGGGCCTCGGTGACCCCGGGCCGGGGCTCGATCGCCTTGACCAGCGTGGTCCCGGCGCACACGCCCTGCCCGACCACCTCGGTCTGCCAGCGCTGTTCCCAGTGCGCGGTCAGCGGATCCACCTCGGCCGGCACATCGACCACCGGTGCCACCTCCTGCTGCTCCGGCTCGGGCTCCGGGGGCCGCTGGCGCAGGTGGAACCACCACGGCCAGCCGAGGACCGCGCCGGCGAGGGTCGGCCCGAAGATCGTCAGCGTGGGGTGCGCGGCCAGGGCGGCCGGGCCGCCGGCGTCGACCGTGGCCACCGCGAAGGTGCCGAGCACCACGGCGATCGCGGCCCGCCAGGCACGTACGGCGCGGCTGCGGGCACGCCACCCGGCCGCCGTCGCGGCGATCGCCAGGGCGAGGATTGCCACCGTCTGCCAGGACACGCCCAGCGGCCCGGCGGCCGACGCGACGACCAGCTCCGCGAGCACCCAGTAGAAGGGGAACAGCCGCCGCCAGCTGCGCTTGACGATCCAACTGACCGCGTAGGCGGTGACGGCGAGCAAGGCGGTCAGGGCGCGGCCGACCTTGGCGGCGCGGTCCGCGCGGATCTCGGAGACGGTCCGGGTCGACATCGGCGGGGCTCCTTCGGGCAGGGCTGGCGAGACGGGGATGCTCGGGGATCGGGGCCCCGGGGCGGCGATCGCCCCGGGGCCCGGGCTGGTCAGCCGACCAGGACTTCCTTGCTGGCGACGTTGCCGCCGGCGTCGGCGACGGCCTCGGCGACCTGGCCGTCCTTGGCGTTGAAGTCGGCCAGGGCGGCCTGCAGCTCCTCCTGGGCGGTGTTCAGCGCCGCCTGGGCGGACGCGAACGCCTCCGCGGCGTCGCGCAGGTGACCGACGGTGGAGGCGGCCATCTCCAGGCCCTCGTAGCGGTCGGCGGCCTCGGTCAGGACGCCGGCGACCCCGGCGACTTCCTCCGCCCGCTCCCCGGCCGCCTCGGCCGCCTGGGTGAACGCGGCGCGGATCTCGTCCGGGCCAGTGGCTTCCAGGTTCACGGTCATCTCCTTCAGATCGGTGGTGCTGGACGTGGTGCCGGCCGCCGCGGTGGCGGCCGGGTGGTGCTGGTCGTCCCCGGCGGCGGTGCCGGAGGTCTGGTGGGCGGTGCAGTACGGGCTGTCCGAGCCGACCGGGTTGGGGCACCACTCGTCCGGGAAGCCCTCGCGGACGGTGCGGTGGGCGCACTTGCCGTACAGCTCGGACCGCATCCGCTCCACATCGGTCTGGCTGGGCGGCCCGGCCGGTGCCGGGTCGGCGGGCCGTGGGGGGCACGTGTGCTGCGTGCCTGCCGCCTCGGCCTCCTTCATCGAGGTGAAGGTCTCGTCGCGCTGGCCGCAGACCCGGCACCGCCACCCGAAGCGCGGCGGCCGGCACTTCGCGCAGCCGGGGCAGTAGAAGCAGGTGTCGTGGACCACCGACGATTCCGGCCCCTGCCGCTGGTCGTCCGTCTCGGTCCGCTCGCTGGCGGCCGGCGCGGCGGTGGGCTGCCGCGGGGCCGGTTGCTCCGTGTCCTGGGCGCCGCCGGGAATCACCCGCAACGCCGGCCGGCGCGGCTCCTCCTCACCGTCGCTGGCGGGGACGCGAGCGGGGGACTCGGCGGAATCGGTGGTGACCTGGGTGGGCTCGGGCTCCCCGCTGTACTGGTCGGGGTGCTCGGTGCGGGTGTGCTCCCGGCCGGCGCCGAGGGCGTTGGCCTCGATCCGGTACGGGCGGCTGGACCAACCGCACAGGTCGCAGTCGGCGTACCAGCGGCCGTCGACGTCGACGTCGACCACGACCCCGTCGACGGCCTGGGCGCCGCGCTTGCGGGCGGCGGCGCGGCGGCGGCGTGCCCGGGCGCGCTCGGTGGCGTCCTCGATCAGGCCGGCGACGTAGCCGTCCGCCGCCGCGAGGGTGCCGCCCGTTCCCCGGCCGGCGCTGGCGCCGCCCGCGCTGCCGGTAGCACCTTCGGCGGCCTTCTGCTGGGCGGCCTGGTGGCGGGCGCGGGCCTGCCGGCGCGGGGACTGCTTGCCCCGGACCGCGTAGGCGGCGTCTTCCAGCAACAGCACGGCAATCTTCGCCACCGCCAGGTACACCAGGATGTCGAAGAAGATCACTGGACCACGTCCCGGATCGTCTCGCCGAGACCGCCGATGATCATCGGCAGCAGCAGGGCACAGGTCAGCGCGACGTGGGCCAGCTTGGCCTTGCCGCCACCGGCGCCGCCGCCCTTGCCGGCCGCGCCCTTGCCGCCGGCCTTGCCGCCGCCCTTGCCGCGCAGAAACACGATCACGACGATCGCCAGCGCGAGGCCGAGCGCGGTGGGGATGGCCAGCGCCACGTCCTTGGTGTCCTGGCCGATCCAGTCGCCGATCGGTCCGGCGATCTTGTCGATGCCGTTGGCGAGCCACTTGTTGACCTGGGTGACGACGACGCCAGCGAGCAGCGCGCCGACCGCCATGGCGACCACGACCCGCAGGCGGGGGGTGAAGTGGAAGACGATCGACAGGGCGATGTAGACGAGTCCGCCGAGCACAATCAGTGCGCTGGTCATGACAGGTGCCTCCTCTCTAGAGGGTTGCGACGAGGACCGCGGCCACCGCGGCGGCGGCCAGCGATCGGAGGGGATGAGCCAGGACCCACGAGGCCAGGTGCAGCAGCCCACGGGGGATGAGCACCAGCACGGCCCAGCAGGCCATCACGATCGCCTGCGCGTCCTGGCCCTCGCGGGCCCGGCCGGCCAGGCCGACCAGGTCGGACAGCGGCTCCGGGGAGCCGGTCCACACCGCCGTGACGCTGCCCCAATCCCCCGGAAAGTCACGGAGAGTAATTCCGGTGCCGGAGTTGGGGCCGGAAGTGGCTGGCTCGTTCTGCGCTAATTTGTCCTGGTTGGATTCCGGTAGGGGAGGGGCCGGAGTGGCCTCCTGCCTGGGCGGAACCAGGGAAACCACGTCCGCCTCGCGCCGGAATGGAATTCGCGGCGTCGGTGACGGTCGGTAGTTGTCCTCGGCGGGTTGGGCGCTCACGGGATCACCTCCATCAGGTACGGGGTGGTACGGGTGGAGACCGGGGTCGTCGGGTGTTCCTGCTGCCGAGGGGTGGGGCCACGGCACCCGACCCGACGCCGTCGGCGGGTCGAGCGCCGTGGGCTCATCTCCTGGGCGCCGGAAACGGCGTCAGGCGACGTGGCCGCTGGCGAGTTCGAGGACCCGGCCGGCGATTTCCGCCGGCACGGCGTTGAGGACCTTGCGGATCGTGCGATCGGAAATCCCGGTGATCTCGGCCAGCTGGGCCTGCTTCGCGTCCGGGTTTTCCGCTCGGGCGGCCAGCACGATCGCGACGGTTTCCGGTCGGACCTTGTCCACGTCAGGCAGGTTGGCCGGCAGCTCGGCCGGAACAGCGGCCACGGATTTCCGCCCGGCCGGGCGCAGGATTTCCGGCTGCCGACCCGCGCCGATTTCCGCCTGCGCACGGGCGAGGGCACGGCGGGTGCGCTCCAGCTCGTTCACGAGGCCGTCGCGGGCGTCCTTGATCGCCTGGCTCTCCTGCTCGGCGAGGGCCCGGGCGGCGGCCTGCCGCTCGGCGAAACGCTGCGCCTCGTCGAGCTGCGCCCGCAGCGCCCGCACCGTCTCGTCCAGCGCGGCGGCCTGGTCCTGGGCTGCACGGGCGTCGACACGGGCCTCGGCCAGGGCGTCCTGGTAGTCGCGTTCGGCCTGCTCAGCGGCGTCGGTGAGCGTCCGAACCCGCTCGGCGGCGGTCCGCTCGGCGATGGCCCGGCCGGCGGCGGCCCGGTCCGCAGCGTCGCGAGCCTCGGCCAGCCGCCCTTCGGCCAACCGCGCCGACTCCGCCTCTGCCGCGGCCCGCTGCTCGGCGGCCTTGGCGGCCTCGCGGGCCTCGGCGACGGCCCGGACGTGGTCGGCGATTTCCGCCTCCGTGGCGGCCTCGATTTCCGCCCGCGTTTCCGCCTCCGCCTGCGCCCGCGTTTCCGCCTCGACCGCGCGGGTTTCCGCCTCCACCCGGGCAGCGGTTTCCGTCTCGGCCCGCGCCGTTTCCGCCCGCGCCGCTTTCTCGGCTTCCGCCTGCGCCGCCCGCGCGGCGACGGTTTCCGCCCACGCCGCCCGGACCTCTTCCGCCTGCCGGGCCGCCTCCTCCGCCGCCGCGATCTCCTTTCCGGTGCGGCCGGTGAGGATCTTGACCCTGACGACCACGATCGGCGCGATGCAGGCGACCGCCACCACGAGGCCCCACGGCACCTCCTCGCCGGCCGCGGTGTCGATAAAGACCGGGAGGAGGTGCACCGCGACCTGACAGAAGATCATCAGCAGCATGCCGACGACCATGTCCTTCCAGGCGCGACGGTGGAACGCGGTGATCACGTACACGTCGAGCATCACCGGGAACATCCAGGCGATCTGCCACGCGAAGTGCGCGAGCACCGCCAAGTCGAACTCACCCTTGGCTGTGAGGACCACCGCGGCCGCCATCGCGATCCACGGACCCCAGTCGGCAACCTTCCGGTTCACTGCGGGCTTCCCTCCGTCGCCAGTCGGCCGTGGGCAAGCTGTGCCGGGGACGGCACCCGCTCGTCGGCGATCAGCGCCTGGCCGGCGCCGAGCAGCTCCCGGGCGATCTCGTGCTCCGCGCACGACTGGTGGCACGCCTGCCCTCGGCTGTCGCGCATCTTCGTGGCAGTGGCGCAGACCCGGCAGGGCAGCGACCGGTCACGGTCGTAGTGGCCGGGGGTGGTCCAGTCCAGGTGCACCCGCACCACCAGCAGGCCGGCCATCAGCACACCTCCCCGCGTGCCAGCCGCTGCGCCCGGACCCGGGCCAGCAGCTCCTTGCCGTACGGGTCGAGGTCGGCCTCGTCGACGTCCACCGCCAAGGGGTGGCGGCGGTCGTCGATCCACCGGGCCAGCCGGCTGCCGCCTACCGCGACGGCGACCAGGCCGGCCGCGACGGCCGGGGAGTAGACCAGGGCCTGCGGCACCTGGCCGGCGTAGTCGGCGAGGGCCCGGCCGGCGAGCACCGCGACGGGCGCTCCCGCGACCGCCGTACCGGCGGCGGCCCGCAGCGCCCGCGACCGGCCCGGCGCCGGGGTCGACGGTGCCGGCCGGCGCGCGGCCTGCCGGCGGTCCCGCTCCGCGTCGACCAGGTGCCGCAGCTCGTCGGCGAGCCGGCCGGGCAGGGCCGCGACCGTCGCGGCCCGACGCTCCAGCTCGGCGTCCGACACGGTCCGCAGACCGGCGCGGTACCGGTCCAGCACCGCGGTCACATCCAGGGCGGTCGGGGTCGTCATCCCGTCACCCCCAGCACCCGCACCAGGGCCGCCATCTCCCGCAGCCGCACCATCGGCCGCTGCTCGACCTCGGGCAGCTCGGCCAGCACGCTGTGCTCGACCAGCCCGTCACCGCCACGCAGCTTGACCTCGTACGCCGCGGCGTCGGCCGCCGCCATGGCCCGGGACGAGTCCTCCCCGGCCGTGACGTGGACCGCGCCGACGCTGGCCCGCACCGGCACCGCAACGCCGTCGGCGACCTCGATCGGCTCCGCCAGAGCCGTGATGACCTCGGCGCCGAGGATCTGCGCCAGCGGCGCTGGCGACGGGCACGCCAGGACCAGTTCGTCGCCGCCGAGGCGGGCGACCACCGCGCCGTCGATGTCGGCCACGATCGTCGAGATCCGGGCGGCGACCTCGACCAGCAGCCGGTCCCCGGCGGCGTGGCCGTAGGTGTCGTTGACCTGCTTGAACTTGTCCAAGTCGACCAGGACCAGGTCGTAGGACTCGTCGGCCATCTCGGCCAGGACCCGGCTCAGACCGTTGCGGTTCGCCAGGCCGGTCAGCGGATCGGTGGCCGCCCGACGGCGGGCCTCGGCCAACCGGCCGCGCAGCCCGCGCACGGTGCGCGCGGCCCACACGTTGGCCAGCAGCGACACCGCGCCAGCGGCAGGGATCAGGACATCCGTAATCACTGGGTCACCTCCGCACCGGTCGCGGCGGCCCACGCCTCCACGATCTGGCGGGAGACCCGGCCACGGTTCTTGATCTCGTAGCCGTTGGCCAGGGCCCACTCGCGGATCGCGGCCCGCTGCTCGGCGCCCACCCGACGGTTGCAGGGCGGCGATGCCACGGAATCGCGAGTGGTGCGCAGCTTCTGCCGCACCTCGGCGAGCTGCTGCGTGAGGGCGGCCTCGGCCTCGGCGAGCTTGCGGCGCTGCTCCTCGGCAGCCTCCCGCTCCCGGCGCTGCGTCTCCTCCGCCTCCACCCGGCCGGTCAGCTCCGCCACCAGGCCGCTGATCTTCCCGGCGAGCTGCCGGGTCCGCGCCGACTCACTCGCGGCCGCCACGCCCAACAACTGCTCCATCGACCGGGCGACCGTGCCCGGCTCGGGCGCGGCGGCCGACGTGCCGGGGCCGGCGATAACCCCGATGCCCATCGACACCCGCTGCGTGGGGGCCGTCTTACCCTGCGCGGCCCGTACCAGCGTCGACCGGTCGGCGCCGTTGGCCGTCGTCATCGTCGCGGCGCTCATGCCGGCATCACCGCCGTCACCGGCAGCAGCCCGCGCAGCGCCTTCAGCGCCTTGTGCTGCACCGCCTTGATCGCCGCCGGGGTCTTGCCCAGCACCTGCGCCGTCTCCTCGATCGACAGCTCCCGCAGGTAGCGCAGGACGATGCACTGCCGCTGCACCGGGCTGAGCTGCTCGATCCCGGCCATCAGGGCCTCACGAGTCAGGGTGTCCACCGCGGCGGCCTCCGGGCCCGGCGCCCGGTCGACCGGGGCCGCGTCGCGCAGCTCCGCCACCGGCCGCTCACGCCGCTGGTGCGACGCCTGGTGGTTGATCGTCAGGTTCCGGGCGATCGTGGTCACCCACGCGCCGAAGTCGCCGCCCGGCCGCCGGAAGCTGGCCAGGTTACGCAGCGCCCGCAGGAACGTCTCCGACGTCAGGTCCTCAGCCACCTGCCGATCCAGAACCCGCCGGTAGACGAACCGGAAGACCTGGTCGACGTACCGGTCATAGACCGCGCCGAACGCCTCCACATCACCGGCCTGAGCCCGCGCCACCAGCGCAGACACGTCGTTGGCCGTCGATCCAGGTCGGGGCTGCGCCGGATGTATCCGGGCAGCACGTACCCTCATTGCTGGCATCTGAGCCTCCTTGGGGTGGGATGCCGCGGCCTCGGCGGGGCCCAATCCCGCCGGGGCCTTTTCCGTGGCCACACACAAGGCCAAGGAAAGGTCCGTAGGTCTGTATGCAGACCTATCAACGTGCGGACAACAGTAAGTCGTCTATCCCTCGCGGGTCAAGCACTCTGTATGCAGACCTTCAAACGGTCTACTCTGTGGGCATGAGCACCGGCCCGACAGATGCCCGCCCGATGCAAGTCCGCGTCGCCGATGAGATCCGGTTGAAGATCGAAACGGGCGCGTACCGGCCAGGCGATCAATTGCCCACGCTCGACGACATTGCAGCGGACAACCTCGTGAGCCTTGCCGTGGCACGTAAGGCGATCGACCTGCTCAAACAGCAGGGACTCGTCATCACCATGCAAGGCAAGGGCACCTTCGTACGAGAGCGGCCGTCCGCTCGTCGCCACGGCATCGACAGGTACGCCAAGAGCCGCTGGAGGGCAGGCCGGGCGATCTTGACAGCAGAGGCAGAGTCTCAAGGACATACCGCTGGCCAACTGCTGCGAGAACTCGCCGAAACGCCGGCGCCTGCAGCCGTCGCCGAGCGCTTCAAGATCCCCGTTGGCACCCCGGTCTGGGTCCGGCGGCGCACCACCCTCGTCGATGACAGGCCCAACCAGCTCGCCGACTCGTACTTCGAGTTGGGCGTGGTCAAGGGCACCCAGATCCAGGAAGAAGACACCGGCCCCGGCGGAAGCTACGCACGCCTTGAGGAAGCCGGTTACGAGCTGGACGAGATCACCGAAGAGTGGTCGGTCCGCATGCCGACCGGCCCAGAGAGCGCAGCCCTACGCCTGCCTGCAGGAACGCCGGTGGTAGACCTGGCCCGCACGACGTACGACACCGCCGGACGCCCCGTGGAAGTCATGCTCGCCGTCATCGCAGGCGATATGGTCCAGATGTCGTACCGATTCAAGATCCCCGACTGAGGCGGCCTGTGCACATCACCTACACGGCCGCAACGGAGGCGGCGCCGGACGGCCCCAACGAGGACCACTTCGCCGTCGGCGACGGGTGGGCCCTGGTCCTAGACGGCGCAGGTCGCTATCCCAACGAGTCAGGCGGCTGCATTCACCCCGTCACCTGGATCGTTGCTCGCCTCGGCGCCCATCTCAGCCGCCACCTGGCCGAGCGGCCAGAGCAGCCGCTCGCCGCGATAGCCCGCTCTGCGATCGAGGCAACCATGGCCGATCATGGCCCGGCCTGCGACCTAAGCCACCCACTCTCCCCAGGGGCGACAGCCGCGATCATTCGGCTTCGAGATGACCAAGTCGAGTGGTTGGTGGTCGGTGACTGCGCGGTCGTCATCGACCAAGGGCAAAGCGAACCCACGAGCATCATCGATGACCGGGTTGATCGCCTGCCCGGCGCACCGGTTGTCGAGGGCCGTGTACGCACCTACTCGCCGGCCTATGTGGCAACGATTCGCAATCGGCCAGGCGGGTTCTGGGTCCTGGGAGCCGCGCCTGCTGCGGCCGAACACGCGCTGACGGGAGCCCTTCCACAGCGCTCGGTCACACAGATCCTGCTATGCACCGACGGCGTCTCACGCCTGACTGAGCGTTACGGGTGGGGTTGGAGCGACGTCTTTGCCCTATGCGAGGCAAGCGGCCCCGAGGCGCTCATCCGTGCCGTGCGTAGCGCCGAACGCGATGATCCGAACCCGCGGCGCTGGCGGGGCAAACGTCATGACGATGCGACCGTGGTCGTCCTACGGATGGCTCAGGTCTACGCCTGACCGAGGTCGCGGCGCTGGTAGTCATGGCGCTCGGCCCACCGATCGGCGTTGACGAGGCGGCCACGCCGCTCTGTCGAGAGCTTGCAGCAGATGGTGCCGGCGGGCTCGTAGGCATTGCGCGGGTGGGGCCTGCCCGGAAAGTCAAAACCCCGGCTGCGTGCCCGCGTGGGGCAGAGGCTGACCGGGGTCTTCGTGGCTAGCATAGCGCGTTTAAACGACGGGGTGGGACGTAGGGGCAATGGTGGTGTCTGCGGATCTGGCGACGCTGGAGCGGCGGTTCTCGGCAGAACGGCTGGCGCCGTACCGGGCGGCGTGCGGTGGGGACCTCGCAGGCGCCGTGGCGTTGTACGAGTGGAACGCCGAGGTGTCCGCAGCGTTGGGCACAACGCTCGGGCACCTGGAGGTGCTCCTGCGCAACGCGCTGCACCACGAGTTGACCGAGTGGTCCGTTCGGGTCCATGCGGAGCCGCGCTGGTACCTCGACCCGGGCGGAGTGTTCACCGTCGAGGCGCAGCGGGACATCCGCAAGGCCCGCGAGCGGGCGGTCCGGGACGGGAAGCAGGAGACACCCGGCCGGGTCGTCGCCGAGCTGACCTTCGGCTTCTGGCGGTACCTGCTGGCCGCCCGGTACGACGCGACCCTGTGGCGGTGGTGCCTGTACCGGGCGTTCCCCCGTCGTCGCCGCCGCCCAGTCGCCAAGGCGGTGGAACGGCTGCACGTCGCGCGTAACCGCATGGCCCACCACGAGCCGATGTTCAACCGGCCGCTGAGAGATCTCCGCACGACCGCGGTTGAGGTCGCCGGCTGGATCTGCCCAGTGACCAGCAGTTGGATCGACGCCCGCTGCACCGTGGGGCAGATCCTGGCCGACAAGCCAACACCGGCCTCGATGGCAGCCGCCATCCCGGCCCCAGCGTCACCCCCACTGCATCAGCCTGATCCCAGCCAGCGCTGACCGCCGAAGCGATGTCGGTGGCCCGCCCCCCGGCAGGGGGTGGGCCGACGGGTGCCGGACGCACGACGGCGGCCGGGACGGCACAGCACCCGACACGGCCTGGCACGGGTGCGCCCAACTCCCCGGCATCCGCTCCCTAATCGGCCTGGGGCCTACAGGGTCGAAATGGCGAAGGCCAGCGTCAGCATCACCGCCAGCTTCGCCAGGACCTTATAGGCGTCAGCGCGCTTCTTCTCGCTGCGGGCCGCCACGGCGAAACCCACGGCGACCAGAAACGCCACGCTCAGCGCCAGCATGTAGGCCACTTCGATCCACCCACGCACCGGGTACTCCTCCTCGTCGACAACAGCGTCTGGAGGAGAAGGAGACCCTTTCGACGCCCCTATGGTGTTACCCGGCGGTTACATCGCTTCCCTGCCCATCCGCTCAAGGCAGGCTGGCCGGGATGCCACGTGTTCGCCCGCGCGTCGCCCGGTCCTAACCAGGGGCGCCGGTTCGCACGTTCTTGGGTTCGCGGGTTCCGTTCGGCAACCGTCGGCCGGCGACGTCTTGGTGCGCGTCGACGAGCTGCCCGCCAGGTAGTGCAAGAGGTGTGTCCCACTCGGGGGGCCGCGGTTTTGGCGGCCCGCGACCAGGCCGCCGTCGAGCCAAGCTCCCTGGCTGCCACGCTCGGGCAGGCGGTCAGCGCCGCCAATCACGCCCTCCGGCACCGGATCGAGGCCGAGCCTGAGCTAGCGGGCATGGGCACCACCCTGGTCGCCATGCTCATCACCGGCACGACTGCCGCGCTGGCCAACGTCGGCGACTCCCGGGCGTACCTGGTGCATGGCCAGGGTCCACAGCGCGGCCAGACCACCCGGATCACCGAAGATCACATCTACCAGCGCCTGGTCGCCGACGCCGCTAACGTGCCCAACCTTTCGGAGAGGCTGGCGCGTTTCCTGGACGGACGACCAGACGGCCGTTCACCCGACATCACCCTGTTGATGTTGAAACCAGGTGACCGATTCCTCCTGTGCTCCGACGGACTCAGTTCCTACGTGCCTGAAAACCTGCTACACGTCGCGCTGGCCACCGCCTCGACCCCAGCGCAGGCAGTTGAGCGCCTGGTCACGGCAGCGCTCGACCATGGCGGCCCGGACAACGTCACGGTCGCTGTCGTTGACATCCAGGACGCCTACGGCTGATCCAGACAGAGGCTTGGCTGACTCATCTACACGGCCGACGTAGCAGCTGCGCCGGACCAGCGTCGACGACCACTTACGGTATGATTCGAGTATGACTAAGCGTGTGACGGTGAGTCTGCCCGACGACGTCGCGGCGTACCTCGATCAGGAGCCGAACGCGTCCGCCGCGGTGGCGGACGCGTTGCGCGCCCGGATGGACCGGGCGTCCGCCACGGTCGAGATGCTGCGGGCGGTCGGGATCGAGGTCACCAACGCGGACCGCGATCGGGTACGGGGTGTCCTGCCTCGGTTGTCGGCCGAGCAGCGCGCCGAGGCCCAGCGCCGGCGCGACATGCTGCGTGAGGGGACCTGGCCGGCCGACGACACCGCCGCCGCCTGATGCTCGACGACAGCGAGATCGAGATCCGGGCGGTTCTCGACGCCTCGGCGATGCTGTCCTACGCCCGTGGCCACGTGCACGTCGGCGAGCTGCTGGTCATGATCGCCGACGAGGAGGCGTACACCGGGCTGCCGACGGTGGCGCTGCTGGACGCGTACACCCGGGTCGCTGACGCTCCCGCCCGGGCCCGGCTCGGCGTGCTGGCCACCCTGCCCAGCGTCACGGTGCTGCCCCTCGGCGCCGGTGAGGCGGCCGACGTCGCCGCCGTCGTCGGCATGGTCAAGGGCGACGTCGGGCGCGCTCACGCGGTCTGGGCGGCGCTGGATCACGGCGCCTACTACCTCACCGCCGAGCCGCACCTGGCCCCGTCGGTGATCCCTGCCGACCTGGTCCACCCCATCCCGGTCGACGACATCTGACCTCGGGGCCCCCGCCCTCGTTGGCCCGGCGGGCGGCGGGCACCGGACACACGACGTCGGCCGGCCCGGCGCAGCGCCCGGCACGGCCCCGCACGCGGGTCCGCTGGCCTGTTGGGGCACCGGTTCTCGCGCTACCGGCCGGCTTGGTGCCTGTCGTCATGGGTGTCGTCGAGCACGACCACGTGCGTCAGGTCCAGGGCACAGGGGCGGCGGGGCTCCGGAGGGCGCGGCGGTCCCGGCGGCCGGGTCGCTGTCGGGCCAGCCGGGCGACGGCGTCGTCGGTCCGGTGGCTGGTGGTCATGGTGGTCTCCCCGTCGTGTGGCTGGCCGGTCGGCGTCCCCGCGCCCGGGCGTGGGGGATGGTCAGCCGAGATCCTGGTTGACGTCGACCACGTCGGGCAGCCGGGTCCAGCCGGTGGGGGGTCCAGATCTGCCAGTGCTGGCCGGGGCAGGCGGGTAGATCGCGGTGCAAAGCGCGGGCGATCGCGCGGTGCCATGCGGGGTCGGTGGTCAGCGGCGCGGTGGCGCCGGCGTAGGTGATCGGGTACGGCGCCCCGACCGGCTGACCGTCACCGGTGAGAATCTGCTGCATGAGCCGGACCGGGGGCTCGGGAGGCGGCCAGCCGCTCGGCGAGGTCCGTCGCGGTGATGTGTACGCGGCCGGGGCGGTCGACGGCCCTGAGGTGGGGCCAGGGCTCCGGCGGCGGATGACCGCCGTCGGAGCCCTGGCGCCGTTCGGGCAGCTCATCCGCCCGCCGGTCTAGGCCGGTACGGTCCTCACGCGTAGCCGATCGTCCACTGGCCGTCCGCGTCGTCGCTGCAGGGGTCCCAACCGAAGTCGACCTGCACGCAGACCCGGAACGCCACCTTCCGTCCCTCGCCGAAGTTGTGGTCGAACGGCACGGTCGTGCCGATGCTCGACACCCCCCAGTGCGTCCCCTCCTGCACGGTGCCGTCGATGCGGATGTACTTGTACTCAAGGTACGGGCGGTTGCCGTATGACGAGCGCTTGGTCAGTTCGAACCGATCGCCGTACGAGACGAACTTGCCCTCGGCCGCGATCGTATTCGTCCCGTCGACGTACACCCGCGCGAGAGCGTCCTGTCCGGCCATCGCGGGTGAAGCCGCCGTCACCGTGGCACCACCCGCGAGGGCCAGCCCCGCCAGGACCGCCCAAAGTCTCCGCTGCGTCGTTTTCATCAGTGGCCTTTCCCGAAGGGGGTTGTTTGATTGCGGTCGAGGCTTACCTAGTCGATCGCGTCCGGCAATGGGTCGTTCCTGTCCCGGACAGGCGTAGCACTGTCCGGGCTGGCTAGAAGCTTGTCCGGCCTGCCGGTCCGGACGGTGCCGTTAGGCAGTTGATCTCGGCGGTCATCTCCGGCAACATGGAGGCCGATGGATGCGGAGAGTGTTCGACCGGACGCAGCCCGCGATAAGGCTGAGTTCGTGCAGCTCATGCGGCTGATGAAAGACCGGTCCGGGTACACGTTCCGGCAGCTCGAGCAACGGGCGGCGAGCCATGGCGAGGTCCTGGCCCGCAGTACCGTAGCTGACATGCTGGGTCGGCCGGGCCTGCCTCGCGCGGAGTTGCTGGCGACCTTCGTTCGTGCCTGCACGGGCAACGACAACCAGGTCGCCGCCTGGTTGGCCACCCTCAATCGGTTGGCCCACGAGACCGACGCGGCGAACGGGAAGAAGTCGCCGCCCGGGCAGTCGGCTCATGCCACCGGTCAGTGTGCTCCCGAGCTGCCGCGCGCGGTCCTCTGGCGTACTTTGGTCAGGGCCGCCGCAGGTGTGACCGCGGCGGCGCTGCTCGCGGTGGGCGGTTGGCTGCTGGTCCGCGACACCGGAAGGTCGCCGGGCACCCGGGAAGCTGGCCCGGCGCCCAAGAGCCGGCTGGCGCTGCCCGCCGGTGGCAGTGTCGTGCGCATTCACCCCGCCCGCACACCGGCGCTCTGCGTGACCGAGGGGCGGGAGCACACCGGACGCTACGACGCGGCCGTCGCGGTGCAACGATCGTGCGAGGACGCCGAGCCGCCCAGGACGCTGCTCGTGCCGGTCGACGGGGACCGCTTCCAGATCAGGTGGAGCCACCCGCAGCATGGGGTGGGTTGCCTGACTGTGCTGGCCAGCGGCCCCGCGACGGGCATGCTCGAACCCTGGGATGACTGCGCAGCCGGTGGGCCAGCGCAAGTGTTCCGGGTCGAGCCGGTCGCCGCTCCACTGGAGGGCTACCGGCTCCGCCCCGTGCATAGCGAACTCTGTCTCGGCATTCGTGGCGACGAGACGGTCAGTGGTGCCGAACTCGTGCAGGAGCCGTGCACAGGCGAGGGCGATCAGACGTTCCGCGTTGACGTGGTGGCAACCGCTTCCTGAACCGGCGGGTCTCGAGCCCGGAGTCGGACGCGGTGGCCGCGCCCTCAGTTCACCACCAGCTCCTCGAACGCTGCCAGCCCCTCGACGGCACCCAGGCACCCCGGCGACCCCGGATAGCCCCTCCCCATCACCGGACAGTTCACCGGACGCCCTATCTGTGACAACGCTCGTCGCTGGTAGGCG
The DNA here is from genome assembly GCF_043198215.1 of Micromonospora sp. NPDC048830. NCBI lineage: Bacteria > Bacillati > Actinomycetota > Actinomycetes > Micromonosporales > Micromonosporaceae > Micromonospora > Micromonospora sp. NPDC048830. The sequence goes on from NZ_JBICUP010000062.1 coordinate 32,044, forward strand.
CGTTTCGCGCCACGGCCGCCCGCGTGTCCGTTGAGGGTTCGGCTAACGGACACCCCGACAGCCGACGTCAATCAAGATCAAATATTTGGCGGGCTGGGACAGCTACCCAAGCGAAGGGCCTCAAGGGCGACGTCGGGCGCGCTCACGCGGTCTGGGCGGCGCTGGATCACGGCGCCTACTACCTCACCGCCGAGCCGCACCTGGCCCCGTCGGTGATCCCTGCCGACCTGGTCCACCCCATCCCGGTCGACGACATCTGACCTCGGGGCCCCCGCCCTCGTTGGCCCGGCGGGCGGCGGGCACCGGACACACGACGTCGGCCGGCCCGGCGCAGCGCCCGGCACGGCCCCGCACGCGGGTCCGCTGGCCTGTTGGGGCACCGGTTCTCGCGCTACCGGCCGGCTTGGTGCCTGTCGTCATGGGTGTCGTCGAGCACGACCACGTGCGTCAGGTCCAGGGCACAGGGGCGGCGGGGCTCCGGAGGGCGCGGGCGATCCCGACTGCCGGGTCGCTGTCGGGCCAGCCGGGCGACACTTCCGCCGCGCGGACGAGGCTCCCGGGAGGCGGCCAGGAAGAACGACTGACAGTGCGGGCACCTGATGAAGACCTTTGTGAAGCCGGGGCCGGAGATGAACTATGGCCCCGGCTTCGCGCTAGGGCGCGTATCGAGTTGTGATCAAGGAGTGGTGTGAGTGAGGTCCTTGATCCAGATCATCGAGGCGCGGAGGTGGAGGCCGGCGAGGTAG
>NZ_JBICUP010000063.1:0-32568 GCF_043198215.1 Micromonospora sp. NPDC048830
GGGGCCGCGACGACTGGCAGCAGATCCTCGCCGCGGTCGCGGGGCTGTTCGTGCGGGGTGTGGAGCTGGACTGGGCGGCGATCGTCGGGCCGGTGGCGGCCGGGGCGGTCGGCCTGCCGACGTACCCGTTCCAACGCCAGCGCTACTGGTCGGCGCCCGCACCCGGCGCGCACAGCCGCCGCCGGCCGGGCGACCACCCGCTACTCGGGCAGCGGCTGCGTACGCCGTCGTTGCGGGACACGGTCTTCGAGGCCGCGCTGAGCGTGGCGGCCTACCCGCTCCTGGCCGAGCACCGGCTCGGGGACCAGGTCGTGGTGCCCGGCGCCCACCACCTCGCGATGCTCCTCGCTGCCGCCACCGAGGCCGGTACCCGGCACCCGGGCCTGCGGGACGTGCTCTTCGCCCAGCCGCTGACCCTGCCCGAGTCGGGCGAGCGCCCGGTGCAGACGGTCCTGGCGGCGGACGGCGCCTCGCTGCGGCTCGTCACCTACGACGACCCCGGCTGGACCGAGTACGCCGAGGCGCGGCCGGACCCGGAGGGCGTCCCGGACGACGCCCCGTCGGAGTTGACGGAGCTGGGGTCGCGCTGCGACCGGTCGCTCGACGACCTCGACGCCTTCTACCGGGCCGTCACCGACGCCGGCCTCGACCTCGGGCCGGGCTTCCGCTGGCTGGACGAGGTCCGCACCGGCGACGGGGTGGCGGTGAGCGCCGTCCGCGTGCCCGGGCAGCTCGACCCGAGCGTGCCGTACCCGGTGCACCCCGGCCTGCTGGACGCCTGCTTCCAACTGCTGGGGCTGACCCGGCCGCAGCCGGACGGCGGGCTGGCGATCCACGTCCCGTTCCGCGTCGATCACCTGCGCGCCGTCCCGTCCGCCGAGCCGGAGCTGCGCGCGTACGCCCGGACCCGACCGGACGGCGACTCCACGACCGACGTCGTGGGGGACGTGCTGGTCGTGGAGCCCTCCGGTCGGGTGGTCGTGGACCTGCGCGGCGCGCGGCTGCGGCACCTCGACCCGGCGGCGCTGCGCCGCCCACCGGCCGAGGCCGACGACCTGCGCTACGAGATCACCTGGCCGGTCGCCGGCCCGGCCGCGGAGGCCACGGCCCCGGGCGCGCCGGGCGCGTGGCTCGTCTTCGCGGACGCCGACGGGCTCGGCCGGCAGGTCGCCTCGCTGCTCGCGGAGGACGGACACTCCTGCACGTTCGTCCGGCCCGGTACGTCGTTCGAGCGCACCGACCCGGACGGGTACCGCGTCGACCCACAACGCCCGGAGGACCTGGCCCGGCTGCTCGACACGGCCCCGGCCGGCGGCTGGCGGGGCGTGCTGCACCTGTGGGCGCTGGACACGCCGGCCGACCCGGACGCGGACCTGCCGAGCCTGCGGGACGCCCAGCGGAGCGTCCTGCAGAGCACCCTGCACCTGGTGCGGGCGCTGGCGACGCGGAGCCTGTCCCCCCGGACGTACCTGGTGACCCGGGGCGCCCAGCCGGTCGGCGAGCCCGTCGGGCCGCTGGCGCTGGGGCAGGCCCCACTGTGGGGCATGGCCGGCGCGATCGCGCTGGAACACCCCGACCTGCGCTGCACCCGGATCGACCTGGACCCGGCCGACACCGGCGGCGACGCGGCGCTCCTCGCCGCCGAGCTGCGCGCCGACGGCCGCGACGACCAGGTCGCCCTGCGCGGCGCGGCGCGCCACGTCGCCCGCCTGGCCCGCTGCGCGGGCGACGACGGCGGACGGCTGGTGCCGCCCAGCGTCGAGTCGTTCCGGCTGGAGGTGGCGACCCCCGGCGTGCTGGACCGGCTGGTGCTCCGCCCGGTGCCGCGCCGGTCGCCGGCCCCGCACGAGGTGGAACTGCGGGTCGGGGCGACGGGGCTCAACTTCCGCGACGTGCTCAACGTCCTCGGCATGTACCCGGGCGAGGCGGGACCGCTCGGCCTGGAGTGCGTCGGCGAGGTCGTCGCGCTCGGCGCCGACGTGCGCGACCTGGCGGTCGGCGACCGGGTGGTCGCCCTCGCCCCCGGCGGCTTCGGCAGCTTCGTGACCGTCGGCGCCGACCTGGTCGCCCCGGTGCCGACGGCCGTCACCGACGCCGACGCCGCGACGATCCCGGTGGCCTTCCTGACGGCGCTGTACGCGCTGGAGCACATCGCCCGGCTCGCCCCCGGAGACCGGGTGCTGATCCACGCGGCGGCCGGCGGCGTCGGCATGGCCGCCGTCCAGATCGCGCAGGCGGTCGGGGCGGAGGTGTACGCGACGGCGAGCCCGGCGAAGTGGCCGGTGCTGGAGCGGATGGGCGTCCGGCACGTCTTCCACTCGCGTACCCTCGCGTTCGCCGACGCGATCCGCGAGCGCACCGGCGGCGCGGGCGTGGACGTCGTCCTCAACTCGCTGACCGGGGACTTCCTCGTCGAGAGCATGCGGCTGCTGCGCCCCGGCGGGCGGTTCGTCGAGATCGGCAAGCGCGAGATCTGGTCCACGGACAAGGCGGCCCAGGTCAACCCCGACGCCGCCTACACCGCCTTCGACCTGGTGGAGCTGTCCCGCGACGAGCCGGCCACCGTGCGGTCCCTGCTGCGCGAGCTGATGCGGCGGTTCGCGGCCGGCACGCTCCGGCCGCTGCCGCGGCGCGTGTTCGGGCTGCCGCGGGCCGTCGACGCGTTCCGGCACATGGCGCAGGCCCGGCACGTCGGCAAGGTCGTCGTCAGCCGGCACGACGACGCCGACGGCGGGGCGGACGACGTGGTCCGCGCCGACGGGACGTACCTGATCACCGGCGGCCTCGGCGGCCTCGGCCTGCACGTGGCGCGGTGGCTGGTGGAGCGCGGCGCGCGGACACTGGCGCTGGTGGGACGCGGCGGCGTCACCGACGCGAACCGAACGGACGTGGCGGCGTTGCGCGACGCCGGGGCGCGGGTCGAGGTGCTGCGCGCCGACGTCGCCCGACCCGAGGACGTGGACCGGCTCGTCGGTGAGGTCACCGCGACCCTGCCCCCGCTGCGCGGCGTCGTCCACGCGGCGGGCGTGCTCGACGACGGTGTCCTGCTCCAGCAGGAGTGGCCGCGCTTCGAGCGGGTGCTCGGGCCGAAGCTGGCCGGGGCGTGGAACCTGCACCGCGCCACCCGCCAGCTCGACCTGGACTTCTTCGTGCTGTTCTCCTCGGTGGCCTCGATGCTCGGCTCCGCCGGGCAGGCCAACTACGCGGCCGGCAACGCCTTCCTCGACGCGCTCGCCGAGGAGCGCCGCCGGCAGGGGCTGCCGGGGCTGAGCGTCAACTGGGGCCCGTGGCGCGGCGCGGGCATGGCCGCCTCCGTGGACGACCGCGGCGACCGCCAGTGGGCGCTGCGCGGCATGGGTCTCATCGACCCGGAGCGGGGCGTCGCCGAGCTGGCCTGGGCGCTCGGGCAGTCCCGCGTGCGGGTCGGCGTCGTCGCGGCCGAGTGGGGGCCCTACCTGCGGCAGTACCCGCCGGGGCGCCGGCCGCCGCTGCTGGACGACCTGGCCAGGCCGGTGGACGGCGACGCCGGGACCGAGGCGGTCCGCGGCGAGCACCGGGCGCTGCTGACGCTGCTGGAGGCCGCGCCCCCCGACGACCGGCTGGAACTCGTCGTCGCGCACGTGCGGGACCTGGCGGCCCGGGTCCTCGGCCTGCGGGCCGCGCACACCCTGGACACCCAGCGGCCGCTCAACGAGCTCGGCCTGGACTCCCTGATGGCGGTGGAGCTGCGCAACGCACTCAGCCTCAGCGTCGACCGGTCGCTGCCGGCGACGGTGCTGTTCGACTACCCGACCGTCGAGGCGCTGGCCGGGTTCGTCGTCGCGGAACTCCAGCTCGCCGAGCCGGCGCCGGAGCCGGAACCGCCCGCCGCGGCGGCGACCGCCGAGGCGGCCCGCGACGCCTGGCTCGCGGAGATCGAGCAGCTCTCCGACGCCGAGGTCGAGGCCCTGCTCGACCAGGAACTCTCCCAGACCCGGAAAAAGGACTCCCATGAGTGACGACGCAGCCCGAACCGACCGGTTGTCGCCGCTGCAACGGGCGCTGCTCGGCATCCGCGAGCTGCGTTCCCAGCTCGACGAGATCGAGCGCGCCAGGACCGAGCCGATCGCCGTCATCGGCATCGGCTGCCGCCTGCCCGGCGGCGCGAACGACCCCGAGTCGTTCTGGGACCTGCTGCGCGACGGCGCGAACGTGATCCGCGAGATGCCCGCCGACCGGTGGGACGTCGACGCGTACTTCGACCCCGACCCGGAGGCGCCGGGGAAGATGAGCAGCCGCTGGGGCGGCTTCGTCGACGAGATCGACGGCTTCGACCCGGCGTACTTCGGGATCTCGCCGTGGGAGGCGGCGAACATGGACCCGCAGCAGCGCCTGATGCTCGAGTGTGTGCAGGAGGCGCTCGACGACGCCGGGCAGGTGCGCTCCGAGCTGCGCGGCAGCCGGACCGGCGTGTACATCGGCCTGGCGCACAGCGAGTACGGCTGGCTCAACTTCAACAATCCACACCTGGCCAACGTGTACACCGCGACCGGGTCGTTCGGCTCGATCGTCGCCAACCGCGTCTCGTACGTCTACGACCTGCGCGGCCCCAGCTTCACGATGGACGCCGTCTGCTCGTCGTCGCTGCTGGCCGTCCACCAGGCGTGCGAGAGCCTGCGCAGCGGCGACTGCACCATGGCGGTGGCCGGCGGCGCGGGCCTGTTCCTCAAGCCCGAGGGGTTCGTCTGGTTCACCAAGCTCGGCGTGCTGTCGCCGCAGGGGCAGTGCCGGGCGTTCGACGCCTCGGGCGACGGCATCGTGCTCGGCGAGGGCGTGGCGGCCGTCGTGCTCAAGACGCTGTCCCGCGCCGTCGAGGACGGCGACCCGATCTACGCGGTGCTGCGCGGCAGCGCGGTCGTCCAGGACGGCCGCAGCAACGGACTGACCGCGCCGAGCCGGCTCTCCCAGGAGGCGATGCTGCGCGAGGCGTACGAGCGGGCGGGCGTCGACCCGGCGGCCGTGCAGTACGTCGAGGCGCACGGCACCGGCACCATCCTCGGCGACCCCATCGAGGCCCAGGCGCTCGGCACGATCCTCGGCGCGCGCCGCGACCCCGACCGGCCGCTCATGATCGGCTCGGTCAAGACCAACATCGGCCACCTCCAGATGGTCGGCGGCCTCGCCGGCCTGATCAAGGTGGTGCTGGCCATGAAGCACCGCCAGCTCCCGGCGAGCCTGCACTTCGACGAGCCCAACCCGCACATCCCCTTCGACGACTACCGGCTGCGGGTGCAGGACCGGCTGGGCCCGTGGCCGTACGAGGGCCCGATGCTGGCGGGAGTCACCTCGTTGAGCTTCGGCGGCACCAACGTCCACGTCGTCGTGGAGGAACCCCCGGCCCGGCCCGGTGCCCCGGTGGCACCCGCCGACCGGGACGCCGAGCGGGCCCGGCTGCTGCCGCTGTCCGCGCACAGCCCGGCCGCGCTGCGTGACCTCGCCGGCGCGTACCAGGAGTTCGTCGGCGACCCCGCGACCGACCTCGACGACCTCTGCCGCACCGCGAGCCTGCGCCGCACCCACTACGACGAGCGGCTGGCGATCAGCTTCGCCTCCCGGGCGGAGCTGGTCGACCGGCTCGCCGCCTTCCGCGACGGCGCGGCCCGGCCCGGCACGTCCCGGGGCGACCGCTCCCAGCACCTCCGCCGCCGGCTGGTCTTCGTCTTCCCCGGCCAGGGCGGCCAGTGGGTCGGCATGGGCCGCCGGCTGCTGGACCGGGAGCCGGTGTTCCGGCAGGCGATCGAGGAGTGCGCCGCCGCGATGCGCCCGTACGTCTCCTGGGCGCTGCTCGACGAGCTGCGCGCCACCGAGGCGCAGTCGCGGCTCGACGAGATCGACGTGGTGCAGCCGATGACCTGGGCGGTCCAGGTGGGCCTGGCGGCGCTGTGGCGCTCCTGGGGGATCGTCCCGGACGCGGTGGTCGGCCACTCGATGGGGGAGGTCGCCGCCGCGCACGTCGCGGGCACGCTCAGCCTCGACGACGCCGCCCGGGTGATCTGCCGCCGCAGCGCGCTGGTCCGGCGGATCCGGGGCCGGGGCACGATGGCCGTGGTGGAGCTGCCGCTCGACGAGGCGCGCGCCGCCATCGCCGGCCTGGAGGACCAGCTCGCCATCGCGGTGAGCAACAGCCCCACCACCACGGTCCTGTCCGGCGACACCACCGCCATCGAGACCGTGCTGAAGACGCTCGCCGACCGCGACGTGTTCTGCCGGCAGGTCAAGGTGGACTTCGCCTCGCACAGCCCGCAGGTGGACGAGCTGCGCGCCGACCTCCTCGCCGAGCTGCGCGACGTACGACCCCGCGAGTCCACGGTGCCGATCCACTCCACCGTGACCGGCCGGCCCACCGACGGCCGGGAGTTCACCGCCGACTACTGGGCCGACAACCTGCGCGAGCCGGTGCTCTTCTCCACGGCGGTCGGGCAGCTCGTCGAGGCCGCGCCCACGTTCGTCATCGAGATCAGCCCGCACCCGATCCTGCTCTCCTCGGTCGAGCAGTGCGCCCGGCACGCCGGGACGACCGTCGTCGCGCTGCCCTCGCTGCGCCGCGACGAGGAGGAACGCGGCGTGCTGCTGGGCACCCTCGGCGCCCTCTGGACGCTCGGCCACCGGGTCGACTGGCGCCGCCAGCACCCGACGGACCGGCCCGTGCTGCGCCTGCCCCGCCACCCCTGGCAGCGGCAGCGCTGCTGGCTGGACTTCGACCCGGCCGGCGCCGCCCACCCGGCCCCGCCCGCCGCGAGCATCGTCCGGGGCGGCGAGCCCGCGTCGGCCGGGACCGAGCGCTACTTCCGGGCCGCCGCGCCCGGCGCCGAGCACTTCTGGGAGCTCACCGTCGACCGGACCTCCTGGCCGGAACTCGACGGCCACCCGAGCCTGCCCGAGGCGGCGTACGTGGACCTGGCGCTCACCGCCGCCGCCCCGTTCGCCGGGGCGCCGGACTGCGTGCTCACCGACGTGACGTTCGCCGGGCCGCTGCCGGTGTCTGGGCAGGGCAGCGTCGCCCAGGTGGCGGTCGACCGGCCCGGTGACGAGGGCACCGGCTGGCAGGTGTTCAGCCGCCCGGCCGGCGACCCGGCCGGGCCGTGGGTGCGCCACGCCCGGGGCGTCGTCCGGCCCGCCGCGAGCGGGCGGCCGTACCTGTCGCCACGCGAGACGCCGGACGCGATCCGGGAGCGCTGCACCGCCGAGGTGACCGGGGCGGCGTACTACGACAGCCGCGCGGCGGCGGGGCTGACCGACGGCGCCGGCACCCGTACGGTGCGACGGCTGTGGCGGGGCGACGGCGAACTGCTGGCGCTGCTCGCCGCCCCGACGCCGGGGACCGGGTCGCCGGGGGACTGGCGGCTGCTGCACGGCGCGTTCGACCTGCTCCCGGTCGTCGCGCCGGACACTGCGAGCGCGAGGAATGAGCTTGCGAGTCCCGCAGTCGCGAGCGAAAGGTTGGCTCCGGCGAGCGCGAGGAATGAGCTTGCGAGTCCCGCAGTCGCGAGCGAAGGGATGGCTCCGCTGGCCGCGACCGCCGGCCACCGTCCCACCGCCGTCGAGCGCCTGCGCGTGCACCGACCGGTGACCGGCGAGCTGTGGGCGCACGTGCGGCTCCGGGAAGTCGGCGACGACGCGCTGACCGGCGACATCCGCCTCCTCGACACCGAGCTGCGGACCGTCGCCGAGGTGACCGGGCTGCGCTCGACGGTCGGCGGGCCGAGCGCCCCGGCCAGCCCCGCCGCGGCCACCTCCTCCGCCGCCACCGTCGGAGTCCCGCGCGGCCTCCGCGCCACGCCGGCGCTCGCGGACGCGTCCGGCCCGGCCACCGCCATCGTCGGCGACGCGTCCGGCCCGGCCACCGGGACCGCCGGCGGCGAAGCCGGCCCGGCCGACGCCGGAACGGGGGCGGCGGAGACCGCGCCGACCAGCCGGAAGGCGCTGCTGACCGTCGCGCCCGCCCGGCGGCGGGCCGTCCTCACCGGATACCTGCGGGAGCAGATCGCGGCGGTGCTGGGCCTGCAGCCGCAGCAGCTCGAGACGGACCAGCCGCTGCTGGGCCTCGGGCTGAACTCGCTGATGGTGTTCGAGCTGCGCAACCGGCTGCGGGTCATGTACGGGGCGCAGATCGGCCCCCAGGAGTTCCTCTCCGGCATCACGGTGGCCCGGATCGTCGAGCACGCCCTGGCCGCGGTCGACGCCGACTCACCGGAACCCGCCCCGCAGCCGGCCGGCACACCGCAGCCGGCCGGCACACCGCAGCCGGCGGCCACGCCGGTGCCGGCCGTGCGCCGTCCCGCGCCCGCCCGCCCGGCCACCGTCGAGGTCAGCGTCGACGCCGCCGACTGGCTGCTGCGGCGGACCCCGGACCCGGCCGCCCGGCTGCGGCTGTTCTGCCTGCCGTACGCGGGCGGCAGCGCGTCGCTCTTCCGGGACTGGGCCGACGAGCTGCCCGCCGGGGTGGACGTCTGCCCGATCGAGCTTCCCGGACGCCAGCAGCGGCACCGGGAACCCGCGTTCACCCAGATGTCCGCGCTGGCGCGGACGCTGGCCGGGGTGCTGCGTCCGCACCTCGACCTGCCGTACGCGTTCTTCGGGCACAGCATGGGCGGCCTGATCGCCTTCGAGCTGACCCGGCAGCTGCGCCGGGAGGGCCTGCCCGGCCCCGCGCACCTGTACGTCTCGGCGGCCCGCGCCCCGCACCTGCCCGACCTGGAGCCGCCGCTGCACCGGCTGCCGGAGGCCCGGCTGATCGAGAAGCTGCGCGCCATGAACGGCACCCCGGAGGAGATGCTGCGCGACCCCGACGCGATCGCGCTGTACCTGCCGGTGCTGCGCGCGGACTTCGCGATGGTCGAGACCCGCATCCACCACACCGAGGCGCCGCTGGACGTGCCGCTGACCGTCTTCGGCGGCGAACGGGACGACAAGGTCACCGGCGAGGCGATCGCCGCCTGGCGCGACCAGGCCGGCGGCGACTTCGCCGTCGAGATGCTTCCCGGCGACCACTTCTTCGTCCAACGGGACCGCGCGGCGCTGCTGGCCACGCTGTCCCGGCGGCTCACGCACGACCTGGCGCGGCTCGACGCCCCGGCCGCGCCCGACGACCCCGCACTTTCCTGACCGAGAAAACCCCGACAGTCCTGAGGAGGACGGGCAGATGCCCTACATCGTCGCAACCGAGACCAGCCTGCCTGGTTACTACTACGACCAACAGACCCTCGCCACGACCCTGCGCAAGTACTGCCAGGCGATCGGGCTGGACATCGACCTGGACATCATCGACAGCCTCTTCAAGAACTGCCAGATCGACGGCCGCTACTTCGCGATGCCGCTGGACACGTTCTTCGAGCCGCCGCCGTTCAGCACCGTCGCCGCCCGCTGCGTCGAGGAGGCCGCCGACCTCTGCGAGAAGACCGTCCTCAAGCTGCTCGCCAGCGCGGGCCTCGCCTCCACCGGGGTCTGCCAGTTCACCTCCATGCTCAGCACGGTGGTCTCGGTACCCACCGTCGACGCGATCCTGATCAACCGGATCGACTTCGCGCCGACCATGAAGCGGGTGCCGATCAACGGCCTGGGCTGCATGGCGGGCGTGGCCGGGCTGAGCCGGGTGGCCGACTACCTCAAGGGCCACCCGACCGACGCGGTGATCCTGCTCTGCTGCGAGCTGGGCGGCACCGCCTTCTGGCAGGGCGGCGTCCAGGGCTACCTCCAGGAGGCGCTGAACCGCGACCTCACCGAGAGCTCCTTCTACACCGACCTGGTCTCGCAGATCGTCACCGTCGCACTCTTCGGCGACGGGGTGGCCGCCACCCTGATGGTCGGCGACGAGCACCCGCTGGCCCGCCCGGGTCTGCCCCGGGTGATCGACACCCGGTCCGGCTTCCTGCCCGACACGCTGCACGTCGCCGGCGTGGACGTGCTGGACAACGGCTTCCGCAACCGGCTGAGCGTGGACGTGCCCGGCCTGGCGAAGGTCGGCCTGCGTCCGGTGATGGACCCGCTGCTGGCCGACCACGGCCTCACCGTGTCGGACATCGGCCACTGGATGATCCACCCCGGTGGCCCGAAGGTGCTGACGGCGACGGCGGAGGAGTTCGGGCTCACCGACGAGGACCTGAAGCTGAGCCAGCACGTGCTGCGCACCGTCGGCAACGTGTCGGGGCCGACCGTGCTCTACATGCTCGACCAGACCTTCGCGGAGTACGACCTGGAGCCCGGCACGTACGGCATGGTCGTCGGCATGGGGCCCGGCTTCTCGCAAGAGGCGGTCCTGCTCCAGTGGTGACCCGGCCCGGCGGCGCCACCCGGCGCCGCCTCCACGACCGTCCACGGTGGGGGGACCAGGCATGGCCAGCGTGACACCCACGGCCCCGGCCGGGGCCGGGCCGCGCCTGGCCCCGGGCCCCCGCGGCAGGTTCCTCGTCGGCAGCCTGTTCGACCTGCGGCGCGACCTGATCGGCTTCCTGAGCGGGGTCAGCCGCGAGTACGGCGACATCGTGCGGTTCACCGTCGCCGGGTTCACCGTGCACCTGATCAACCACCCGGACCACCTGCGGCACGTACTGCAGGTGAACAGCCGCAACTACGACAAGCAGTCGTTCGAGTACAAGCCGCTCAAGATCGCGTTCGGCGAGGGGCTGTTCACCAGCGACGGCGACTTCTGGCGGCGGCAGCGGCGGCTGATGCAGCCCGCGTTCCACCGGCAGCGGATCCAGCAGCTCGGCGAGGGCATCGTCCAGGACGTGGTGGACCGCGTCGACACCTGGCAGCCGCACGCCGAGCGCGGCGAGCCGCTCGACGTGGCCGCGGAGATGGTCAACCTGTCGATGAACGTGGCGACGAAGTCGCTGTTCAGCACGGGGCTGCGCGGCGACGACGAGGTGGCGGCGATCAGCCGGTACCTCGACACGATCGTCAACTACTGCCTCTACCGGGCGACGGTGCCGCTCGCGCCGCCGCCGCGGGTGCCCACCCGGCGCAACCGGGCGTTCAACGAGGCGATGAACGGCCTGAACGGGATCATCTACCGCATCCTGCACGAGCGCCGCCGCGACGGCGGGGACAGCCACGACCTGCTGTCGATGCTTTTGGCGGCGCGCGACGAGGAGACCGGCGAGGGCATGCCGGACAAGCAGCTGCGCGACGAGATCGCCACGCTGCTGCTCGGCGGGTACGAGACCACGTCGAACCAGCTCAGCTGGGCCTGGTACGAGCTGTCGCGGAACCCGGAGATCGAGGCGCGGCTGCACGACGAACTCGACCGGGTGCTCGGCGGCCGGCGGCCCACCGTGGCGGACGTGCCGCAGTTGGAGTACACGCGGATGGTGCTGGAGGAGACGCTGCGGCTCTACCCGGTGCCGTGGCTGGAGCGCCGGGCGGCCGGGCCCGACCAGATCGGGGGCTACGACGTCAAGGCCGGGTCGCTGATCTACATCAGCCCGTACCTGACGCACCGGCACCAGGACCTGTGGGAGGATCCCGAGCGCTTCGACCCCGAGCGGTTCACGCCGGAGCGGTCCGCCGGCCGGCCCCGGTTCGCCTACTTCCCGTTCGGCGGCGGGCCCCGGCTCTGCATCGGCAACCGGCTCGCCGAGTTGGAGGCGCAGTTGACGCTGGCCACCATCGCCCAGCGGTACCGGCTGCGCATGGTGCCGGACCACCCGGTGGAGCCCAAGATGATGATCACCACCAGCCCCCGGTACGGGCTGAAGATGACCGTCGAGCCACGCCGCTCGACGGCCTGACCCGGTACAGGAGATGTCCCGTATGGACGACAACCGGATGAACAGACTGGGCGGCACCTGCGCGATCCTGGTGGGTGTCTCGTACGTCGTGGTCACCACCTTCTTCGTGCTCGACCCGACCCAGTTCATCCCGCACGAGAACAAGGACGAACTCTGGCGGGCGTTGGCCGCCGACGGCACCCCGCGCGTCCTGTACTACTGGGGCTACGCCCTCGGCGCGGTCTTCGCGTTCGGGGCGATCCCCGCCATCGCCGACCTCGTCCGCGAGCGGCACGAGGGCTGGGTGCGGTGGACCACCGGCCTGGCGTACCTCTCCTTCGGCGTGACGGCGGTCGAGACGTTCCGCCTGGTGACGGCCACGCCGCTGTGGGCGGGCGACTACGCCGGCGGCGACCCGACGGTTCAGACCGCGATCGTCACCACCGACCTGCTCCTGCGGCTGGACCCGGCGACCTGGCTGCGGTTCGGCGCCCTCGGGCCGTGGTTCCTGGTCGTGAACATCCTCGCGCTGCGGCACGGGCTGCTGCGCCGGCCGCTGGCGTACCTCGGCATCGCCCTCGGCGTGCTGACCAGCACCACCGCCGTCGGCGTGGCCCTCGGGATCGGCCCGATGGTGCTCGTCTCGGCGATACTGGGCGGCGCCCTGGCCGCCCCGATCTGGTTCATCTGGGTCGGCCTGGTGCTGCGGCGCGGCGTACCGCGGACCCCGGACGCGGGGCGGGGCCCGGCGACCGCCGGCCCGGCGACCGCGGGCGCGGTGACCGCGGGCGCGGTGACCGCGGCGCAGCCGGCGCGAGCGGAGGAGGCGGCCGGTGCCTGACCGTCACCCGCCGGGGCCGAAGGGCGTGCCCCTGCTCGGCAACCTGCCCGGGCTCGGCCGGGGCATGGTGGAGTTCATGATGGAGACGGCGACGCATGGCGACGTCGCGTCGTTCACCATCGGGCCCACCCGCAACTACCTGCTGAGCCACCCCGACCACATCCACGACGTGCTGGTCCTGCGCCGGGACAAGTTCACCAAGGACCCGCACGACCTGCGGACCCTCGGGCGCTGGATGGGCAAGGGCCTGCTGACCAGCGACGGCGAGCACCACCGCCGGCAGCGTCGACTGGTGCAGCCGGCGTTCCGCCACCGGCGGATGGCCGGGTACGGCGAGATCGCCGTGGACGCCACGCAGCGCCTGATCGAGGGCTGGCGGCCTGGCGACGTCCGCGACATGCACCACGAGATGATGAAGCTGACGCTCAACGTGGTGTCGCGGTCCATGTTCGGCAGCGGCGTGCCGGACGAGGAGGCGTACAAGGTCCAGCGGGCGGTCGCCGGCCTGCAGGACATCGCCATCCAGATCAGCAAGTTCGGGATGCTCGTGTCGCCGTGGCTGCTCCTGCCGCTGCACCAGCTCCTCAAGCGCGGTACGCGGGTGCTCGACGAGGCGGTCATGCGGATCATCGCCGAGCGGCGGGCCAGCGGGGAGGACCACGGCGACCTGCTGTCGATGTTCCTGCTGGCCCAGGACGAGGTTGACGGCGGCGGCATGACCGACCAGCAGGTACGCGACGAGGCCGTCACCATCTTCGTCGCCGGCCAGGAGACGACGGCCAACGGGCTGACCTGGGCCTGGTACCTGCTGTCGCAGCACCCCGAGGTGGCCGAGAAGCTGGGCGCCGAGCTGGACGAGGTGCTGGGCGGCCGACCCCCGACCGCCGAGGACCTGCCGCGGCTGCGCTACACCGGGATGGTCTTCAAGGAGGCGCTGCGGTTCTGCCCGCCCGCCTGGACGCTCAACAAGCGGACCCCGGTGGAGGACGTCGAGCTGGGCGGCTACCGGATCCGCCGGGGCAGCGGGATCTTCATCATGCCGTACGTGATGCACCACCACGAGCGGTACTTCCCCGACCCCTTCCGGTTCGACCCGGAACGCTTCGCGCCGGAGCGCGAGGCGGACATTCCCCGGTACGCCTTCATGCCGTTCGGCGGCGGGGAGCGGATCTGCGTCGGGGCCGGGTTCGCCGAGATGGAGGCGAAGCTGATCCTGGCGACGCTGGCCCAGCGCTTCCGGTTCACCCTCGCCCCCGGCCAGCGGGTCGCGCTGAAGCCGCTGGTCACCCTCGCGCCCAAGTACGGGCTCCGGCTGCGCGTCGCCGACCGGTCGAGCTGACCGTCGAGGCAGGACAGGGCCGGCCCACCGCTCGTGGGCCGGCCCTGCGCCGTCGACCGGTGCCGGCATCCGCGTACGCGCGACGCGTGACGGGTTCGGCGGCGGCGGGCGGGAAGGACGTCAGCGGTCCGGCCGGTCCTCGTCGTGGTGCCGCTGGATCGGGCGTCGCGTGGGTGGGCGGTGTACGTCGTCGGCCACGAGCGTCCGCACCCGACCGATGGTCGCGCCCGGCGCCATGATCGCCTCCCGCCACCGGTCCAGCGTTCTGGTCAGGTCCCACACCGTCGCCCGCAGCTCGTGCAGTTCGCGCCGGGACACCGTCAACTGTTCCCGGACGGCCAGCGCCTCGGCCTCCAGCTCGGTGACCCGGTTCCGCAGCGGCTGTACCAGGGTCAGCGCCGCGTCGGTCAGCGCTCCGGCCGTGTCGGCCTTCAGCTTCCGCCGTTGCACCGTGATCGTGGCGATCACCCCGAGGCCGCTGGCGCCGCCGAACAGCCCGAGCGCGGAGATCAGGACCTGCGCCCACTGCGGGGAACCAGGCACGTCCGCGGAGATCATGTCTGCATCCTCGGGCACGGATCCGCCGCCGCCTGGTGCATGCGGACGAGCCAGCGCAGGGACCGCACGATCTCGGCCGCGCGCAGCCACGAGCCGACCACCACCGCGCCGACGAACGACGCCGCCACGACCGCCTGCGCGCCGGCGACCACCAGGACGGAGACGACGTACATCGCGGCGATCGCCCCCAGCATCAGCACCGCGGCGAGTTCGATGCCGAGGCCGGTGCCGAGTTGTCCCGGCCAGAACATGCCGAGCAGGCCCGCGACGCCGACCGCGATGAGACCGAACTCCCAGCAGAGCCTGATGGCGCCGGGCATCGCGACCTCCACCGAGTGGGGCCGGATGTCCCCGGCGGCCAGCAGGACACCGCACACGGGCGAGGTGGCGAGGACGGCGAACTCGTACACCCGATTGCTCGTCCGGTCCCGGAAGCTCCCCACGGCCGGCTCCTCTCCTGCACGCGCGCCGTGCCGACGCGCGGGAAGCCGACGAGCCGAGGTCGCCACGTCGCAACGCCGCTCGCCGGAACGGCGCGAGCCACAGCACGGACCGGGGATGCCCGGCCGGGGCGTCGGCGGCCTGCCGCCTCGGCGTACCCGTCGGTCGCGGCGCCTCAGCCCCGGGGCCGAACCCGCGTGCGTCAAACATATGCCCAGGTCAGCGGCCTGCGGAAGGGGGGCGGGCGGCGGGCGAACCGGTCGACCCGGCGCGGCCGTGCGCGTCTGTCGTGCTCCCGACAGCTGCCGACCCCCCCGCACCCCAGCCGCCGTCAGGTCGCCGGGCCGTCGGGGGTTTGCCGCCCCGACGGCCACCCGGTCGCCCCGTCGTCGCGCCGCGGGCGCCGCCGCCGAACGCACCGCTTGACCGCCAGGGTCGTGTCGCGGGGGGTCGCCCGAGGGGCCGTGGGCCGCCACAGGGAGTGGACGGTCACCCCGTCCGGACGGTGGAACCGTTCCCGGTCGGCGTAGCCGTGCCGGCGGTAGAGGTCGCCATGCAGCCCGCCGCAGCTCTCCGCGTACGTCGGCAGGCTCAGGTTGTCCATCCACCGCTGGCTCTGGGTCAGGATCGCCTCGGCCCGAGCGGCGTCGCCCGGCCCGGGCGGAACCGCGAGGAACGCCAGGTGGTTGTGGGCCTCGACGGGGCGGTGCGCGGCGAGGGTCCGGTCGAGCAGGACGAACCGCCCCGTGAGATCCCCGCACGTCTCGGCGAGGCGCCTGCCGTACCCCCGGGGGCCGGGGATGGGACGGTAGCGGTGGAGCCAGAGGGTGCCGGCGGTGCCGTCGCGTAGCAGGAACGCGTCGCCGAACAGCAGCGCGTGCTCCGTCCAGATGCGGGCCACGCCGGCGAGTACGGCGGGCCGCCGCCGCTCGTCGGGGACGAGCCAGGCGCCGAGCGGGGAGGCGGAGACCGTGGCGGTCACGAGGCTGACGATCAGGTCGATGTCGTGCCAGCGGGCGCGATCGACGGGCAGAGGGAGGCTCAAGGAGGGACTCCTGGTCACGGGGGTCCGACAGGGCTGTTGGTGACGGCCCGACCCGGCGGGCCGGCAGGCGCGTCGGGCCCGCCCGGTCGGGCGGGCGTCCGGGGGCGGGCGGGCGTACGGACCGGCTTCCTTCTCCGCTGCGGCGTCCCCCGGGCAGGGACCTGACGCTTTCTCGCCGGCGAGGCGCGCGGCGGGGCGGGGGCGCGCGTCCGGCTCAACCCGGCCCCCTCGTCGCCGGGCGCCCCGGGGGGGGCCCGCCCGGGCCCCCCCCCCCCCCCCCCCCCCCCGGGGGGCCCCCGGGGGGGGGGGGGGGCCGGGGCCGGCCCCCCCCGGCCCCCGGGGGGCGGGGGCGCGGGGGGGGGCCCCGGCGGGCCCCCCCCGCGGCGACCGCTCAGCGGTGGCGGAAACGGGGGGCGGGGACGCCGGTGGCAGGTCGCCGACCTGACGGGCGGGCCGCTCGACAACGATCGCCGGTGGGGCCTCGGCGGCGCGCGCGGTGCCGGCGGCGACCGCCTCGTGGGCAGCCCACGCGCAGAACAGGCCCGCGATGACGAGCCCGAGGCGCAGCGCGTACCAGGTCAGTCGGCCCCGCCGTCGACCCATTTCCACACCCCGCCTTCCCCACCGCGGTCACGCCGAGTGTCGAGATCGGTAATGTAGCGTATTGGCCGCGTCCGTGGTGGCTCCGCAACTCCGTGCCGGCGCCGGGACCGCGGGGCGTCCTTCTCCAGGGGGCGTTAGCGAGGGGCACCTCCTTCCGGCAGGATGGACGACGTGTCCGTGCTCTCCGCGTTGCGCTGCCCGATCGTCGCCGCCCCGATGGCCGGCGGTCCGTCCACCCCGGCTCTCGCCGCGGCCGTCTCCGCCGCCGGCGGGCTGGGCTTCCTCGCCGCGGGGATGCTCGCCACCGAGCGGCTGCTCGCCGACATCGCCGAGGTCCGGGCGCGCACCGACCGGCCGTTCGGGGTCAACCTCTTCCTGCCCCCGTCCGGCGCCGTCGACGAGGCCGCCATCCGGGCGTACGCCGACCGGCTCGGCCCGGAGGCCCGGCGGCGTGGGGTGACGCTCGGCGAGCCGACCGGCGGCGACGACGCATACCCGGAGAAGCTGGCCGCCCTGCTCGCGGACCCGGTGCCGGCGGTGTCCTTCGCGTTCGGGCTGCCCGACGCCGCCGCGGTGGCCGCCCTGCGGGAACGGGGCACCGAGGTCTGGGCGACGGTCAACCGGCCGGACGCCGCCGTGGCGGCGGCCCGGCTCGGCGTGGACGCCGTGGTCGTGCAGGGCACGGAAGCCGGCGGGCACCGCGGCGGCATGCCGGACGACGACGACTACGCCCTCCTGCCGCTGCTGCGGCTGGTCGCCGCCGACTGCGACCGGCCGCTCGTGGCCGCCGGGGGCATCGCGGACGGGGCCGGGCTCGCCGCCGTGCTGGCCGCCGGCGCCGCCGCCGCGCAACTCGGCACGGCGTTCCTGCGCTGCCCCGAGGCGGGCACCTCGCCGATGCACCGCGCGGCCGTCGCCAGCGCCGCGCCGACCGCCCTGACCAGGGCGTTCACCGGCAAGCGGGCGCGCGGCGTCGGCAACGACTTCCTCCGGCGGCACGACCGGTCGGCGCCGGCCGGTTATCCGCAGGTGCTGCACCTGACCCGGCCGCTGCTGGCCGCCGCCCGCCGCGACGCCGACGCCGCGACCGCGAACCTGTGGGCCGGCCAGGCGCACCCCCTGGCCCGGGAGGTGCCCGCCGCCGAGCTGGTGGCCGAGCTGACGGCGGACGCCCGGGCCGCGCTGGTTGCGGCGGCCGACCGCTGGCGCTGACGCCCTCGGTCAGCCGTGCCAGGAGCGCCAGAGGGCGGCGTACGCGCCTCCGGCGCGGACCAGCTCGTCGTGGCTGCCCAGCTCGGTGATCCGGCCGTCCTCCAGCACGGCCACCCGGTCGGCGTCGTGCGCGGTGTTGAGCCGGTGTGCGATGGCGATGACGGTGCGCCCGGCGAGCACGGCCGCCAGCGCCCGCTCGGCGCGCCGGGCGGTCGTCGGGTCCAGGGCGGCGGTCGCCTCGTCGAGGATCAGCGTGTGCGGGTCGGCGAGCACCAGCCGCGCCAGCGCGAGCTGCTGCGCCTCGGCGGCACCGAGCTCGCGGGCGCCGTCGCCGAGCTGTGTGTCGAGGCCGTCGGGCAGGTCGGCGTACCAGTCGGCGCCCACGGCGGCCAGCGCGGAGCGCATCCGTTCGTCGGACGCCCCGGGCGCGGCGAAGGCCAGGTTGTCGCGCAGCGAGCCGATGAAGATGTGGTGCTCCTGGGTGACCAGGGCGATCCCGCGACGGCGTTCGGCCGGGTCGAGGTCGGTCACCGGGCAGCCGCCGAGGCTCACCACCCCCTCCCGCGGCGCGTCGATCCCGGCCAGCAGCCGGGCCAGGGTGGACTTCCCGGCTCCCGACGGCCCGACGACGGCGAGCCGCTCGCCGGGGCGGACCTCCAGGTCGATGCCGTGCAGCACGTCGGGGCCGTCCGCGTACGCGAACCGCGCGCCGCGCACCACGAGCCCGTGTCCGGCGGGCGCGGACGCCGAGCCGCGCGGCTCCGGCGGCACCTGGCCCACCCCGAGCACCCGCGCGAACGACGCGAAGCCCCGCTGGGCCTGCTCCATCCACTGCAACAGCCGGTCCAGGGGTTCGATCGCCTGCTGGAGGTAGAGCGCGGCGGCGACCACCTCGCCGAGTGTCACCGCGCCCCGGGACAGGAAGAACCCGCCGGCGAGCAGCACCGCGGCGACCGGCAGCGGGTAGCTCGCCTCCACCACCGGGAAGTACACCGACCGCAGCGCCAGCGTCGCCCGCCGCGTCTCCCACACCCGGCGGATACGCCCGACGCCGTGCCGCACGCGTTCGTCGGCCAGGCGCAGCGCCTCGACCGTACGCGCGCCCTCCGCCGTCGTGGTCAGCGCGTCGGTCAGCTCGGCCGTCGCGGCGCCCTCGGCCAGGTACGCGGCCCCGGCGCGGCGCAGGTACCAGCGGGTCACCGCCCAGATCGACGGCAACCCGGCCAGCGCGACGAGGCCGAGCAGCGGGTGCAGCAGGAACACCGCGCCGAACAGCAGCGACAGCTGCGCCGAGGCGATCACGATGACCGGCAGCACGTCGCGGACGGTCGTCCCCACGGTGGTCACGTCGACCGAGCTGCGCACGGCCAGGTCCCCGGTGCCGGCCCGCTCGACGACGGAGACGGGCAGGGCGAGGGTCCGCGCGACGAAGTCCTCCCGCAGCCGCGCCACCGCGCGCTCGCCGAACCGGTGGCCGGCGTACTGGGCGTACCGGGCGAGCAGCCCGTGCACCAGCACACACCCGCCGATCGCGAGCGCCAGGCGGTCCACCGTGGCCACGCCCGCGCCGGTGCCCGCCGAGTCCACGATGCGGCCGAGCAGCCAGGGCGCGGCGAGCCCGGCGACCGCGGCGGCGACGTGCAGCGCCAGCAGGCCGGCCACCGCCCGCCGGTCCCGGGCGATCAGGTCCACCGTGGCCCGACGGACGGCCGCCCGGTCCGCTACCGGAAGCCCGCTCATCGCCGCGCACCTCCCACTTCGGCCGAGGAGTCGCTGTCGGCCTGGTCGCTGTCCCGGGACACCAGCGCCCGGTAGCCCGGCTCCCGCCGCAGCAGCTCCGCGTGGGTGCCGGTGGCGACGACCCGGCCCCCGCTCAGGTACGCGACGGCGTCGACGCGGCCGAGCAGCAGCGGCGACGTGGCCAGCACGACGGTGGTCCGCTCGGCCCGCGCCGTACGCAGCCGCCGGGCGATGCGCTCCTCGGTGTGCGCGTCCACGGCCGACGTCGGGTCGATCAGGATCAGCACCTCCGGCTCGGCGAGCAAGGCCCGCGCCAGTCGTACGCGCTGCCGCTGCCCGCCGGAGAGCGTGCGGGCGCGGGTGTCGATCGGTGTGCCGAGCCCGTCGGGCAACGCGTCGGCGACGTCCTCGGCGGAGGCGGCGCGCAGGGCGGCCCGGATCTCCGGGTCGCCGACGCCGGGCCGGACGCGCAGGATCTCCCGCAGCGTCCCGCCGAAGAGGTAGGAGTCGTGGTCGGCGACCAGGATCCGGGCGCGCACCTCGTCGGGCGCGACCCGGGTCAGCGGCACGCCGCCCCAGGTGACGTCGCCGACGGCGTACCGCCCGAGCCGGTCGGCCAGCGCGACGGCCTCGGCGGGGTCGTCGCTGGCGACGCCGAGCAGCGCGCCGGCGGGCACCGTCAGCCCGCTGGCCGGGTCGTGCAGGTCGGCGGGACCGTCCGGGGCGAACCGGGAGCCGGGGCCGCCGGTGTCGTCCGGGGCGATGGCGTCGTCCGGGGCGATGGCGTCGTCCGGGGCGATGGCGTCGTCCGGGGCGATGGCGTCGTCCGGGGCGATGGTGAGCAGGGCGACGATCCGGCGGGCGGCCACCCGGCCGCGGATCAGCTGGTATCCGCCCTCCAACAGGAACCAGACCGGCACGATGAGGGTCGCCACGTACCCGTAGACGGCCACCAGTTGCCCGACGGTGATGTCGCCGGCGACCACCATCCGCGCCGAGAGCCACACCACGACCGCGAGGAACAGCCCCGGGATGACGCTCGTCAGGGCCTCGATCCAGCTGTTGACCGCGCCGACCCGGTAGCCCTCGCGCCGCAGGTCCTGGGAGCGGGCGGCGTGCCGGCGGGCGAACAGGGCGCGCCCGCCGACCCCGGCGAGCACGCGCAGCCCGGCCACGATGTCCCCGGCCCGGGTCGTCAGGTCGCCCTGCCGCTGCCGGTAGACCGACTCGGCCCGCTCCAGCCGGCGCAGCAGCGGCCCGATCAGCACCGCGATCGCGGGCACGCCCAGCAGCACGGCCACCGCGAGCAACGGCGAGATCGACCACAGCACGACGGCGACGACCGCGTACGCGACGACCGCGCCGACCCCGGGTCCCGTCACCGTCAGCACGGCCGAGGTGTGGCCGATGTCGGCGCCGCCGACCGTGGCGACCTCCCCGGCGGCGAGCTTGCGCGGCAGCACCGCGCCGACCCGGGACAGGTGCCGCACGAGGACGCCGGCGGAGCGGGCCGTGGCGTCCTCCCGGACGAACGTCATCGTGCGGTGCCGCATGATGCCCAGCCAGGCCAGCCCGATGCCGGCGGCGACGATCGCGGCGACCCAGCGCAGCAGGGCCGCGGTGTCGTGCGCCCGCAGCCCGTCGTCGACGGCGCGGGCGACCAGGTACGGCCGGACCGACAGCCCGATCATCCAGGCCGTGCCGAACAGGCTGCCGCGCAGCACCCGCCACGGCTGGCAGCGGACCAGCCACCAGATGTACCACAGTGGACCGCGCGTGTCGGGGACGCCGGGATCCGGGTGGGGAAGCTGCGGGGGCATCCGCTCAGGCTAGGCGATGATCTTCCGCCGTACGGACCGGTCGGGCCCCGAAGCACAGCGAGGGCTGGACCCACCCGACGGAGGAGATCCTGCGCCGCTGCGGCGAGGCGGCCTCGACGAGGCCATCGCGCGGATCAAGGCGGCCGGGCTGGACTCGATCGCGGGCGCCGGCGCCGAGATGCTGCCGGACCGGCCGCGCAGGGCGATCGCGCCGCTGAAGGAGTCGGGCGCGCGGTGGCGGCGTTGCCGTCGTCGAGCGCCCCACCGACGAGCATCGGCACGCCCGGCCCGCCGCTCGTCGCGCCGGTGTGTAACGCGCATCGTCTCGGTGGCGCTGCGGACTTTCGTTGTCTTGGATAAAAGTCCGGCCGGACTTGACGAAAGGTCTGGACACGTCGAGACCGACTTAGTAGTGTCTGGACTCATCAATATGTTTCACCGAGGTTAACCGGCGGCGCGGTCGATCTCGGCCGTGGCTCTCCAGGCGGCGCAACACGCCCGGCGGCCACGGCTCCGAGCAGGGCTGGCACCCCGGGCCAGCGGCGCAACCAGCGGCCGGCGCAGAGGACGCGCCGTGGTTGGCCGATGTCCGTCCCGCCTCTCGGTGATTCCTCGTCAGCTCCGACGCGGAACCACACCCCGTCAGCTCCGACGCGCGACCCTGCCCGGGTGACGCGGCGATCCGGCTCGCCCGCCGCCTGGCAGACCCACCTATACGGAAACGACCGTGGCCGCGGGCCACGGCCGGGGCTCCCGTGCGGCCAGGGAGGGGCCACACGGCTCGTCGATCCGGCGACCCAACGCGACACGACATCGGCCGGGGTGACGCCACCCGCCGGTGCCGCCCTCGGCATCTGTGAGAGAGGCTTTGATGAACGGGTATCCACTGCCGGACCGACCCCCCGCGGGCCGGCTCCGGAGATCGATCGCGGCCGCGGCCACGGCGGCCCTGCTGATGGTGACCGCCGCGCTGGTGGCGGTGCCGGCCAGCGCCCGGCCGGTCGACCCGGAAGGAGCGAGGACGGCCGTCGCGGCGGCACCACGGCAGTTGCAGGCCCAGGTGCTCACCTGGACCGCCGGCGACAACTTCCTCGCGTACCGGTCGGCTCCCACCACCGCCGTCGCCGGGCCCGCGACGCTCGTCTTCGAGAACAGCGCCGCGACCGGCAACACCACCGGGATGCAGCACACCCTGACGTTCGACACGGGGGACCCGCGGTACAACAGCGACGTCGACGTGAACATCCTGGCCGACCCGACCGACGCCAACGGGGGACGGTGGACGGTCGACGTGGTGCTCTCGCCGGGCACCTACCGCTACTTCTGCGCGATCCCGGGCCACGGCGGGATGACCGGCCTCCTGGTCGTCAGCGGCGGCGGCTCGGACACCACCCCGCCGACCGCGTCCGCCACGGTCACCGGCCAGCGCGACGACAACGGCGCCTACGTCGGGTCGGCGACGGTGACGCTGTCGGCCACGGACAGCGGGTCCGGGGTGGCGCGCGTCGAGTACGCCCTGGACGGCGGCGCGTACGGCACCTACTCGGCGCCGGTGACGGTGAACCAGCCGGGTCAGCACACCGTGAGCTACCGGGCCACCGACAACGCGGGCAACACGTCGAGCCCGCAGTCCGTGTCGTTCACCGTCGTCGAGCCGCCGCCGACGGACACCACCCCGCCCACCGCGACGGCCGCGGTGACCGGGCAGCGCGACGACAACGGCGCGTACGTGGGCGCGGCCACCGTGACGCTCTCCGCCTCGGACACGGAGTCGGGTGTCGAGCGGGTCGAGTTCTCCCTGGACGGCGGGGCGTACGGCACCTACTCGGCGCCGGTGACGGTGAACCAGCCGGGGCAGCACACGGTGGCGTACCGGGCTACTGACAAGGCGGGTAACACGTCGGCGCCGCAGTCGGTGTCGTTCACGGTGGTGCAGGCGCCGCCGGTGGACACCACCCCGCCGACGGCCACGGCCAGTGTGACCGGGCAGCGGGACGACGCCGGGGCGTACGTCGGGTCGGCGACGGTGACGCTGTCGGCGACCGACGCGGGCTCGGGCGTGGACCGGATCGAGTTCTCCCTGGACGGGCAGCCGTACGCCGCCTACTCGGCGCCGGTCACCGTCAACCAGCCGGGCCAGCACACGGTCAGCTACCGGGCCACGGACAAGGCGGGCAACACCTCGACGCCGCAGTCCGTCTCGTTCACGGTGGTGCAGACCCCGCCGGTGGACACCACCCCGCCGACGGCCACGGCCAGTGTCACCGGGCAGCGGGACGACGCCGGGGCGTACGTGGGCGCGGCCACCGTGACGCTCTCCGCCTCGGACACGGAGTCGGGCGTCGAGCGGGTCGAGTTCTCCCTGGACGGCGGGGCGTACGTCGCCTACTCGGCGCCGGTGACGGTGAGCCAGCCGGGGCAGCACACGGTGGCGTACCGGGCTACTGACAAGGCGGGTAACACGTCGGCGCCGCAGTCGGTGTCGTTCACGGTGGTGCAGGCGCCGCCGGCGGACACCACCCCGCCGACGCCCACGGCCAGTGTGACCGGGCAGCGGGACGACGCCGGGGCGTACGTCGGGTCGGCGACGGTGACGCTGTCGGCGACCGACGCGGGCTCGGGCGTGGACCGGATCGAGTTCTCCCTGGACGGGCAGCCGTACGCCGCCTACGCGGCGCCGGTCACCGTCAACCAGCCGGGCCAGCACACCGTGAACTACCGGGCCACGGACAAGGCGGGCAACACCTCGACGCCGCAGAGCGTGTCGTTCACCGTCGTCGAGCCACCGGCGCCCGACACCACCCCGCCCACCGCCACGGCCGCCGTGACCGGCCAGCTCGACGACGACGGCGCGTACGTCGGCAGCGCCACCGTCATCCTCTCCGCCGCCGACGCCGGCTCGGGCGTGGACCGGATCGAGTACGCCCTCGACGGCGCCGCGTACGCCCGCTACACCATGCCGGTCACCGTCGACCGGCCCGGCCAGCACACGCTCAGCTACCGGGCGATCGACCGCGCCGGCAACACCTCGGGCACCGCGTCGGTCACCTTCACCGTCGTGGCCAGCGGGCCGGCGCCTGCCTGCCCGGTGCCGGACACCCGGCCGACGGTGTGGCTCGGCACGGTGGACAGCGGCGTGCCCAACCGGGTCGTCGCGGACGGCTGCACGATCAACAACGCCATCGAGGACGAGAAGCCGTGGCCCCACCACGGCCGGTTCGTCAAGCACGTCAACGAGGTGGCGGAGCACCTGCACCACCTGGGCGTGCTCAGCCACGCCGAGCACGGGCGCCTGGCCAGCGCGGCCGGCCGCTCGGGCGTCGGCAAGCCCGACGAGAAGAGCGGGTACCAGCCGCTGCTGGACTCCTCGGCGGCGTCGTTCCAGCGCTGGGAGCACGTCGGGGCGGGCGGCTTCACCCGCAACGCCGACGGGTCCGTCACCAGCCGCGCCGTTCCCGGCCTCGGCATGCTGTGGTTCCCCGCGAAGGAGTACGGCGACTTCTCGCTCAAGCTCCAGTGGCGCGACGACGCGCCCGGCGACGGCCGGGCCAACAGCGGCGTCTTCGTCCGCTTCCCCGACGTGCACGGGCACCCCGCCGAGTCCCGTCCCGAGTGGGTGGCCATCAAGTACGGCCACGAGCTGCAGATCTACGACCGGACCGACGGCGACCAGTACAAGAGCGGATCGGTGTACGGCTTCGACCGGGTCGACCTGACCGGCGCGCACGTCGCGCCGAAGGGCGCCTGGAACGACTACGAGATCCGGGTGGTGGGGCAGCACTACTCGGTCTTCCGCAACGGCGAGCTGATCAACGAGTACGTCAACCGGCCGGACGCGGTGTTCACGCCACCCCGGGCGGACGACCCGGGCGGCGCCGGCCGGCAGGCCGCCCGCGGCTACGTCGGCCTGCAGAACCACGGCACGGGCGACGTCGTCAGCTTCCGCGACGTCCGCATCGCGCCGCTGTCCCCGTGCTGCCCGAACGGGACCCCGTCCGCCTCCTCCAGCAGCTGCTGCTGAAACCCCCTGGAAAGGAACCACCACCATGGCGAAGAACAGGATCGACCGCCGGGCGCTGTTACGCGCGCTCGCCGGGTCCACCGTCGCGGTCGGCGCCGCGAGCCTCACCGGCGCGCTGCCGGCCGCGGCGGCGGGCGACTCCAACGGTCGGCTCATCCCGCGCGGGCACCTGGGCATCCAGCTCTACAGCGTGCGCGACAAGATCGCGCAGCTCGGCTTCGCGCGGGTCTTCGAGGAGCTGTCCCGCATCGGCTACCGGGAGGTGGAGTTCGCCGGCTACACCCAGGGCGCCGTCGGCCCGATCACCCCGGCCGAGATCCGGCGGCTGCTCGACGACAACGGGCTGAAGGCGGCGGGCAGCCACCGCGGGCTGGGCGACTTCCGCAACAACCTGGAGTGGGAGCTGGACGTCGCGGAGACCCTCGGCATGCCGGCCCTCGGCACCGCCCAGGCCCCGACCGGCAACCGCACCATCGCCGGGTACCAGGCCGCCGCCGCGGAGTTCAACGCGTGGGGCGCCGCCGCGGCGGCCCGCGGGATCAAGCTCTACCAGCACAACCACACGATCGAGTTCAGCTTCGCGGTCGACCGGCCGGACGTGCGGCTGTACGACCTGTTCCTGGAGCTCACCGACCCCCGGTACGTGTTCCTGGAGATGGACATCCTGTGGGCGTACGGTGGGGCCCGCAAGTACCCCGGCTTCCGCCCGGTCGACTACGTCAAGGCCCAGCCGCACCGCTACCCGCTGTTCCACGTCAAGGACGGCGTCCCGTTCGAGAACCCCCAGCAGGGCAACTCGTACGCCGACGTCGAGTTCGGCGCCGGGTCGATCCCGTTCGCCGAGTTCTTCACCGAGCTCGACGGCGGCGGCCGGTTCACCTACCTGTGGGAGCAGGACAGCGGCCCGAACGCCCAGCCCAACCCGCCCGGCTCGCTGGGTGCCGCCGAGCGCAGCTACCGGCGCATGGTCGACCTGCGGGGCAACCGGTGAGCGCCTGGCGGCTGCGCGAGGACGACCCACCGGCCGAGCCGACCCCCACGGCCGGGCCCGAGCGCCGCCGGTCGAGCGCGCGCCGGCTGCTGGTGGTGGCCGCCACCGTCGCGCTGACCCTCGTCGGGGCCGGTGGGCTGGCCGCCGCGCGCACGGGCATGTTCTCGGCGGAACGGCCGGACGGCTGCGCGAAGCCGGACCGCAGCATGCAGCTGTACGCGGTGGAGCTGCCGAAGGACGGCACGCAGATCCGCCTCGGCTACGGCACCACCCCGCAGAACGCCTCCTACCCGGGGCCCACCATCGAGATGACCGAGGGGGAGTGCCTCGCCATCACGCTGACCAACATGGTGCCCGCCGCGACCCTCGAACAGCTGCGGACCGACCCGGCGCACCCGCTGGGCGTCTCGCTGCACGTGCACGGGGTCAAGTACACCCAGCTCTCCGACGGCACCGTGCAGAGCGGGTCGTTCGTCCCGCCGGGCCAGTCGCGCACGTACACCTGGTACGCGCAGCCGCGCAACAACAGGACCGGGGCGTTGGGCACCGCCGGCTACTGGTGGTACCACGACCACGTCGTCGGCGGCCCGCACGGCACGCAGGGCCTGGGCGCGGGCCTGTTCGGCGGGCTCGTGGTGCGGCGGCCCGGTGACCCGAAGCCGGACCGCACGTACACGGTGGTGTTCGGCGACCGGCAGAGCATCAACCTGCGCCGCGGCGCGGCCACCGACACGTGCGACCAGCAGAACCCGCAGCCCGGGCCGACCTGCCTGGTCGCCCGCAAGGGGGAGCAGGTGGAGTTCGTCGTCGTCGGCATCGGCAACGACATGCACACCTTCCACCTGCACGGCCACTCCTGGGCGGACACCCGCACGGGGCTGCTGGGCAAGAGCAACGGCCAGCCCTTCGTCGACGACACCAAGATCATCGACAACAAGCCGCTCGGGCCCGGCGACTCGTTCGGGTTCCAGGTGACGGCCGGCGACTCGGTCGGGCCGGGGCACTGGATGCTGCACTGCCACATGCAGTTCCACTCCGACGGCGGCATGTCGACGATGCTGCACGTCCTCGACGAGTCCGGGGCGATGCCCCCGGGCCACGACCACTCCCATTCGACGGCCGCCGGCACGGCCGGCACGACCGGCACGACCGGCGCCGCCGGTACCGACGGCGCGACGGCGCAGCACCAGCACAGCTGAGCGGGCCCCGGGCGGGGCCGCGTCGCGACCCCGCCCACGGCCGATCCCACCACGCCGCCCCCGGGCGGCCGGCCGAACCACGCATCTCCACCACACCCACCCGTGAAGGAGTCGAGATGGCTCAACCACCTCCCATCCGGCCGGCCCGCCGGGGCCGCGCCGGGCTGCCGAGACGCGCCGGCGCCCTCGCGTCGAGCGCCGTGCTGGCGCTCGGCCTGCTGGCCATGCCCGCCCAGGCCGCGAGCCCGACGCCGGAGCGCGCCCCGTCCGCCGAGGCGGCGGCCGACGTGCGGGTCCTGGTCTTCCACGGCCCCGTCGACCAGCAGGACGACCCCGTCGCCCGGGCGGTCGCCAAGATCAGGGACCTGGGCGCCAGCAACGGATTCGCCGTCGACGCGTCCGCCGACCCGGGCGTGTTCACGTTCGGCAACCTCGCCCGCTACCGGGGCGTGGTGTTCCTCTCCGCCAACGGGGTGACGCTGGACGACGCCCAGGAGGCCGCGTTCCAGGCGTACGTCAAGGGCGGCGGCGGGTTCGTCGGCGTCCACGACGCCGCCCGCGCCCAGCCCAGCTCCGCCTGGTTCACCGGCCTGATCGGCACCCGCCCGGCGGCCGGCCTGCCGAACGCCGAGAAGCCCGTCTCGGCCGCGGCGAGCGGCGAGAACCCGCCGAACGAGACCGCCGCGAAGGCGATCGACGGGTCGACGAGCACCAAGTGGCTGACGTTCGCCCCGACGGGCTGGCTGTCGGCGAAGCTGGCCAAGCCGGTCGCGGTGCGCCAGTACGCGCTGACCTCGGCCAACGACTCCCCGGGCCGGGACCCGAAGAACTGGACCCTGCAGGGCTCCGCGGACGGCAGCACCTGGACCGACCTGGACACCCGCTCCGGGGAGACCTTCCCCCAGCGGTTCCAGACCCGGCAGTTCACCATCGACAACCCCAGGGCGTTCCAGCACTACCGGCTGAACGTCACCGCCAACAGCGGGGAGCCGCTGGTCCAGCTCGCCGAGCTGTGGCTGATCGGCCCCGACGCGGGCCCGCCGCCGGAGAACACCGTGCAGCAGGCCACGGTCGACCTCACCGACCGGCAGCACCCGGCCAACGCGGGGATGCCGCTGACCTGGACCCGCTCCGACCAGTGGATCAACTGGGACCCGAGCCCCGTCGGCCGCGTGCACACGGTGGCCCAGGTCGAGGAGCGGACGTACAACGCGGGCCTGAGTGGCAACGGGGCGTTCCACCCGGTCTCCTGGTGCCAGGACTACGACGGCGGCCGGTCGTTCTACACCGGCATGGGCCGCACCGAGGCCAGTTGGACCAGCGACACCCGGTTCCAGGGCCACCTGCTCGGCGCCATCAGGTGGGCCACCGGCATGGTGCGCGGCGACTGCCAGGCCACCATCGCCGCGAACTACCGCATCGAGCGGCTGACCGCCGCCAACCAGCCCGGCCAGCTCGACCAGATCGGCGAGCCGCACGGCCTGACCATCGCCCCCGACGGCAAGGTCTTCTACATCGGCAAGGCGGCGTGCCCCTCCGGGCCGGTCGTCAGCTGGGACGACCCGAAGGTCGGCCTCGGCTGCGGCACGATCCACCAGTGGGACCCGAAGACCAGGCAGGTCAAGCTGCTGACCACCCTCGCCGTGATGGGCAACCGGGGCAGCGGCAGCGAGCTGGTCAAGAACGAGGAGGGCCTGGTCGGCATCACCCTCGACCCGAAGTTCGCGCAGAACGGCTGGGTCTACGTCTACTGGATGCCGCACGAGTCGATCGACCGGGACCGACGCATCGGCCAGCGGACCGTCTCCCGGTTCACCTACGACGCCGCGCGGCAGACGATCGACCAGGGCACCCGCAAGGACCTGCTGCACTGGGACACCCAGATCCACAGCTGCTGCCACGCCGGCGGCGGCATGACCTTCGACGAGTCCGGCAACCTGTACATCGGCAGCGGGGACAGCAACTCCTCCGGCGGCTCGAACGGGTACGCCGGCAACAACTGGACGCAGGACTACAAGGGCGTCTCGTTCCAGGACGCCCGGCGCACCTCCGGCAACACCAACGACCTCAACGGCAAGATCCTGCGCATCCACCCGGAGCCCGACGGCACGTACACCATCCCCCAGGGCAACCTGTTCACCGGGCGTGAGGAGGGCGGCGGCAAGACCCGCCCGGAGATCTACGTGATGGGCGTACGCAACATCGCCCGCATCGCCTGGGACCCGGTCAACGACTGGCTCACCGCCGCGTGGGTCGGACCGGACGCCGGCGCCCCCAGCCCGGACCTCGGCCCGGCGAAGTACGAGACGGCGACGATCATCACGTCCGCCGGCAACCAGGGCTGGCCGTACTGCATGGGCAACCGGCAGCCCTACCGGGACCGCAGCAACACCGACGCCACCGTGCTCGCCGGCTGGTACGACTGCGACAACCTGAAGAACACCTCGCCGCGCAACACCGGCCTGGTGGACATCCCGCCCGCCCGGGACAACATGATCTGGTACTCGCCCCAGGGCGGCGGCCCCGTCTTCCCGAAGCGCACCGACGGCAGCAACCTGCCGACGTACCAGCTCGGGGCCGAGACGTTCACCCAGCCGTACCTCAAGGGCGGCGGCCAGGCCATCATGGACGGCCCGACGTACCAGCGGGAGAACGTCGACGTCGACAGCGGCGTGGCGTGGCCGGAGTACTGGGACGACAAGTGGTTCATCGGTGACCAGTCCAACGCCAACAACCGCGTCGCCGTGACCGTCGACAAGAGCAGGGTCGCCGGCAACGGCCCCCCGGCCTTCGCCGAGGACCTGCGCAGCATCATCCGCTCGGGCAACGGCGCCACCCAGCTCCAGTCCTGGATGGACGCCAAGTTCGGCCCGGACGGCGCGCTGTACCTGCTGGACTACGCCGGCGGCTTCTTCAGCCTGCACGCCAACCAGAAGCTGATCCGGGTGGCGTACACCGGCGGGCCGGCGACGCCGAACCCGAACGACGCCGCCGCCCGCGCGGTGGCGCAGAGCAGCCCGAAGACCATCGCGTTCTCCAGCGCGAAGGCCGGCGGCGTGGCGTGGGAGTGGAACTTCGGCGACGGCAGCGCGCCGTCGCGGGAGGCCAACCCCACCCACACGTACGCCGACTACGGCACCTACCAGGCGACGGTGAAGGTCACCTACGCCGACGGCGAGGTCGCCACCGGCAAGGTGCAGGTCGTCGTCGGGTGCGCCGCGCCGGACAGCCGGCAGACGGTGCGGCTGCTCGACACCGACACCGGCGTGGCCAACCACGTCGCCGGCGGCAACTGCACGATCAACGACCTGATCGACGACGAGCGCTTGTGGTCCAACCACGGCCAGTTCGTCAGCCACGTCGCCCAGGTGGTGACCGAACTGCGGGCCGACGGCGTGGTCGACAGGGGCGAGGCGCAGACGCTGCAGAAGGCGGCGGCCCAGTCGGAGATCGGCAAGGTCGCCGGCTACCGGCCCATCTTCGACGGCACCGCCGGCTCGCTCGCCGACTGGCGGCAGGCGCCGGGCGGGTCGTTCGCGCTGCGGCCCGACGGGTCGATGCGCACCTCGGGCGGGCTGGGCATGCTCTGGTACGCCAAGGACGAGTTCGCCGACTTCTCCCTGCGGCTGCAGTTCCGCGACGTCTCGCCGGAGGGCACCTACGCCAACAGCGGCGCGTTCATCCGGTTCCCCGACCCGCGTACGCCGCTGGACGACCGGCCGGCCGGCAGCTGCGGGACGGTCGGGTCGGCGCGCAGCTCGCAGGCGTGGGTGGCGATTTACTGCGGCCACGAGATCCAGCTCTACGACGGCCCCACGGGCGAGCCGCAGAAGACCGGCTCGGTCTACAACTTCGACCCGAACTCGCTGGACCAGGCCGGGGCGACCCCGAAGGGCCGGTGGAACGACTACGAGATCCGCGCCGTCGGGCAGCACTACACGATCATCCGCAACGGTGTGGTGATCAACGAGTTCGACAACACCCCGGGCAAGTCGTCGTCCCGGGCGGGCGACCCGCCCACGGACCTGCGCCAGTTCCTCAGCGGGTTCATCGGGTTGCAGAACCACGGCACCAACGACCTGATGGAGTTCCGTGACGTTCGGGTCCGGAGCCTCTAGCACCACCACCGGACGCCGGGTACGTGGGCGCGGCCCGCGTACCCGGCACGTCCGTGCCACCGGATCGTCAGGCCTTGCGGGCCGTACGCCGGTTGCCGAACGACTCCATGGTCGTCGCCTTCCTCGCCGGGGCCGGGGTCGCCGACGTGGTGCGGGCCCGGGCGGGGGCGGCCTTCTTCGCGGTCGCCTTCCGCACGCCGGCCCGCGTGGCCGTCGGGGGCTTCGGCGGGGCGTTCTTGGCGGCGGCCGCCTTCGCCGTCGGCCTGCGGGTGGGCGTCGCGGTGGTGCCGGCGGTGTCCTTCTTCCGGGCGACGCGGGCGGTGGTCGCCGTCGGCTTCTCGCCGGGGGTCTTGGCCGCGCTCGCGCCGGTCGCCCGCTTCGTGGCCGCCGCGACCTTCTTCGCCGCCGCCGTCCGGTTCGTCGGGGCCTTCCTCGCCCCGGTGTGCTTCCTGGCCCCGGTCGTCATCCTCGCTCCTCCTCGGGGTTCGCCGGCGGGAGCCGGCCGCGGACCGGCCGAACCGCTCCGCCGCGTTTTCCCCCGACCCGGGTGAGCAAACTCCACGGACCCGACGGGGCCAGGATCGCCAGGAAGGCGGTCAGCCTTTGCGCCACTTCTGGTTTGCCGTGCCGGCGCAGTCCCACAGCTGCAGCCGCGCGCCGTCGCCGCCGTTCCAATCCTTGATGTCCACGCACTTGTTGGCCCGGAGGTTGACCAGGTCGCCGGCGGCGTTGAGGGTGAACTGCTGCGCGCCCGTGCCGTTGCAGGTTTGACTTCCTCTGCCCCCTGAAGAGGGCAGGTTCCTGGCGGCGCTCATGCGGCACGCCGGGTGGTTGACGCTTCGCAGCCCACAGGTGCCGGGCTCCACGTCCGTACACGACCAAGCCCGGCCGCG
>NZ_JBICUP010000064.1:0-32004 GCF_043198215.1 Micromonospora sp. NPDC048830
ATCCGTCAACTCATCACTCGAGCCCGAACCCTCTACCGCTGGGACGCCCGACCCACCACTCGCAGACTCAGATGACACCTATTGCCGGTCGCTCTATATCGAAGCAAAGCTGCGGAACGCAGGCGTGACCGAGGAGATCCGCCGCAGGCGGCGCAGCAGCAAACGCAGGGCGGGGAAGGCCCTCAACAAGTCCTCACGGGACATGACCAAAAAGACGCTCGAAGCGTACGAACGAGGCGACTTTCCCCACACGAATCCTCCGTGACACCGTCACAGACAGTCAAGCAACTACACCCCTTGACAACCGATCCTCTAGAGGGAATCAGCGGTCGACGAGTGTGGTCTCGAACGAGTAGAGGTCGGGTCGGTATACGTGGTTGCAGTACTCGAC
Source organism: Micromonospora sp. NPDC048830 (assembly GCF_043198215.1). Lineage (NCBI taxonomy): Bacteria > Bacillati > Actinomycetota > Actinomycetes > Micromonosporales > Micromonosporaceae > Micromonospora > Micromonospora sp. NPDC048830. The sequence goes on from NZ_JBICUP010000064.1 coordinate 392, forward strand.
GATCCTTCCGGCACTGTCGTAGCTGGTGCGGCTCATGGTCAGCAGAGGCGCGCCACGTGCCTGGCGGAGGAGGCGCGCTTCGTCGCCTTCGGCGCGCCTGGCTCCGATGCGTTGACGGGCGACTTGCATATGGACGCCGTGTTGGCGCAATGAGCCGTACAGTCCGCCGTTCTCGAGGTCGAACGACTCCAGATCCGCAACCGTTGTCGGGATGTAGTTGGTCATGATGGCTAGCGGTTCCTCGCCGATAAAACGTAGCCGCCTCAGATGCCAGACCTTGTCGCCGGGATTGAGCGCGAGGGCCGTGCGCGCCGGTTCATCGGCGACGATCCGCTCCAGGCGCAGGATGTCGCTGCGCGGATCCTGGTTCGCCGAGGCGAGGTCATCGTACAGGCTGGTGAGCCCGACCGAGCGACGCACCTTGCTCTGTACGACCTGCGTGCCCACGCCCCTCTTTCGCACGACCAGGCCCTTGTTCACCAGCGTCTGGATCGCCTGTCGCATGGTGGGACGCGACAGGCCCAACTCTGCGGCAAGCGTGACCTCGTTCTCGACCTTCTCGCCCGGGGCGAGCACGCCCTGATTGATGGCGGCCTCGATCTGCTCGGCCACCTGGAAGTACAGCGGGATCGGGCTCGAGCGGTCGACGACGATCTGAAGCGGGTTGGTCACGAGTGCAGCATACCGACCGGCATGCCTGGAAGTCCTTATGTAAGGACAAAGCTTGACAGCGGCGGGGGTGGTCGGTGAGACTTGCGATCGTGCCTGAATGTAAAGACAAACACGTCGACCAGTACGACGTCGTCACTGTAGGACGGATCGGTGTCGACCTGTACCCCGAGCAGTCCGGCGTCGGGCTCGACGAGGTGGAGACCTTCCGCAAGTTCCTGGGTGGCACTGCCACCAACGTCGCGGTTGCTGCGGCCCGGCTCGGCAATCGGGCGGCGGTCGTCACGGGTGTCGGGGGCGACCCGTTCGGCTCTTTCGCCGTCCGTGCCCTGGAGCGCTTCGGCGTGGCGACGGAGTTCGTGAAGACGGTGCCGGACCTGGCGACGCCGATCACGTTCTGCGAGCTGTTCCCGCCCGACGACTTCCCGCTGTACTTCTACCGGGCGCCTGTCGCGCCGGATCTGATGATCGGGGAGGACGACCTGGATCGTGCCGCGATCAGCGAGGCTCGACTGCTGTGGCTGACGGCCAGCGGGTTGAGTCGTGAGCCCAGCCGGAGCGCTCACCATGCGATCGCGCGTGCCCGGCGGGACCGGCCGGGGCTCACCGTCCTCGACCTCGACTACCGCCCAACCTTCTGGCCGTCGCCGGATGAGGCGGCGGCACGGATCGCGGAGCTGCTGCCCTACGTCGACGTTGCTCTCGGCAACACCCAGGAGTGTGCGGTCGCCGTAGGCCCCGGGAGTCCGGAGGAACTGGCGGCCCGCCTCCACGAACGCGGCGTCGAACTCGCGATCGTGAAGCAAGGGCCGGATGGCGTGCTCGGTTCGCGAGCCGGCGACGTCGTCCACGTCGCCGTGACGCCCGTGGCCGTGGTCAACGGACTCGGGGCGGGGGACGCGTTCGGCGGAGTCGTATGCCACGGGCTCCTGCACGGCTGGGAACTCGTGGAGATGCTCGAGATCGCCGGTCGCGCCGGGGCCCACGTGGTCGGTCGTCTCGGATGCGCCGACGAGATGCCGGTGCTCGCCGATCTCCTTGCGCCAACCCCAGAAGCCTGACTCGGACGGAGTGCATATGACGGTGGTAGGAATTGATGAAGTGCGCGATCTCGTTCGCATGCGCGCAACGGATCCGGGGCGGATCAAGCAGCTCCTCGCCCAGCGCGCCATGCCGCAGCTCTGGCGGAGTAGTGAGAAGCGACTGATGATGGTCGCCGCCGATCATCCGGCGCGCGGTGCGTTGGGCGCCGGCTCCGACGCTCTGGCCATGGCGAACCGGGTCGGCCTGCTCGACCGACTCGTGCGTGCGCTTGCGCACAGTGGTGTCGACGGCGTCCTCGGCACCGCGGACGTGATCGAAGACCTTCTGCTCCTGGGTGCGCTCGAAGGCAAGGTCGTGATCGGCTCGATGAACCGTGGTGGCATCGCCAACACGTCGTTCGAGATCGACGATCGATTCACCGGCTACTCTGCCGACGCCATAGCCGCGGCCGGACTCCAAGGCGGGAAGATGCTGCTTCGCATCGATCCGGAGGACCTGGCGACGCCATCGACCCTCCACGCGTGCGGCGCAGCCGTCGACGACCTTGCCCGGCACGGTCTGATGGCGATGATCGAGCCCTTCATCTCCCGGCGGGCCAACGGACGGCTGGCCAATGACCTGAGCGTGACGGAGGCCATCCGGGCGGCCACGATCGCGGCCGGCCTCGGCTCCACCTCGGCGTATACATGGTTGAAGCTGCCGGTGGTAGCCGACATGGAGGCCCTGCTGTCCTCGACGACCATGCCTGTGCTGTTGCTCGGCGGCGAGGTGGGGCCGGACCAGGCCGCGCAGTTCGACTCCTGGTCCGCAGCGCTCGAGAGTCCGAACGTGCGTGGCCTGGTCGTGGGCAGGTCGATGCTCTACCCAGCCGACGGCGACGTCGAGTCGGCGGTCGACGCCGCGGTGAGGATGCTCTGATGGCGATCGAGACGACAACGTACGACCACATCATCGGCGGCAGCAGGTACGCAGGACAGGGCGATCGGGTCGCGGACGTCTATGACCCGGCGACGGGTGCGACGACGCGCCGGGTCAGACTCGCCTCGGAGGCTGATGCCGACGCTGCGGTGGCAAGCGCCGCCAAGGCTTACGAGTCGTGGGCGGAGGCGTCGGTCACGGCACGTTCCCGGGTCATGTACGCGTTCCGCCAGCTCCTCGTGGAGCATGAGACCGACCTCGCGGAGGTGATCTCCGCCGAACACGGGAAGACGATCGACGACGCGCGGGGAGAGGTCGTGCGCGGACGCGAGGTGGTGGAGTTCGCGTGCGGAATCCCCGAGCTGCTCAAGGGCGAGTACAGCGATCAGGTCTCGACCGGTGTGGACACGTTCACGTTCCGGCAGCCGCTCGGCGTGGTGGCCGGGATCACTCCGTTCAACTTCCCGGCGATGGTCCCGTTGTGGATGCACCCGATCGCGATCGCCACGGGCAACACGTTCGTCTTGAAACCGTCCGAGCGGGTACCGGGCGCCTCCGACCTCATCGCTCGCTTGTACGCCGAAGCGGGACTACCGGCCGGCGTCTTCAACGTGCTCCATGGTGACCGAGTCGCGGTGGATGCGTTGCTGAGGCACCGGGACGTCGCCGCGGTCTCGTTCGTCGGGTCGACGCCGGTGGCCCGCTACGTCCACCAGACCGCCAGCGCGGCGGGGAAACGGGTACAGGCGCTGGGGGGCGCGAAGAATCACGCGGTGGTGATGCCCGACGCCGATCTCGACCACGCGGCGCGCCAGATCCTCGCGGCCGCCTACGGCTCGGCGGGTCAGCGATGCATGGCCATCTCGGCCGTTCTCGCGGTCGGTGGCATCGCCGACGAACTCGTCGCGAAGATCCGTGACCTCACCCTCGGCCTGAGGGTGGGCCCCGGCACCTCGCCTGACTCCGACCTCGGGCCGGTGATCTCCCCGGTTGCCCGTGACCGCGTCGTCGGGTACGTCGACGAGGCGGAGCGGGACGGTGCCGACGTGGTGGTCGACGGGCGAGGCACGACGGTTCCAGGCCACGACGAGGGCTTCTTCGTCGGTCCTACCTTGCTTGATCAGGTCTCCAGCACGATGAGCGCGTACCAGGACGAGGTGTTCGGACCGTTGCTCTGCGTCCTGCGGGTGCCGAGTCTAGGCACGGCGTTGGAACTCGTGAACGCCAATCCCTATGGCAACGGGACGGCGGTGTTCACCGCCTCGGGTGGGGTTGCCCGGACCTTCCAACGGCAGGTCAAGGCAGGGATGGTCGGTGTCAACGTGCCGGTGCCCGTCCCGATGGCGTTCCACTCCTTCGGTGGATGGAAGGACTCGCGTTTCGCCGACCACCACATCCATGGGCCCGAGGGCGTGCGGTTCTACACCCAGGCCAAGGTCGTCACCACGAGGTGGCCTGAACGTGCAGACAGGGGCAGCACCGGCTTCGCCTTCCCCACTGCTAGCTAAGCGCTTCGCCTCCCTCACTGCTAGCTAAGTGCTTCGCCTTCCTCACTGCTAGCTAAGTAAAGACATAAGAACAAACTATTGACAGGACGACAGGCGGTGTCGAAGAGTGAGCCATCGACACGAGGCCCTAGTGGCTTCGAGCAGTTCCTGTGATCTCGGCACACACCCAAGGAGTGACATGTTGAGAATCAAGCGACCCGGGGCCCTGGTGGCGTTCATCGCGGCCGGCGCCTTGATGCTGAGCGCCTGCGGATCGGACGACGGATCCGGTGACGGAGCCGGCACGAGTGAGGGGAAAACGATCGGACTGGCGATGCCGTTCCTCTCCCAGGAGGGCTATGTCGTTCAGCAGAAGCTGACCCTGGCCGAGGCGAAGGACGCGGGCCTGCGCCTGCTGGAACCGACCGATGCCAAGCAGGACCCGGGCCGGCAGATCACCGATGTGCGAACGCTGATCACCAACGGCGCCGAGGGGCTCATCGTGGTCCCGATCGACTCCGACGCGATCGCGCCCGCTCTCGACTATGCGAAGGACAACGACGTGCCCGTCGTAGCGACGGACGTCGCGCCGTCGAGTGGCAAGGTGGCCATCACCGTCCGAGCAGACAATGCGCTCATGGGCAAGTCGGCGTGTGAGGAGATGGGCAGGCTGCTGAACGGCGCGGGCAAGGTGCTCGAACTCCAAGGTGACCTGGCCAGCATCAACGGCCTCGATCGGACCAACGGCTTCAACGACTGCATCAAGGAGAACTTCCCCGGCATCGCCGTCGTGTCCAAGCCCACCCACTGGAACGCCGACGAGGCCGCCAACCAGACCCAGTCGGTGATCAGTGCCGACGACGACATCACGGGTATCTACGTGCACTCCGACTGCGGCCTGCTGCCGTCGGTGATCAACGTGCTCAAGGGTGCGCACAAGTTGACGAAGGCCGGCGAGCCGGGGCACATCTCCATCGTCGCCATCGACGGCTGCCCCTTCGGTCTCGACCAGATCCGGCAGGGATACCTGGACGCCACGGTCTCGCAGCCGATCGACAAGTACGCCGAGTACGGCATCGACTACCTCGCCCGAGCGATGAAGGGGGAGACCTTCGAGGAGGGCAAGACCGACCACGACAGCACCATCGTCGTCAACAACGGCAACCCGGAGGACCTGTTGCCCTCACCTCTCGTCACGAAGGCGAACGTTGACGACGCCTCGCTGTTCGGGAACAACGCGAACTCGTGAGCTCGATGGCGATGAAGGGTGGGCCGGGGGAGTACGACCCAGGCCCAGCCACCCTCTATGTCGAGGCGGTCACCAAGCGTTACGGCGCCACTCAAGCGCTCGCCGACGGCGCGCTCACGGTCCGGCGGGGCAGCTCGCACGCTCTTGTCGGTCGTAACGGCGCCGGCAAGTCGACCCTGGTGTCGATCGTCTCCGGCCTGGAGTCCGCCGACAGCGGGATCGTGCGCATCGACGGCGAACCGGTGCCGCCGGTGGCCGACCGCAACGCCTGGAAGTCGCTCGTCTCGTGCGTCTACCAGCGGCCGTCGGTCGTCCCCGGCGCCTCCGTGGCGGAGAACCTCTTCCTCAACGAGCAGCCGACCACCCGGTTCGGCGCCATCGACTGGAAGCGGATGCGTCGGCAGGCTCGGGAGGAGTTGGAGCGCTGGGACATCCGGATTCCAGTGGACACCGATGTGGCAGACCTGGGGCTCGAACAGCGGCGCATCATCGAGATCGCCCGTGCCCTGAAGCGCCGCACTCCGCTGTTGATCCTCGACGAGCCGACTGCCGAGCTCGAAGGGCCTGAGATCAAGCGGCTCCTGTCGGTCCTCAATCAGCTGCGCGAGTCCGGTCTCACCTTCTTGTACATATCCCACCACCTCGCCGAGATGTACGAGGTCTGCGACGACGTGACGATCCTGCGCAATGGGCGCACGGTCGCCGCAGGAGCACTGAGCTCCTTCGCGGAGCATCAAGTGATCGAGGCTATGGTCGGCGAGGACTCGGCAGCCCCCACCGCGCGACTCGGCGCAGCCGGGGAGTCGTCGCCGATCCTGCTCGACGTTCGTGCCCTGACCTGGCAACGAGATCTGCCCGGAGTGGATCTGCAGCTGCGCGAGGGGGAGATCCTAGGCGTGGCGGGACAGGCAGGAGCCGGCGGATTCGAGCTGGCCCAGAGTCTCGCCGGCCTTCGTCCGGTCGTGTCGGGAAACGTGGCACTGCGTGGCGTGGCCCTGCCCTTCGGCCGGGTCGACGCGGCGATCAAGGCCGGCATCGGCTTCGTGCCCCAGGACCGGCACCGAAGCGGCTTCGTGGCAGGGATGTCCGTCGCCGAGAACCTCACCTTGAGCGTCTTGCCGGCACTGGGTCCGGCAGGATTCGTCGGGCGCGCTCGTCAGCGGCGTCTCGCCGCGGAGCTGGTCAACTCCTGCGGGGTGGTCACCTCCGACCTGCAGACCCCGGTCAAGGCGCTCAGCGGAGGCAACCAGCAGAAGGTGGTCGTCGGGAGGGCCCTCGCATCGGACCCGGACGTCCTGGTGCTCGAGCGTCCCACGCAGGGTGTGGACGTCGCCTCGCGTGACGCTCTCATGCACCGCGTCGAGCAGTTTGTCGCGGACGGCAGGGCCGCAATCGTCGTCTCAGACGAGATCGACGAGCTCCGTTACTGCGACCGGGTGCTCGTGATCGTGCAGAACCGCTTTACCGCCGAGTTCACCTCAGGATGGGAGGACTCCGAGCTCGTGGCAGCGATCGAAGGACTGAGTCAGCAGAACACACACGTGGAGAACCCCTCATGAGCGCGTACACCTCGACGTCTGCCTCCGCCCTGCCCGGGCGCGAACGCGGCGGCTGGCCGGCAGCCGCAGTTCCGTTCTTCCGGAACTTCGCCCTGGTGCCGGCTCTCGTTGCGGCGGTCGTGGTCGGCGCTGTGCTCAACGACCGGTTCCTGACCGCCCGGAATCTGATCAATGTGCTCCAGCAGTCCTCTGAGCTGGCCGTCGTCGTCGTGGCGCTGTCGCTTGTGCTGTTGGTCGGCCGGATCGACCTGTCCTTGGAATCGACCTTCGGTTTGTCGGCCATGGTCGCGGCGTTGCTGGTGGTCCCGGCGGCGACGGGCGGTTACGGGGTGGAGCTGAACCCCGTCCTGGGCATCCTGGTAGCACTGGGCGTAGGTGTGGCGTTCGGTGCCGTGAACGGCGGCCTGATCGTGTACCTGAAGCTGAACGCCTTCGTCGCGACCTTGGCGATGATGATCCTGTTGCGGGGCCTGGTGCTCGGAGTGGGAAGCGGCAAGACCGTCTTCGGGCTGCCCGACGTCATCCTCTGGCTCGGGTCGGGCTCCGTCCTGGGGATCCCCGTCTCGGTCTACATCGCGGGCATCCTGTTCCTGAGTGTGGGGGTGTTCCTGCGCTACCACCGGATCGGCCGGGCGATCTACGCCATCGGTGGCAATCCCGACGCCGCGCGCGCCGCCGGCATCCGGGTACAGCGAGTGCTCTTCGGCATCTTCGTCTTCGGCGGGGCGATGGCCGCCCTCGCCGGCCTGATGCAGGCCGGCCGGCTCGGTGCCGTCACCGCGGTGCAAGGACAGAACCTGATCTTCACCGCCGTCGCTGCCTCGGTCATCGGCGGGATCAGCCTCAACGGCGGCCGGGGTTCGATGTTCGGTGCGCTGACCGGTGTCCTCACCCTGGGAGTCGTCTCCAACGTGCTGACCCTCTCCCAGGTGCCGTCCTTCTGGATCGATGCGGCGTACGGCGTGATCATTCTCGTCGCACTGATCATGTCCCGGTTGACCAGCGGCGAGGGCCAGACGATGTGACCCCACCCGCACACCCGAGTTCATCGCAGAAAGGAAGCGCACTCATGACCATCGCTCTGGAGGAGCGGATCCGCAGGCTCGAGTCCCATGAGGAGATCCGCCGGCTCAAGGCCCACTACGCCTACCTGTGTGACACCGGCGCGGACGCCGACCGATACCTGGAGCTCTTCACCGAGGACGGCGCCTGGATCGGCGACCACGGCTTCGGAGAGCACCGGGGCACCGAAGCGCTCAGGCGGTTCTACGCCGACTCGGCGGGGCGGATGAGTTGGGCGTTCCATGTCATCGTGGCGCCGCACATCGAGCTCAGCGAGGACGGGAACTCGGCGAAGGTCCGCTGGTACCTGTGGCAGCCGTCGACGGTCAACGGCAGGGGCGACCACTGGGTCTCGGGATGGTACGACGACACCATGCGCATCGAGGACGGCCGCTGGAAGTTCGCGGAGATGCGGCTGCGGTTCGCCACCATTGCTCCGTTCGACGCCGGCTGGAGCGCGGCGCAGTTCGGCCCGTTCGCGGCATCAGCAGCCTCATGAGCACCGACGACGAGCTCAGCTCGGCGGACCGGCTGGTGCGTGACATGGCACGTCTCGTGGATCTGGACCTGTCCGACGAACGTGCTCGGGTCGATCGAGCCCACCTGGAGTCCCTGCTACCGGCGGCGAACGAGCTGAGCCGGTTCGTCGACTCCCGGCCGCACCTTCCTCTCTACCGGGCACCGCAGTGAGTGCGCACACCGTCGCCGACCTCGACATCGTGACGCTGCGCACGCTGCTGGCCAGCGGCGAGGTCAGCTCCCGGGAAGCCACCCAGGCATGCCTGGACCGCATCGAGGAACTGGACGAGACGCTCAACGCCTTCGTCCAGGTGGATCACACCCGGGCACTGGAGGTCGCCGACGCCTTGGACACGATGCGACGTGCCGGGCATGTGCTCGGCGAACTGCACGGCGTCCCTCTCGCGCTCAAGGACAACATCTCGCAGGCCGGATACGTCAATGCGGCGGGCAGCGCGATTCTCGCGGGAGACGTCGCGTCGTCGGACGCGACCGTCGTAGAGCGGCTGAAGCGAGCGGGAGCGGTGATCCTGGGCCGCCTGAACATGCACGAGTTCGCCCAAGGGGTCACGACGTACAACCCGCACACCGGCCCCACCCGGAATCCGTGGGATGTCGGCCGCTCGCCGGGCGGATCCAGCGGTGGGTCGGGGGTCGCCGTCGCAGCGCGCGAGGTCTTCGGAGCCCTGGGCACCGATACCGGTTGCTCGGTCCGGCTCCCGGCGGCGTTCAACGGCGTCACCGGCATTCGCCCGACCATCGGTCGGGTGAGCAACTCCGGTGTCACGCCCCTGGCCTGGAGCATGGACACCGTAGGCCCCTTGGCGCGTACGGCCGAAGACTGCGGGACGATCCTGCGGGCGATCGCGGGACACGACTCGAAGGACCCGGCCACGTCCATGCGCCCGGTCGCGCTCCGGCCGGCTGAACCCACCAACCTTCGAGTCGCCGTGCTGGCCCCCGGCGCCGACCGGCCTACCGACCCGGATGTCCAGAAGGCGCTCGACGCGGCCCTGTCACCGTTGGGCTCCTTCAGCGCCGTCGTCGAGACGGTGCACATCGACGACCTCGAGCACGCCATCACCGCGCTCAAGGTGGTCAACATGGCAGAACCCGCCGGGACGCACGGCCGGTGGCTGCGCACCCGCGCCGACGAGTACGGTGACGACCTACGTACTCTCATGGAAGGCGCCGAGCTGTTTCTGGCGAGTCACTACATTCAAGCGCAGCGCTACCGGAGCCATCTGCAGTCGCTGCTGGACGACGTCTTGCGTAGCTTCGACGTCTTGGTGACGCCTACCGTCGAGTTCGGAGCACCCCCGCTCGGTGCGGAGGAGATCACGCTTCCGAGCGGGCAGACGGTGGACGTCATCACGGGAGTGCTGCGCTACAATGCGATCCCCTCGCTGACCGGACTCCCCGCCATCAGCCTCCCAGCCGGATTCACCGAAGACGGACTGCCGATCGGGATGCAGCTGATCGGCCGGGCCTTCGAGGAGGACCTTCTCGTGGTGGCGGCGGCGTCCTATCAACAGCTGACCTCGTGGCATGCACGATCGCCGGTGCCACACTCCTGACGGGCTTCTCCGCACGGGTCGGTGCTTCCCGCACACACAGCGCGGGCGGGTGACCACAGCTGTGGCCACCCGCCCGCGCTGTGGTGGGCGCAGGTCAGATCGCGCTGAACGTAGTGGTACCCACGTAGGTGCCGGGCACCAGGGTGGTCGGTGCCTCGATGACCAGACCGGCTCCGAGTCTGCTGGTGCCGAAGCCCGCTCCTGCGGCCGCGACTGCCAACGGACTGCTCACCGCGAGGCCACCACCGTTCTCGAATTCAGGCGCCACTGAGCTGGTCTTTTTACGCGTGCTCCGTGCGGCCCGCCAATAGGTCGACGTGCCCAGGGAACTGGTGCGCTACCTCGCCAGCCTGTTGGCCGCCGAGCGGTGTGCCCGGGGCACTCGACGTGGAACACGGGCGTTGACCTGCTTCTACCAGACGTTGCTCGTGTTGATCTGGTTCCGCAAGGCAGAGGACAAGACGCTGCTGGGCGCGGGGTTCGGCGTGTCGCGGGCAACCGCGTATCGGTACGTGGCCGAGGAAGTTGCGGTCCTCGCCGCGCGGGCGCCCGACTTTCATGAGGCGCTGCAGCGGGTCGCCGACGACGGCTGGTCGTACGTGATCCTCGACGGCAAGCCGTGTGACTGTGACCGGGCCGCGGAGACCACGGTCAGCGTCAAGGGCGACACCTTCGACGCGTGGTACTCCGGAAAGCACCGTGACTTCGGCGTGAAATCCAAGCATCCCGGCTGGTCCGGTGGGTGGCGCCGAATAGCCGTCTGAGGGTTTCGCCTCGTTCCGCTGATTGCCACTGCTGGCCTGGCCACGGATGAGGAAGGTGGACCGACCCTGTCAGTCCTCGCCCCGTAGTTCGTGCGCAACCTCGCGGACTGTTCTGCGCACCCACTGGTGGCCCACGTCGTCGGTACGGCGGGAGTGCCAGTACATCCGCTGGGTGATTGTGGGCAAATCGAGGGGGAGTGGGATGAACGCGATTCCCGCGGACTCGCTGAGCTCTCTCGCCAACCTGGCGTGCAGCATCGTCACCAGCCGCGTTCCACGCAGCAGGAAGGGCGCGGTCATGAGGCTCTCCGTGGCCATCTCCTCGCGCCGGGCGATTCCCAGGCGATCCAGGTGCTGGTCGACGAAGGAGTTCGGACCATGCGCTCGCCAGGCCAGATAGGGCTCATCCGCGAGAAGGCTGAGCGGGTCGCTCGTACCCCGCGCCGGGTGCTCCCTGCACATCGCCAGCACGAAGTGGTCGACGAAGATCGACTCCCCCGGGAAATGGCCGATTGACGTGGCGATTTCCTGCGGCAGGAAGAGCAGGTCGACCCGGTCCTGCCGCAGCTGGCTGGTGTAGTCCTCATGCACGGGCCCGACCACGAGTCGAATGTTCGGCGCCTGCTTCGCGAGCATGCCGACCAGATGCCGGAGGAGGATGACCGTTATGTAGTCGGTGGCGGCGATGGAGAACGTTCGAGCGTCGGACGCGGGCTCGAACGTCGGGCGCGTGGTCAATGTCTGCTCGATGTCCGCCAGGATGCTGCGGACCTTTGGGCGCAGCGCGTCGGCGTACGGCGTCGTCTGCAGGGTGCGGCCGGTGCGTACCAGCAGCGGGTCGTCCAGCATGCGTCGCAGCCGGTTGACCGCGTTGCTGACTGCGGGCTGGCTCATGTCCAGCCTCGCGGCCGCCCGGGTGATGTGCTGCTCGGCCAGGATGGTGTCCAGTACCACCAACAGATTTAAATCTATGCGACGTAGGTCCATGGCTCCCCCCATGTATTCACGACATGAATGATAGCTATACGAGATATCATCTTGTTGGATGACCGGATGGCGTCATAACTTAGCGCGAACGTCGCCGGGTTACCAGCATCAGCGGCGGTCCATTTGAGGAGTTCCCCTTCGGGACAGTGGATCAGAGGACGTGACTATGCGTGTCAGGTCAGCTCAACGGGATGGATCCGTCAGACCGTCGCCAACCATGCCCGCTCTTCGAGCCGTGGGGGCGGGGCTTGCCTCGCTCCTCATGCTCGCAGCTTGTTCGGGGGCGGGAGGGCAGCAGGGCTCAGGGGGTGACTCGAAGACCCTCATCCAGGTCATCTCCGGCGACCCCGCCACCCTGAACCCCGCCCTCACCACCGGCAACCCGGATCTCGCCGTCGGATGCAAGATCTTCGAAGGGCTCATCCGTCTCGACGACAAGTTGCAGGTCCAACCCGGTCTCGCGGAGCGCTGGGAGATCTCGGACGACCAGCTGACCTACACGTTCCACCTGCGCGAGGCCGTCAAGTGGCACGACGGGAAACCCTTCACCGCGGACGACGTCGTCTGGACCTACACGAACGTCACGTCGAAGTTCCACCCGAGGTCCGGGGACGCCTTCGGGCACGTGTCCTCGATCGAGGCGACGGACGACCGTACGGTGGTCATCAAACTGGCGGAGCCCTACGGTCCGTTCCTGCCGCTCCTGACATGTTCGAACGCGGCGGTGCTTCCGAAGCACGTCTACGGTGACGCGGAAGGCGACGAGATCCTGCGCCACCCGCGCAACAAGGAGAACCCGGTCGGAACAGGTCCGTTCAAGTTCGAGTCCTGGAAGACCGGCCGGCAGATCACGCTCACGAAGAACAAGGACTACTGGCGATCCTCGGAGGGGATGCCCTATCTCGACCGGGTGATCCTCCAGCCGATGTCCGACGCCCAGTCCGCCGCCGCCGCGCTCGAGGCGGGTGAGGTCGACGTGATCACGGACTACACCCTCGACATCCGGACCTTCGACAGACTCAAGGGCGCTGCCGGCATCAAGGGCCGGGAGAACACGAACTTCCCGGCGAACTACGTACTGATCTTCAACACCACGAAGGCGCCGTTCGACGACGCACGAGTGCGGCAGGCCGTTGCCTTCGCCCTGGACCGCGACTTCATCGTGGAGAAGGTGTTCCTCGGGTACAGCAACCCTGGCGTGAGTGCCATCGATACCCGGATCAAGTGGGCACACAACCCGAACATCGACTACCGAACCATGTACCCGCACAACCCGGCTCGCGCCGAGGAGTTGCTCGACGCCGCAGGCTACCGCCGAAAAGGATCGGGCGAGCGGTTCGCGATCACCGTCCCGTTCACCTCCGAGGAGTCGGCCTTCAACGACGTCGCTCAGATTCTGCGGGATCACCTCGGCAAGGTCGGCATCACCGTGAAGCTCGAGCCGCTCGAGCGCGCCGTGATGCTCAAGAAGGTCTTCGCCGAGAAGAACTTCGACGCCACGGTCCAGCGCTACACCACCCTGGGCGACCCGGCGATCGGGATCAAGCGGCTGTACGTGTCCTCCGCCATCGGTAAACAGCCGTTCACCAACGCTTCCGGGTACTCGAACCTGAAGGTGGACGAGCTCTTCCGGCAGGGCGAGAGCGTCGCGGGCTACGACGAGCGGGCCAAGCCGTACTTCGAGGTCCAGGAGATCCTGGCGCGGGACCTGCCGACCCTGGTGCTCAACGAGAACCCCACCAAGGACCTGGTTCGCGAGCAGGTCGAGGGCATGTGGAAGGCGCCCGACTCGATGGAGTGGTGGGAGACCGTCTCCATCGCGAGCGAGTGACGAGACCTCGGACGTCGAAGGACTGAAGCCGTGCACACGATGGTCCAGCAGTTGGCTGAGACGCTGCCCGCAGGGCTGACCGTGACGGACGCGCGGACCAGAGCCCGCCAGGCCGTCGTCGACACCTTGACCGCCATGATCGCAGGGGCCGGCACGACGGAGGCACAACTGGTTCGCGCCGCAGTCGGTCGCGGGGACACCGGCGCTCAGGCCGTCGTCGTCGGCACGGACCAGCGCAGGTCAGCGCCGGGGGCGGCGCTGTGCAACGGAACAGCCGCGCACGCCCTGGAAATCGACGACTTCGGAGGCTGCGGTCATTCCGGGGCGGTGGTGCTCCCGGCGGTCCTCGCGCTCTCCGAGGTGGTGCGGCCGTCGGGGACGGAGTTCCTGGACGCCGTCATCGCCGGGTACGAGGCGGCCGGTCGAGCCACCGCCCTGCTGGGCGGGTACCGCGCGCAGACCGACCGAGGCTGGCATGTCACGGGCACCTGCGGCGCGTTCGGGGCGGCGGCAGCGGCCGCCCGGCTCCTGGGGCTGAATGTCGGCGAGAGCGCCCACGCGCTCGCCATTGCCGGTAGCTGCACCGGCGGCGTGTGGGCGTTCCTCTCCGACGGGGCGATGACGAAGCGGTTGCACGCGGGGCGAGCAGCGCAGATTGGCGTGGAGTCGGCGCTCCTGGCGGCCGAGGGCTTCACCGGGCCCGCGGAGATCTTCGAGGCGAGCTTCGGGGGACTCGCCGACTGCATGGCCGGGGGAACCCTGGACGAGACCGCGCTGCGGCCTGAAACACAGCCCGCGATCCTTTCCGCGGGGTTCAAGAGGCACGCGGCGTGCCGCGGGGTGCACTGGGCGATCGACACGACTCTCGCGCTCATGCGGGAGGAGCACCTGGCCGGTGACGACGTCGCGGCCGTCCGGGTCGAGTGCCCGCCACATGCGCTACGGATGTTCGGGAGCTACCAGGTGGCCACCGCGATCTCGGCCCAGCTCAGTCTCCCCTTCGCCGTCTCCGCCGCGCTGCGGTACGGCGACCGGGTCAACGACGCCTACCGCGGTGCGGCCTGGCAGGACGACGCGGTGCGTCGTCACCTTGACAAGGTGGTGCTGTCGCCGGCCCACGAGTGTGGGCCGCAGGTGAGGATCCGCACGGTCGCCGGCCGCGACCTCGTTCGGGGCGTTCCGCCGACTCATGATGACTGCACCGGCGTGCTCGATGAGGCGTGCCTCGCGAGCAAGGTCGACGAGTGGGTTTCGCCCGTCCTGGGTCCGGACCGGGCGGCGCATTTGCTGGCGACGTGTCTCGGCCTCGACGAGTCGCCCTCGGTCGACGCGCTTCTCGACGTGGCCACTATCGACGAGAGGACTTCTACCGATGCGTGACCAGGCTCGGCTGATGGGATATGCCGCGGTGCGACTGCTGCAGGCGTTGCCCCTGATCCTGGGAGTCGTCTGCATTAACTTCCTGCTGGTCCAGCTCGCGCCGGGCGATCCTGTGACGGCACTGGTCGGCGATTTTCCGGCGCCACCGGAGTATGTCGCCGCCGTGCGCGCAGAGTACGGGCTGGACGAACCGCTCTACGAGCAACTGCTTCTCTACCTGCGGTCCCTGCTACAGGGTGACCTGGGCTACTCGTTCGCCCACCGAGAGTCGGTCGCCTCCCTGATCGGGGCCAGGATCGGACCGACGCTGCTGTTGGTGATCACGGCGATGGGGGTTGCCGCGATCGCCGGCGTGCTCCTCGGTGTCCTGGCGAGTGTCCGGCAGGGATCGACCCTGGACTCGGGCATCCAGTTCGTGTCGCTGGCCGGCTATGCCATCCCTGTCTTCTGGCTGGGCCAGATCCTCGTCATCTTCCTTTCTCTGCGGCTGGGGTGGTTCCCGACCGGCGGGATGGGCAGTATCCGCAATCCCGGCGAGGGCTTCGCGCGGGTGACGGAGGTCGCCACCTACCTGGTGCTTCCGGCGTTCGCGCTCTCCTGCCGTTACATCGCGCTGAACATGAGGATCACCAGAACGAGCATGCTGGAGACACTGCGCAAGGACTTCGTCGTCGCGGCGCGGGCGCGTGGCATGAGCGAGCGAGCGGTCGTGACCCGGCACGGTCTCCGGAACGCCCTGCTGCCGGTGGTGACGGTGATCGGCTACAACCTCGGCTTCGCGCTCAGCGGGTCCGTGCTGATCGAAACCGTCTTCAACTGGCCCGGCCTCGGCAGTCTGCTGTTCGAGGCGGTCACCGACCGGGACTATCCGGTCCTTCTCGGGGTCCTGCTGGTCATCACCCTGGGAGTCGTCGTCGCCAACCTGGTCACGGATCTCGTGTACGCGGTCCTCGACCCACGGATCCGGTACTGAGGTGGGGGACATCATGGAGACCTGGCGTCGGTTCGTGAAACAGCCCACGGGAGTGGCGGGCCTGAGCATCATCGCCCTCTTCGCGGTCATCGCCGTCTTCGCGGACCTGCTCGCGACCGACCGGCCCGGTGCGACCGGCCCGGACACGCTGTTGAACCCGGGATCACAGGCGTACATGGGTACGGACTCTCTGGGCCGCGACGTGTTCAGCCAGTTCGTTCACGGGGCGCGACTTTCGCTCCTGGTCGGTCTCCTGGCGGCCGCGCTTGCCATAATCATCGGGGTCCTCGTCGGATCGCTCTCGGGATACTTCGGCGGCTGGCTCGACACGGCGCTGATGCGTCTGACCGAACTCTTCCAGGTAGTGCCGAGGTTCATCCTGGCGCTCGTCGTGGTGGCGATGATAGGCGGCGGCATCGACCGGATCATCGCGGTCATCGGGCTCCTCTCGTGGCCACCCGCGGCTCGTATCGTCCGGGCGGAGTTCCTCTCGCTCCGTGAGCAGGAGTTCGTCGAGGCATCGAAAGCGGTCGGCCTGCGCACCCGAACGACGATCTTCTCGGAGATCCTGCCCAACGCGCTGCCGCCCGTGGTCGTGATCGCCTCCCTCGACGTGGCGCAGGCGATCCTGCTGGAGGCCTCGCTGAGCTTCCTCGGGCTCGGAGACCCCGATGTCGTCTCCTGGGGAACAATGCTGCACCAGGCGCAGCAGTACCTCCGAGAAGCCTGGTGGCTGTCGGTCTTCCCAGGTATGGCGATCTTTCTGGCGGTGCTGGCGTTCAACCTCCTCGGTGACGCCTTCAACGACGCCCGGAACCCGCGTCTGAAGAAAGGCTGACTCGTGTCTTCCACGCCCCTCCTGGAAGTCCGGAACCTCCGAACCCAGCTCACCACCGACAAGGGGCCGGTCTTCCCCTGCGACGACGTCAGCCTGATCGTCAACGCCGGGGAGGCCGTCGGCCTGGTCGGTGAGTCGGGCTCGGGCAAGTCCATGACCGCTTTGTCGATCATGGGTTTGGTGCCCAACCCGCCCGGCAAGGTCGTCTCCGGTGAGGTGCTGCTCAACGGCAGGAACATCGTCGGACTCAGCAACAAGGAGATGTCACGGGTCCGGGGTCGTGACGTTGCGATGGTGTTCCAGGACCCGTCGACCTATCTCGACCCGGTGATGACCGTCGGAGGTCAGATCGCCGAAGCGGTGCGTCGCCACCAGCCGGAGACGGACGTACGGCGCAAGGTCGACGAGGCTCTCGACCTGGTGGGCCTGCCGGTAGGCGCCAAGTTCGCCCGGCGTTACCCCCACGAGCTGTCCGGTGGAATGCGTCAGCGCATTCTCATCGCGATCGCCCTTTCGTGCCGGCCGGCGATGCTGATCGCCGACGAACCGACGACCGCGCTCGACGTGACGATCCAGGCACAGATACTCGAGCTGCTCTCGTCGATCCAGCGCGAGCTCGGGATGGGCCTGCTCTTCATCAGTCACGACATCGGGGTGATCGGCAACCTGTGCAACCGGCTCTATGTCATGTACGCCGGTCAGGTCGTCGAGGAGGCGCGCACCAGCAGCTTCCTGGAGATGCCTGCTCATCCGTACGGCAAGGGCCTGCTCAGGTCGGTGCTGAGCGTCGACGAGGGAGCGGACCGCTACTACGCGATCGGCGGTGGTGTGCCCAATCTCGCGCACCTGCCGAGCGGCTGCCGGTTCCATCCGCGGTGCGAGTACCGCAGGGATACCCGCTGCGCGGACGCCGTCCCCCAGCCGACCAGTTCCACGAGCGGGGGCTCGGCCGCGTGCCACTGGGTGGAGGAGATCCGTGCGCAGGAGCCCCGGACGGAGTTGGGCAGCCCGGACCGGCCCATGACGGCGAGCGGCGAGAAGAACGGCTACCAGCAGGAAGGCTTGTCGTGACCATGTCGCAGCAAGAGCTCGACCCGCACGCCGCCGCGCCCCTCGGCAGCCCGCTGGTGTCCGCGCAGGGGCTCACCAGGCTGTTCCCGGCCGGCCGTGAAGGCTTTTTCGGACGGCGCCGCTTCGTCCACGCGGTCCAGGGCGTCGACCTGGAGATCTGGCCCGGTGAGACGGTCGCCCTGGTCGGCGAGAGCGGTTCCGGCAAGAGCACGATCGGCCGCCTCCTGCTTCGCCTGCTCGAACCGACCGGCGGTCGGGTCGTCTTCGACGGGCAGGACCTGACCACCTTGTCCAGAGAGCAGCTCCGCCGGCGCCGGCAGGAGTTCCAGATGGTGTTCCAGAACCCGTACGCCTCCCTGAATCCCCGGCAGTCGATCGGCGCCTCACTTGCCCGCCCGCTGCTGGCGCACGGCGTCGTTCCGAAAGCCTCGGTGCAGGATCGCGTGCATGAGCTGCTCGAGTCCGTGCGGCTCTCGCCGGGGCGCGACTTCGCCGCTCGGCTGCCCCACGAACTCAGCGGCGGGCAGCGGCAGCGGGTCGTGATCGCCAGAGCGATGAGCCTGGGTCCGCGCTTCGTGGTCGCCGACGAGCCGCTGTCGGCACTCGACGTCTCGGTGCGGGCGCAGATCCTGGAGCTTCTGCAGGAGCTCCGCGAGCGGAACAACCTCGCCTACCTGATGATCACTCACGACCTTCCGGTCGCCCGCTCCTTCGCCGACCGGGTGGTCGTCCTCTACCTCGGAAAGATCGTCGAGACGGCCTCGGCGAAAACGATATTTTCCCGGCCGCTGCATCCGTACACCCGGGCGCTCATCGATGCCCGCCCGCTCATCAAGCGTGCCGGCGCGCAGCCCCGCGGCCCGCGGCTCATGCTGCAGGGCGACATCCCCTCGCCGGTCAACCCGCCAGGAGGATGTCATTTCCACACCCGGTGCCCGTTCGTCCAGAAGGAACGTTGCGCGACAGAGGTACCCGTGCTCGTCGAGCAGCCTGACGGCGCCCGGGTCGCCTGTCACTTCGCCCGGGAGATCGCAGCCGGCGCACTGCGGCCGTACGCGAACAAGGTGACCAGGGAGGGCCACATCGTGTCCGCCTGAAAGTCGGGCCGCCCTCGCCCCGATGACGTCATACCAAGAGACCACGCGACAACACGAGAAGGACAAGATGGTCGAGACTGAAGTTCATGCCAGCCCCCAGCGGATGACCGCCGGACGCCTACGCGCCCCCGACCGCCGCATCGTCGAGCACCTGGACGCCGCGCGCCTCGGGAAGGACGTCGCGCTCGGCCGGGTCCGGGAGCATCTACAGCTCGACATGGCCCATACCGTGATGATCACCGAAGAGGGCATCATCACCGCAGCCCAGGGCAAGGCCATCCTGGAGGCGCTGCGCGACGGATACCGGATGGGGGACGAGTTCCCCATCGACCCGTCCTACGACACGATGGTGCTGCAGATCGAGCGTTTCCTGATCGGCCGGGTGGGTGAGGACACCGGCGGCCGGATGCACACCGGCCGCAGCCGGATCGACATGAGCGCAGCCATCGAGCGGATCGCCGGGCGCAACTGCCTGCTGCGGGTGCACGATCAGTTCGTCGAGCTGTGTCAGTCGGTGCTCGGGTTGGCCGAGCGTCACGCCTCGACCCTGATGCCCGGATGGACCCACCTCCAGCACGCTCAACCGTGGACGCTCGGCCACTACCTGCTGCGGCACCTGTACGTCTGGGACCGGCACCTCACGCGGTTGGAGGCGGCGTACGGCCGTACCAACGTCAGCTCGCTCGGCGGCGCCGCCCTTGCCGGGACGTCGTGGCCGCTGAACAGACGCCGGGTCGCCGAGTTGCTCGGCCATGACGACATCGTGCGGAACTCCGCCGATGCCGGCGAGGTGACCCTGGACTGGATCGCCGAGGACCTCGCCGTGCTGTCCATGCTGCTGGTCGACATCGGCCGCATGGCCAGCGATCTCTACCTCTGGCACACCTGGGAGTTCGGGCTGGTGGAGCTCGACGATGCCTTCTGCGGTTCGTCGAGCATCATGCCGCAGAAGAAGAACGCCAAGTCCATGGAGTACGTCCGAGGTTGTGCCGGCAAGGCGGTCGGGTGGCTGCCGAGCGCACTCGGGGTCGCGCGGAGCGCGTCGAGTGTGGACGTGGACCCGGTCATGGTCGGCAACACCCACACCCTCGACGAGGCGGCCGACATCACCTGGCGCTGCCTCGACATGATTGCGGGCGTCCTGATGTCGCTGCAGGTCAACGAGGAGCGGATGGCCGACGTCGCCGGGGCGCACTGGAGCACGGCGAGCGCCTTGGCCGACGGCATCGTGCGTGAGCGCGACCTGCCGTTCCGGGCCGCGCACCGGATCGTCGCCCGACTGGTGCGCAACTGTGTCGAAGCCGGTGTCGCGCCGGTCGAGACGACCACCGAGATCCTCGATGCCGCGGCCAGGGACGTCGGTTCACCTGAGCTCGGCCTGCCCACCGGGTGGATCCGTGAGCAGCTCGACGCGCGCAAGTTCATCGAGTCGCGGGTGACCGAGGGCAGTCCCAGCCCCGGGGAGGTCGCGCGCCAGGTCGAGGAGCTGCGGAACGGCTTGGCCGAGCACCAGGAGTGGAACAGCCGGCGACACGATCAGCTCGAGGCGGCCCGGTTGGAGCTCGAGCGAAGCATCGATCGGCTCACGGCGTGAGGATCAGCTCCGTACGAGGAGACGATGTCGCGACGGAGCCCAGCGCCCTCGTGGTCGTGGACATGCAGAACGACTACTGCCACGAGGACGGTCTCCTCGCACGCAGTGGTCAGTCCCTCTTTGACGGGGACCGGCTGGTGGACAACATCCAGCGACTCACCGAGAGGGCGCGCGGTGCCGGCGTGCACGTGGTGTTCGTGAAGATGACCACGAAAGACCCCGTCGCCGAGCCGGTGGCGTGGGCCCGGCGCCGGAGGGAGCAGGGGCTTTCCGAGTTGTGCCGCCCTGGTACCTGGGGCCAGCAGATCGTCGACCAGCTCACACCGCACGAGAATGACCTTGTCGTGGAGAAATCGCGCTTCAGCGCGTTCTTCGACACGCCCTTGGCGGGCGAGCTCCGAGACCGACAGGTCGAGACCGTCGTCTTCACCGGCGTCACGTCCAACGGATGTGTCGATCTCAGCGTCCGGGACGGGTTTCAACATGGGTTCGCGGTCGTCGGAGTCGCTGATGCGGTCGGTGGTTTCCAGCGGCAACTGCACGATGCGGCAATTGGAAACTGGCAACGCAGGTACGGTGAAGTGCTCACGACGGATCAGATGATGTCCCGCTGGAAATAGCCACAAGAAACGATTGGGGTGGGGTTCCGGACCCGGAACCCCACCCCTTCGTCGCTGCAATCATTGGTTCGGTGAATACGTCGTATGTCAATCAGTCATTGGACTTATCCATCCGCTGACGCTTACTGTTTTGCTCTACCGCGAAGAAGCTGGAGTATACGCAATGGGAATCAGTGCCGCCCTCGTCGTCGGTGGGGGAATTGGGGGCCTCGCGGCGGCCACGGCTCTTGCCCGGAGGGGCGTCACCGTGGACCTGGTCGAGATCCGCGACAACTTCGACGTCCCGGGCGTCGGGCTCGGCCAGCCAGTCAACGCGCTCCGTGCCCTTCGGGACATCGGGGTCGTGGACGAGGTGCTCGCCGCCGGTTTCAAGTTCGACCGACTTCGCTTCTGCGACCGAGACGGACGAGTCATCCTCGATTACGCGTATCGCTTTTCCGACGACACACTTCCGCTCGTCGCGGCACTTCCCCGGGAGGCGCTGCATGCCATTCTCATCCGTGCGGCGCGCGCAGCGGGATGCCGGCTGATCCTCGACACCTCCGTGACGGACATCCGGGACCGCGCCGAGTCCGTCGAGGTGACGCTCTCCAACGGCCACCAGCAGGGATACGACTTGGTGGCCGGCTTCGACGGGATACGGTCGAGGACTCGTGAGTGGATGTTCGGTTCGAAGTACGAGCCGGCCCATTCGGGCTACTCGGCCTGGCGGGTCGTCGTGGCGCGACCGGACGACGTGAGGTCGATGGACTTCTACCAGGGTCTCGGCAGCAAGACGGGATTCATGCCGCTGACCTCCGAGGCGATGTACCTGTTCCACATCTGCCCTGAACCCGAGGGCGCGTGGTACGAGAAGGAGGAGCTCCTGCCACTGTTGCGTGAACGTCTGCAGCAGTATGGCGGAATCGTCGGCGACGTCCGCGACACGCTCACCGAGCAGCACGACATCATCTACAGCCCGCTTCAACCGTTACTGGTCGAGGAGCCGTGGTTCAAGGGCCGGGTCGTCCTGGGCGGTGACGCCGCCCACGTCTTCCCCCCGCACATGACCCAGGGGGCCGGCATGGCGCTCGAGGACGCGGTGGTTCTGGCAGAGGAAGTGACCAGCCCCGGGTCCGACGTCCGTGGTGCCCTCGGTCGCTACTTCTCCCGAAGGTACGAGCGCTGCGCGTTCGTGTCCCGGTTCGCCCGCCGAATGATCGACGACGAGCAGCGGGTCAAGACCCCGGAGGACCTGCTCGCTGCCGAACTCGCGATGCGAACGCAGCTGCCGGAGCGGTTGGCAGCTGCCGACCGGGTCATGAACCAACCGGTTCTGGCCTCCGACCCCCGACCCGTCGACGACTCGATCGTCTCAACCAGCTGAGGAGGCCTGGTGACGAAGGTCTACGAGCACACGATCGGCCGTCTGGTCGACTCGGGAGTCACCACGTTCGCCGGCATGGTCGGGTCGACGACCGCGCCGTACGTCGCGCGACTCGGTGCGACGCCGGGGGCCCGCTACATCGGGGTCCGACACGAGCAGACCGCCGCGGCGCTCGTGGATGCCGCGGCGAGGCTCACCGGCCGCGCGGGCTGCCTCCTCACCCATGGAGCATCCGGTGCGTTGGCCGCTTCGCTGGGCGTCGCCGCGGCCGCGAGGGACTTCACCCCCATGGTGTGGATCAGCGCCACGCAGGAACGTCGTGCACTCGAGCAGCGCTGGTGGCAGACCCTCAACGTCCTGGGGCCGGCCCGGGACTACGTGAAGTGGCAGGCCCGTGTCGAGCGGCCGGATCGCGCGCCGCAGGCGGTTGACGACGCGATCCTCGCGGCCGTCTCCGGCCGCCCGGGTGTCGCGCAGCTCGATCTGCCCATCGACGTGAGCACCGCGGAACTCGCGCCCTCCGAGCTGCCGGTGCGCCCTGCCCTGGACGCGGTCACTGGTTCGGTGCCCCAACCTCCGGCGTCCGCCGAGGACGTCCAGGCCGCCGCCGCCGCGCTCGGCGGCGCACGCAGGCCCGTCCTTGTCGTCGGCGCCGGGGTCCGCTACGCCGGGGGGCAGCGGGCCGCGGAACGCCTCGCCGAGGCGGCAGGGTTGGCCGTCGTCTGCACGGCCAACGCCCGCGGCGACGTGTCGGAAACCCACGAGTATTCCCTGGGCCCCTCTGGGATCATCGGCTTCGAGCCCGCCAGCATGGCCCTCCGCGACGCGGATCTGGTCCTCGCGGTCGGGTGCCGGCTCTCGGACATGCTGACCGCGAGGGGAGAGTTCCTGGGCCGGGACGTGAAGGTGCTGCACGTCGACCTGTGCCACGACTCGATACCCACCGGCGTCACCGACTACCGCGCGATCGTGGCGGACGCCGGCGAGTTCCTCGAGCAGGTCACCCAGGCGGTCCTACGGGGCAGGGCGGCGATCCGGCCGGAGCGGGTCCAGTGGGTGCGCGACGCGGCGCGCAAGGTCGCCGAATGGCGCGACGCCTGGCTCCTGGTCCGGTCCGAGAACGGCCGTGTCCAACCGAACGAAGTGGTCCACGCCATGCGGCAGCAGCTGCGCCCCGACGCGGTGATCACGCACGGCGCCGGGGACCACGGGTTCTACGGAACCCTGCTACCCGTTTCCCGCCCCGGCGCGCACCTGATGTCGGTCAAGCTCGGGGCCATGGGCTGCGGCCTGGGTATGGCAATGGGGGCCCGGCTGGTCGCGCCCAGGCGGCAGGTTCTGGCCTGCCTGGGCGACGGTGAGCTGATGCTGCAGATTGGGGACCTGGAGACCATGGTCCGTGAGCAGTTGCCGACCGTTGTCGTGGTGTTCAACAACTTCCGCCTCGGCTCCCAGCGGAGAAGAGTGCAGGCCTACGGTCCGGCCCACGGGACGGACCACGGCAACCCCGACTTCGCGGCGCTGGCACAGCTGTTCGGCGCCTGGGGAGGCCGAGTGGACGAACCGGGCCAGTTCGCGGATGCCCTCAAGGAGGCACTCGCCGCCGATCGGCCCGCTGTCATCGATGTCATCGTCGATCCCGAGGCACGCCCCCGCAGGATCGCGGTCAGCCGGGAGGCGACATGAGTGCGACCACGTCCGGAACCGGCCTCTCCGTCCAACGGGACGGTGACGTTCTGCAGCTGACGCTCGACCGTGAGGAGTCCGGAAACCGCCTGAGTCGGCCGCTCCTGGAGGCGCTGGCCGCGCAGCTGGAAGCCGTGTCAGGTGCGGACGCACCGAAGGTCGTCGTCCTGGCCGGTGCCGGCCCGGACTTCTCACTGGGCCGTGAACCGGCACCGGGTCCCGCCACGCCGTCCGGGCTCCGTCGGGAGTTCGGGCTGATCCAGCGCGTCAACGAGTTGGTCGTCGGGTGCCCTGCGGTCACTGTCGCGGTGATCAGGGGCCGTGCCCTGGGTGCGGGTCTCTCCCTCGCAGCCCGATGCGACCTCGTGGTGGCGGCCGACGACGCTCGGCTTGCCTTCCCGGAGGTCCCGCACGGAATCCCGCCGACGATCGTGCTCAGCCACTACCGGTACGTCCTGCTGCGCCGCCACCTGCTGGACCTGATCCTGACCGGGCGGGAGATCACCGCCGAGGAGGGCCAGCGGATGGGTCTGGTCTCTCGCGTCTGTCCCCCCGCCGAGGTCGACGCCGCCGTGAAGGATCTCGTCCAACGGCTGGGCGGGTACGACGTGCGGACCGTGCGCGTGGTGAAGCAGTTCGTACGCAGACTCGACGACGTTGGTCCGCGCGAGGCGCCGACGGTGGGAATCGAGGCTTATGTCAACGAGATGGTTGACCGCGCGATGGCAGGAGGAACCAGGTGAGTGAGCTGCAAGTAAGAAAGATCAGGGTCGTCGTGGACGAGGCATTGACCTCGCGGACGGGCTTTCAGGACGGCCCACCGCTGCGGAAGGTGGCGGCCTGTGCGGTGGTGCGCAATCCGTTCGCGGGACGCGGGCACGTTGAAGACCTCTCCGAGGTGACGGCAGCCTCTGCCGAACTCGGTCGCCTTCTCGGCAAGCGCTGCATCGAGGCGCTGGGCGGCGAGGCGGAGAGCTACGGCAAGGCTGGGATCGTCGGGGTCGCGGGGGAGCAGGAGCACGTCCATGCCGCGCTGACCTCCGTGTTCGGCGACCCGTTCCGCGCTGCGATCGGCGGTGGCCAGGCGTGGATCACGTCAACCAAGAAGGTCGGTACCGTCGGTACGACCATCGACGTACCCCTCGCGTTCAAGGACGAGATCTGGGTGCGCAGCCACTACGACACCGTGACGGTTGCCGTACCTGACGGGCCGCTGCCCGACGAGATGGTCGTCATCGCCGCTGTCGCCAACCGCGGCCGGATCGGCGCCAGGGTCGGCGGCCTGACCAAGGAGGAGGCGCTGAGGCGCCTGGATCAGGGGTGAGCGACCTCCTCGTTCGCAACATCGGAACGCTCCTCAGCGGGGACCTCG
Organism: Micromonospora sp. NPDC048830; assembly: GCF_043198215.1. Classification (NCBI taxonomy): domain Bacteria; kingdom Bacillati; phylum Actinomycetota; class Actinomycetes; order Micromonosporales; family Micromonosporaceae; genus Micromonospora; species Micromonospora sp. NPDC048830. The sequence goes on from NZ_JBICUP010000064.1 coordinate 26,055, forward strand.
ACCAGCCGACCATCGACGCTGACGCCGTCGTCTGCGTCGACGGTGTGATCAGCGCGGTCGGTCGCGAGGCGGAGGTCCCGGTGCCCGAAGGCGAGGTGGAGGTCGTCAACGCCCGCGGTGCTACGGTCGCCCCCGGCCTCATCGACTCGCACTGTCACGTCGTGCTCGGCGACTACACGCCGCGCCAGAAGACCGTCGACTTCCTGGAGAGCTACGTGCACGGCGGTATCACGTCCGTGATCTCGCCGGGCGAGATCCACGCGCCGGGTCGTCCCCACGAGGCGCTCGGCGTCGTCGGCCTCGCGATCGCCGCACGCTCCTGCTTCGCGAACCACTCACCGGGCGGCATGCGGGTGCACGCCGGAAGTGTCGTTCTCGAGCCGTCGCTCGAGCGCCGTCACTTCGCGCTCCTACAGGAGGCGGGGGTCCGGTTGGCGAAGTTCGGCTTCGGCGACTACGCCGACCCGATGGACGGGGTCGAGCAGGTGCGTCTCGCTCAGGAGCACGGCATCGTGGTCATGTGCCACTCCGGGGGAGCCAGCGTGCCGGGATCTCAACCGATCACGACGGACCACCTTCTGGCGCTGGCACCCGACGTGTGCGGGCACATCAACGGAGGCCCCACGTCGCTTCCGGACAGGGGCGTCCTCCAGATCATGGAGGAGACCCGCATGGCGATGCAGATCGTCCAGGCGGGCAACCTCTCGTCCAGCCTCCGCATCCTGCGCGAGGCCGGGAGGCGCGGCGCGCTGGACCGGATCGTGATCGGCAGCGACACGCCGACCGGCACCGGCGTCATGCCGCTGGGCATGCTGAAGACCGTCGCCGAGCTGTCCTCGCTCGGCGAACTCGACCCGGCGGTCGTGTGGGCGTTGGCTTCGGGTAACTGCGCCGACGTGTGGAGCGTGCCGGGTGGTCGGGTGGTGGTGGGCGCGGTCGCGGACCTGGTGGTGCTCGACGCGCCCTGGGGAAGCCAGGCGGAGGAGGCGCTCGGCGCCCTGGCGATCGGCGACGTTCCGGGGATCTCGGCGGTGATCTGTGCGGGCCGGGTGCGCGTGGGACGAAGCCGGAACACGCCGGCAGCGACGCGGCAGGTGGAGGTGGTGACGTGGAATTGAAGATCGGCATGCCCTGGGAGGATGTCCGTCGGAACGTCAGCGGCCACCCCTGGCGGCTCCTGGTCGGCGGTGAGCTGATCCCGGCAGAAGGCAACCGCCGCTACGCCGTGACGAGTCCCGCGGCCGGATCAGCGGTCTGCGCGGTGCCGGACGCCTCCGAGGCGGATGTCGCTCGTGCGGTCGCGGCAGCGGTGAGCGCTGCCGGGTCCTGGCGGGAGACGCCGATTCGGGAACGTGCGCGGCGTGTCCGTGCACTGGCGTCGATCGCCCGCGCACATGCCGAGGAGTTGGCTCTCCTCGACGCGGTGGACGTCGGTAACACGGTGACCTGGATGATGCGAGACGTGGAAGCAGGCGCCGACGGTCTCGAGCTGATGGCCGATCTCGCCCTGGGCCTCGCCGGCGAGACGATCCCCGGTCCGGCCAACCTTCTGCACCTGACCGAACGCGAGCCTGTCGGCGTCGTGGCACGTATCGTGGCCTTCAACCACCCGGCCATGTTCGCCCTGCAGAAGATCGCGGCTCCCCTGGTGGCCGGCAACCCGGTGATCCTCAAGCCGTCGAACCAGTCGCCGCTGTCCGCGTTGCGCGTCGGTGAGCTTTTCGGCGAGGAGCTGCCGCCGGGCGTCCTGAGCGTCCTGAGCGCGGAAGGCCTTGCCGCGCCCCGGGCGCTGGTCCGCCATCCCGACGTACGCCGGATCGGCTTCATCGGCAGTGAGCAGGCCGGCCGGTCGATCCAGCGCGAGGCGGCCGAGGCGGGCGTCAAGGACGTCACGCTCGAGCTCGGTGGGAAGAACGCCATCGTGGTCTTCCCGGACGTGGATGTCACCGCCGCGGCAGCAGCCGTTGTCAAGGGGATGAACTTCCAGGGGTGGCAGAGCCAGTCCTGCAGCTCGACGTCCCGCGTGTTCGTGCACGAGGATGTCGCGGACGCGGTGGTGGAGATGGTCGCCGAGCTGGTGGGCCAGATCGTCGTGGGCGATCCGCTCGACCCGCGCAGCGAGATGGGGCCGATGGCCAGCGTCGACCAGTTCGAGAAGGTCTCCACCTATCTCCGTGACGCCTTGGACGCGGGGTGCCGGCTCGTCGTCGGCGGCACGGGATCGTCGGCGGGGCAGCCGCTCGACGGGTTGTACCTGCGTCCGACGGTCATCGACGGGGTGCGCCCGGACATGCGGGTCGCCCGCGAGGAGGTGTTCGGGCCGCTGCTTTCGGTCCTGAGGTGGCGTGACACCAGGACGATGCTGGACCAGGTGAACAGCGTCCGTCACGGGCTGACCGCCGCGGTGATCTGTCGCGACATCGCGACCGCGCACCTCGTGGCGCGGCGGATCGAGGCGGGTTACGTCTGGATCAACGACTCGGCGTCGCACTACCCGGGCGTGCCCTTCGGCGGGTACAAGGCATCTGGCCTGGGCCGCGAGGAGTCGATCGAGGAGCTCATCAGCTACACCCAGCTCAAGGCGGTCACTGTGCGCCTCGACCGGTTCGACGAACCTGTCTGGCGGCCGGGTACGAGCGGCCCCACAGCTTTCGGTATTCATCCTGTCACACATGGTTCTGTTGCAAGTAAAGGAGAAAAACCATGATCCTTGACTACTCGGGGGCCGCCGAGCTGTACGACCGGCAAGGCATCGGTCGGACGATGGGGCTCGGGAAGCGCCCGGCTGTGCTCGTCGTCGACTTCACCGAGGGGTTCACCTCTCCCGAGTCGCCCATGGGAGTGGACATGAGCGACTCGGTCAAGGCAACCAGGCGGCTGCTGGACGTTGCGCGTTCCTACCGGCTGCCGGTCGTCTACACCGTCAATGGCTACCGTGACGATCTTCTGGACGCCGGTGTCTGGCCGCAGAAGTTCCCCTCCCTGAAGACCCTGGTGCTGGGCAGCAGGTGGACGCGTATCGACGAGCGGATCACCCCCGAGGCCGAGGATCTGATTCTGGAGAAGCAGTACCCGTCCGCGTTCTTCGGCACGACCTTGGCCAGCGCACTGGCCGCCAGGGGTGTGGACTCGCTGATCCTCACCGGTACGACGACGAGCGGGTGCATCCGCATGACGGCCGTCGACGCCCTCCAGCACGGCTACCGGACCTACATCCCAGAGGAGTGCGTCTGCGACCGGCACGAGGCACCACACCGCGCCAACCTTTTCGACCTGGGGTCCAAGTACGTCGACGTGGGTACGCTCGACGCGCTCCTCGACCAGTGGCGAGAGAACCCGCCGAGATTCGAGTGACGTGGAGCGGACCCTGGGCGACCTTTTCGGCCACCGCACTGGGCCTGACCATCTGCGGTCTCAACGCGACCATGGTCGACGTGGCGCTGCCACGGATGGCCGGGGACCTCCAGGTGGGGCAGTTGACCGCGACGTGGTTCGTACTCGCGTACTGGCTGGCCACATGCGCCCTGCTCCTCCCCTTCGGCAGGGTTGCGGACGTGGTCGGCCGCCGCCCGGTTTTCCTGGCGGGTGTGGCCTGCTTGACCGCGGGCGCCGCGATCTGCGCCTACGCCCCATCGGCCGCTGTCGTGATCCTGGCCCGAACGGTCCAGGGTGTCGGCGCGGCGATGGTGCTCGCGAACACGACCGCCATCCTGGTGGAGGTCTTTCCCGCGAGCCGGACCGGGACCGCCCTCGGGCTGAACGTCGCGACTATCTCAGCCGCTCAGGTGGCGGGGCCGCTCGTCGGAGGCGCGTTCACCACCTTTGCCGGCTGGCGGTCGATCTTCTTCGTGACTCTTGTCATCGGAGTTGTGGCCTTGGCACTGTCCGCGCAAGTCCTGGCCCGCACCGGTCCTGCGGGCACGCTGGTCCGTTTCAGCTACGGCGGCGCCCTGATGTGGACGGCGGCCCTGGTGGCGCTGTTCGGCGGGTTCACCCTCGCGTCATCGCGGAGCTGGGGGGATCCGTTGGTCCTCGCTGTCACGGCGGCGGCAGCCATGTCGCTCCTGGGACTGGTGAAGCTCCAGCGGTCAGCTCGACACCCCCTGATCGACCCGACGATCCTTCGCGACCGGCGTCAGGTGCTGCGACTTGCCGGCACGTGGCTGATTGCCATGCCGCGTGCCGGCTTGGCCCTGGTCGTGTCCGTCACCCTTCAGGTCGCCCACGGCGTCGATCCGTTCGAAGCAGGTCGTGTCGTCTTCGGACTGGCCCTGGGACTCATGGTTGCCTCGCTCCTGGCCGGTGCGCTGGCCGATCGGTTCAGTGCGCGGCGTCTCTGCGCCGTGGCGGCGGCGGTCGTGATGCTCGGCCTGGTGGTCGCGCTCGCGGCCGGAACCCGGGCAGGGACCCCGCTGATGCTTGGTCTTTTCCTGGTCGGTGCCGGGTCTGCGCTGTACATGACTCCGAACACGATCGCGATCATGACCTGTGTTCGGCGCGAGGCCCGTGGCGCGGCGAACGGACTGCGCTCGACACTTCAGGCGGGGGGCAGGTGGTATCGACCGCAGTCGTCTTCGGCCTCCTCCTCTCAAGGCTCCCCGAGGACGGGGAGCGGACAGTCTTCGCCGGTGGCGCCGATGCGGCGGTGCGGGAGGCGATTCTGGGCGGGAACCAGCTCGCCATCGCCGCGCTCATGGTTCCCTGCCTGCTCGCGCTGGCCGCTGCGCTCGTGGTTCCTCGATGGCCGTGACCCCATCGGATACCGACGGCCAGGCGGCGGGTGTCGAGGGGACGGCGCAGCCGTGGATCGGTTCGTCGTACCGGCGGGCCGGCTGAACAGGATGGTCCACAGTGCCGCCGTCATCAGCGGCAAGGCCGTTTTCGGACGGTGCCAGGCCGTGCCGTACAGCTCCCAGCAATACCAGACACCGGCCATCAAGTATTGAAGGACAAGGAACCGCCGATGATTACCACGGTTGACGAACAACGGCTCCTGGCGGACGTACCGACCAGCTGTCTCGTCGACGGGGAGTGGAACCCACGCGTGCGGGGGCCACGTCTTCGACGTGATCGATCCCGCGACCGGCCGCCTCCTGACCCAGGTCGCCGACGCCGGTCCCGAGGACGGTCGCGCCGCGCTCGACGCGGCCTCCGCCGCCCAGTCGGATTGGGCGACGCTCCCGCCGCGCGAACGCTCGGACATCCTGCTGCGTGCATATGACCAACTGCTGGTAACTGTTCAGCTGGTTTGGGGTAGCCAGGTCTGTCCGTTGTGGAGACGCGTCAGGGCATCCAGGGCGTTGATGCCTTGCTTGCGTGCGGTCGACAGGTAGCTGCGGATCGCGCAGAACATGTGCGCGCCTGCCCAGGTGCGTAGCCCGCCGCTGATCTTCCGGCGGAGTTTGACCATCCGGATGTCCCGTTCAGCGAGGGAGTTGTCGAACGGCACGCGAAGGTCGTGGGCGAAGCGCAGCACGTCGGTGGCGAACCCGCGGAGGCGGGCGAGCAGGTTCGCCGCCGGGGACCGTGCGCCGTGTCCGGCCGGGCAGGGGTTGGCTGCCGTGCCGGCGGCGATGATCGTGTCGTAGCGGCGTCGGTAGGCTCCCAACAGGCGGTCGTCGATCGCATGGGCGCCCGCGGTGCGGGCATACCGGGCGGTGTCATTGATCTCGCACAGCAGCCGGATCATTTGCCCGGCCCACACCTGGCCGGGGTCGGTATCGAGGATGCCGGCCAACTCCCGCAGGTGGTGGGCGTTGCACAACTGGTGGGCGAGGCCGTAGCGGCGGTAGGGGGTGTAGCCGTCGTGCACGGCGATGCCGGTGAAGACGGGCAGCACCGGGCCTGTAGGGAGATCGGCTCTGGCACAGAAACGGTGGTGGGCACCGTCCTGAGTCGCCGGTGTTGTAGGTGATCATGACTTCGGTGTGACGTGATCAAGTCGGTATTC
>NZ_JBICUP010000065.1:0-30799 GCF_043198215.1 Micromonospora sp. NPDC048830
GGTACTCGGAAACGGGTCCGCCCGGTTCGGAGGGAGGCCGCACGGAAAAGGACCTGCTCGTTAGGCAGGCACCTCGCCGGGCGGCCCACCCTACAGATCCGCTGGCCGTTGGCGCACGTCCGCGCGGGGCTGCGCGAGGTATTCGGCGCCGACAGCGACGCCTCGATTGGACTGTACGTCATCTACGGTGCGGGCCGACCGAGCAACGCGGCGGAGCCAGCAATGCCGTCGGCACCGACACCGGCCACGCTGTCGGACGAGATTGCGGACGCGGTGCCTACTGTTCGCCTCGGCGTCCCGGCGGGCGCGGCGGTCACGATCACGCTCGGAAGCGGGAGCGCTGGGCCGATTCGCGTTGTACTGAGCAGTACGCCCGACGCCAGTCCCGATGTTGCGGCGCTGCTGCCGGCGTCTGGCGCCGGGGCGCGGGTGTACTCGCTCGACGCTCGGCGCAGGCGAGTCTGATGGGCCAGCAACCGGCCGAGTTGACGCCACACACATCCGCGCGACACTTCCTCGGCGCTGAGCTGCGATGTTGGCGGCAGCAGCGCGGACTATCGCTGGCTCGGCTGGCGGCGCTGGTGTACGTGAGCCCGGACCTGCTCGGCAAGATAGAGAAGGCCGAACGTACGGCGAGCCTCGATGCGATGGTTCGCTGTGACGAGGCGTTGGGGACTGGCGGAGCGCTCGCCCGATTGTGGCGATTCGTGGACCACCAAGCGGGAACGCCGTCAGGAACGGCTGCGTCGGCAGCACAGCCGACACGGATCAGAGTGGTCACGGAGATCGTGGCGGTTGGGTCAGTCGGCCTCGAAACGGCACCCCCAGTGACGAACGGCGACGGGGCGCGCTTGTACGTGCTGCCCGGCGGACGGGACAGGTGAGCGCGATGGGCGCCGTCCCGACCACGGTCACTCCTGAACAGATTCGCGAGGCGCAACTGGCGTTGGGGCGACGGTTGGCTCAATGGCGCAAGGCGGCCGGCATGACGCAGGCCGCCCTCGCCAGGCGGACAGCGTACTCCCGCAGCGCGGTCGCCAATGTCGAGATCGGCCGGCACGACATACGCCGCGGCTTCTGGGAGCGCGCCGACCGCGAACTCGGCGCGGGAGGAACGCTGGTGGACGCCTTCGACGCTCTTCACGAACTGGTCACCACCCGCCGGGCGGAGAGGACGCGGACGGCCAAGCAGGACCGGCTGCAACGCCATCAGACAGCCGCGCCACCGCATCCGCAGCACCGCCTGACGGCCGAACCTACCGTCTGCGGATGCACGATCACGATCGCCCGATGGAGCGGGCGGGAGACCCTCGCGTTGAGGGAGGCATTGCGGCTCAGCGTTCGAGCCTTCGCCGAGCGGCTTCGCGTCGCCACCTCGATCGTCGCCGAGTGGGAGGATCGCAGGCAGCCAGCACCGCCGAGTCTGGCCATGCAGGCAGTGCTGGACGACGCGCTCAAGCTCGCCGGCCAGGATGCCCGCACTCGCTTCGCGAGAATCCTTCAGATGCCGCCGATGAGTTCCAATGATCATGCGGGTGCGCCTGCAGTTGGCCGTTATGCGATGGTGACCCCGCTTCACCGGGGCGACGGATCGCAGGCCGTCAGGCCGTCACCGGCTACGACGCGGCGGACGGGGGAAAGGTTGAGAGCCGACCGCAACGGCTAACCTCGGGGGATCATGGACCTCTCCGACGCCGCGCTCCTGCTCGCCGCCGGTCTCGCCGCGGGCACGGTGAACGCGGTGGCCGGGGGCGGCTCCCTGATCACCTTCCCGGCCCTGATCGCGACGGGCCTGCCGCCGGTGCCGGCGAACGTCACCAACTCGGTGTCGGTCTTCCCCGGGTACGTGGCCAGCGTGGCGGGCAGCCGGGCGGACCTGCCGCGGGGGCGGGCGGTGTGGACGCTGCTGCCCACCGCCGTCGCCGGCGCGGTGGCCGGCTCCCTGCTGCTGCTGGCCACCCCGGCCCGGGCGTTCGAGCTGGTGGTGCCGTTCCTGGTGTTGGCGGCCACCGCCGTGCTCGCGTTCCAGGACCCGCTGCGCCGGCTGGTCGGCCATCCGGCCGACCTCGCCCCGCGCCGCCGTACCGTCACGGTGCAGGCCATGGTCGGGGTCGGCGCGGTGTACGGCGGCTACTTCGGCGCGGCGCTCGGGGTGATGCTGGTCGCCGGCCTGGCCCTGGTGCTGGACGCGACGCTGGCCCGGGTCTCCGCGATCAAGAACCTGCTCTCGGCCCTGGTGGGGTGCACCACGCTGGTCGTCTTCGCGCTGCTCGGCCCGGTGGACTGGGCGGCCGTCGCGGTGGTCGCCCCGGCGACGCTGGTGGGTGGGTACGCCGGGGCGCGGCTGGTCCGGCGGCTGCCGCCGGTGGTGCTGAAGGCCCTGATCGTGGTGTTCGGCACGGTCATCGGGCTGCACCTGCTGTCGCGCGCGCTGCGTTGAGCGGTCCCCCCGCGAGGCTGGGCGGTCCCGAAAAGACGGGCCGCCCCGCCGCGGGAGGCTGCGGCGGGGCGGCCCGGCCGGCAGAACGGCAGACTCAGTACGCCTCGCCGACCGGCTCCTCGGGGGCGCGCTCGGCTCCGGCGGCGGCCCGGTTCCAGCGCGACCAGAGCACCCGCTCGCCGTAGCCGGCGGCCATCACGTGCGCGAAGGCGAGGTAGACGAGCACGCCCACGCCGAGGACGGCGAAGCCGACCCAGAAGGGCAGCGCCAGCCCGTGCTCGGCGAGCTTGCCGGAGATGATCGGGGCGGGGGCGGCGGCGCCCCAGCGGACCAGGTTGAACGCGCCGGTGGCCACCCGCCGGTCGCCGGAGCCCAGGCCGAGGGCCAGGTCGGTCAGGTTGGCGTTGGCCAGGCCCATGAACAGGCCGGAGAGCACGAGGACGGCCAGCGACTCGGCGGTGCCGCTCGACGTGGCGAACAGGACCATGCAGACGAGCAGGCCGGCGACGGCCACGCCGACGGTCTGCACCGCGCCGATGCGGTGGGCGAGCCGGTGGCCGATGAGCAGGATGCCGGCGGCCAGGCCGAGGCCCCAGCCGGTGAACGCCAGGCCCAGCGGGACGATGTCGAGGCGGAGGAACAGCGGCGTGTAGCCGAGCACGACGAAGAACACGAAGTTGTACGCGGCGGTCACCACGCAGAGGGCGACGAACGCCGGCTTGCGGTAGGTCGAGAAGATCTCGCCGACGCGTACGGGCGCCTGCCGGGTGGCCGGCTCGCGGAGCCGGCGGGCCGCGACGGCCAGCGCGAGCACCATGAACACGCCGCAGACGAAGAACGGCAGCCGCCAGCTGACCTCGCCGAGCAGGCCGCCGAGCAGCGGGCCGACGGCGAAGCCGAGGCCGAGCGCGGTCTCGAAGAGGCCGACGACCCACTCGCGGTCGTTGGCGAGGTTGACCAGCACCACCATGGCGGTGGCGAAGAACATCGCGTTGCCCAGGCCCCACACGCCGCGCAGCACGGACAGCTGCACGATGTCGTCGCTGAACGAGGCGAGGATGGCGGCCGCGCCGACGACGGAGACGCCGGTGATCAGCACCGGCTTGAAGCCGAACCGGCCGCTGGCCAGGGTCGCCGGGATCATCCCGACGGCCATCACCGCGATGTACGCGGTGAACAGCAGCTCGACCTGCCAGGCGGTGACGCCGATCGCCTCGCCGATGGCGGGCAGGATCGGGTCGACGACGGCGATGCCGGCGATGGCGAGGAAAGCCACCAGCGTGGTGGCGTAGATGGCACTGCGGTTGGGCTCGGTACGCCGATCCACTCCGCCTCCCCAGATAGCTGTATCGTACAGATAATTTTTTTGTATCATACAGCTATGAGCGACGACCAGACGAGCGAACCGGAGCGGGACGAGGCCACCCTCGGCCGGATCGAGACCGAGGTGGCCCTGCTGATGCGGCTCGGCGAGGCGACGCGGCGGGCCACCGGCACCGCCGAGCACCGGGTGCTCGACCGGGCGGCGTACGTGATCCTGCGCCACCTGGCCGCCACCGGCCCGCAGAACGTCTCGGCGCTGGCCGCCCGGCTCGACCTCGACGGCTCCACGGTCACCCGGCAGGTCTCCGCGATGCAGCGCGACGGCCTGATCGCCCGTACGCCGGACCCGAGCGACGGCCGGGGCACGGTGATCTCCCCCACCGCCGCCGGCCTGCAGCGGATGGCCGCCGTCCGGGCCGCCCGCACCCGGCTGTACGGGGACATCCTCGGCGACTGGACCGCCGACGACCGCGGCACCCTCGCGGACATGCTCGCCCGCCTCAACCGGGCCCTGGAGGGGCGCACCCGCCGCTGACCGCTGCTCGCCGACCCCGCGTCGGCCGCCGCCCGACACGCTCTGCGGCGGAACCGTGACGAGGGCCCCCGCCACGAGCGGGGGCCCTCGTCACACGTCAGGCGACCGGTTCGGGGGCGGCGTCCGCGCCCGAGCGGGTGCCGGGGGTGACGCGCGGGTCGCCCTCGTCGGCGAAGTAGTCGTCCGGGCTGGTGCCGTCCGTGCCGTCCGCCACCTTCACCGCCCGCAGGACGAGGGTGAGCAGGGCGGCGACCAGGAGGTTCACCAGTACGGCGACGATCCCGACGTAGATCGTCTTCGGGGTGTCGAAGCCGAACTCGCTCAGCGGGAACGCCGAGCCGGCGAAGTGCTTCTTCCCGGTGGCCGGGTTCCCGATCTGGTAGAGCATCCACATGCCCAGGCCCATGCCGGCCACCCAGCCGGCGACCAGGGCGCCCCGGTGGAACCACCGGGTGTAGAGGCCCAGGGCCACCGCCGGCAGCGTCTGGAGGATGATCACGCCGCCGATGAGCTGGAGGTCGATGGAGAACTGCGGGTCCAGGAACACGATGCAGGCCACCGCGCCGACCTTCACCACCAGCGAGGTGATCTTCGAGACGTTCGCCTCCTGCGCCGGGGTGGCGTCCCGCTTCAGGTACTCCTTGTAGATGTTGCGGGTGAACAGGTTCGCCGCCGCGATCGACATGATCGCCGCCGGCACCAGCGCCCCGATGCCGATCGCCGCGTACGCGAGCCCGGCGAACCAGTCGGGGAACTGCTGGTCGAACAGCACCGGCACGACCGTGTTGCTGTCGAAGGTGCCCTCCTTGGCCCCGGGCAGCGGCTTGACGCCGGCCGCGATGGCCATGAAGCCGAGCAGCGCGATCAGCCCGAGCAGCAGACTGTACGCCGGCAGCGCCGACATGTTCCGCTTCATCACGTCCCGGTTGCGGGTGGCGAGCACGCCGGTGATGCTGTGCGGGTAGAGGAACAGCGCCAACGCCGAGCCGAACGCCAGGGTGACGTACTGGAGCTGGTTGTTGGCGTTGAGCAGGACACCGTCGTTCGGGTTCGGCGTCGCGGCGAACTTCGCGTCGGCCGCGTCGAAGATGTCGCCCCAGCCGCCCAGCTTGTGCGGCAGGTAGAAGACCGCCGCCAGGATCACCACGTAGATCAGCGTGTCCTTGACGAACGCGATCAGGGCCGGCGCGCGCAGCCCCGACTGGTACGTGTACGCGGCCAGGATCGCGAACGCCACGATGATCGGCAGGTGCCGGGCGACGGTGCTCTCACCGGTCACGCCCATCGTCTTCAGCACCGCCTCGATGCCGACGAGCTGCAACGCGATGTACGGCATCGTGGCGACGATGCCGGTGATCGCGACGAGCAGCGCCAGCACGGGCGAGTCGAACCGGCTGCGGACGAAGTCGGCCGGGGTGACGAAGCCGTGCCGGTGCGAGACCGACCACAGCCGGGCCAGCACCAGGAACACCATCGGGTAGATCACGATCGTGTACGGCACGGCGAAGAACCCGGCCGCGCCGGCCCCGAACATCAGCGCCGGCACGGCCACGAACGTGTACGCCGTGTACAGGTCGCCGCCGATGAGGAACCAGGTGATCCAGCCGCCGAAGCTGCGCCCGCCCAGCCCCCACTCGTCGAGGTGGGCCATGTCCTGCGGGGCGCGCCACCGGGCCGCCACGAAGCCCATGACGCTGACCAGCAGGAACAGCGCCGTGAAGACGATGATCTCGGTCAGGTGGTCCCGCCACATCAGTGAACCACCTTCGTTCGCGACTGCGGGGCTCGCAGGCCCGGCTCACTCCTCGCGCTCACCGCTCCCGCCTCTTCGTCATCTGGTAGACCAGCGTCGTGACGGCCACGCCGAGCAGGATGTAGGCCAGTTGCAGCCAGTAGAAGCGCGGGAAGCCGAGGAACCGCGGGGAGTCCGCGTTGAAGAACGCCGGGATCAGCGGCAGCACGAGCGGCACGAACAGCAACCAGTTCCAGGGGCTGCGGTCCTTCGCCCTCGCCCTGGTCGGCGCCCCATCGGGCGCCTCCGGTTCGGCTGGGGCCATGCGACACACCTCCGGGAGTCATTTCTCGCCATGTGACCGCCGGAGGTTACGGCGAAGTGACGCCCGTCACGCGATCGGCGAACAACGATGCGCCGAGCGGCGGACCGCCTGCGCCGAGCGGCGCGGCGGAGTCGATCAGAGGTCGGCGAGGTGGGCGGTGTCGTTGACCGAGCGGACCGCGACGCCGCCGTCGGGCCAGCGGTCCAGCACGGAGATGCCGGCGGCGTCAAGGTAGAGCCGGTGCAGGAACGCGTCGTCGGCGGCGAGCGCGTCCCGCAGCACCAGCTTGATCGGCGAGACGTGCGAGACCACCACGACGGTCTCCCCGGGGTACGCCCGCAGCAGCGCGTCGGTGGCCCGGGCCGCCCGGGCCCCGACCTCGGTGAACGACTCCCCCTCGGGCGGCGCGACCCGGGTCGAGGCGAGCCAGGCGTCCAGCTCCCCCGGCCAGCCCTCGCGCACCTCGGCGAAGGTGCGCCCCTCCCAGGCGCCGAAGTCGCACTCGATCAGGTCGTCCAACCGGCGTACCGGGATGCCGCCGAGCGCCGCGGCGATGGCCTCGGCGGTCGCCGTACACCGGGACAGGGGTGAGCTGACCACGGCCGCGACGGCCGGGGCGAGCGCGGCCACCCGCGCGGCCGTGGCCCGGGCCTGGGCCCGGCCCCGCTCGGACAGGGGCACGTCACCACGGCCGGAGTAGCGGCGCTGCGCCGTGAACTCGGTCTCGCCGTGCCGGACCAGGATCAGCCGGGTGGCGGTGTCGCTCGGGCGCGGCTCCCAGGACGCCGGGGCGGTGGCCGGGTCGGAGCCGGCGCCCCGGGTGGCGGCGCGGGCGGCGGCCTCGCGGGCCCGCGTCCGGGCGGCGGAGTCGGGGCCGGCCACCTCGCGCGGCGGCTCGGCGGCCCGGGGCGGCGCGGCCGCGCCGGCGGCGGCCGCGTCCATCGCGGCGTTGGCGAGGGCGTCGGCGTGCCGGTTGCGCTCCCGGGGGATCCACTGGAACCGGACGGCGGCGAACCGGCCGACCAGCGCCGCCGCCTGCGCGGCGAGCGGGCGCAGCCCCGGGTGCTTGATCTGCCAGCGGCCGCACATCTGCTCGACCACCAGCTTCGAGTCCATCCGGGCGTCGACCTCGGCGGCGCCCAGCTCGGCGGCGGCCTCCAGGCCGGCGATCAGCCCCCGGTACTCGGCGACGTTGTTGGTGGCCACGCCGATCGCCTCGGACCGCTCGGCCAGCACCTCGCCACTGGCCTGGTCCCGGACCACCGCGCCGTAGCCGGCCGGTCCCGGGTTGCCCCGGGACCCGCCGTCGGCCTCGACGACGACCGCGCGCACCGCCATCGCGGGTTACAGCCCCGACTCGTTGGTGCGGACCATGATCCGGCGGCACTCCTCGCAGCGCACCACCTCGTCCGGGTCGGCCCGGCGGATGCGGGCCAGGTCGGCGCCGGAGAGCTCCAGCCGGCAGCCGCCGCAGCGGGCGCCGGTCAGCAGGGCCGCGCCGAGCCCCGTGTCCTCGCGGATCCGGTCGTAGAGCGCGACGAGGTCCGCCGGGAGGTCGCCGGCGAGGGGCTGCCGGGCGCTACGCCTGAACTCCTCCTCCTTGGCGATCTCGGCAAGGCTGTCGTCGCGGCGCCGCTCGGCCGCCGCCCGTCGCTCGCGCGCCTCGGCGATCCGCCGCTCGACCCCGTCGAGGGCGGCCTGGGCGGTCTCCCGCTGCTCCATCAGCTCCAGCTCGGCGTCCTCCAGGTCGCTCTGCCGCCGGTTGAGGGAGACCAGTTCGTGCTGGAGCGCCTCCAGCTCCCGGGCCGGGCCGGTGCCGGCGGCCAGCCGCGCCTCGTCCTTGCTCTTGCGGGCCCGGACCTGGTCGACGTCCTTCTCCAGCCGGGCGATGTCCCGGTCCAGGTCGTCAACGGTCACCTGGGCCCGGACCCGCTCGTCCTCCAGCGCCGACAGCTCGCGGGCCAGGGCGTCCAGCTCGGCGTGCTCGGGCAGCGACCGGCGGCGGTGGGCGAGCTGGGCGAGGGCGGTGTCGATCGCCTGCAGGTCGAGCAGGCGGCGCTGGACCTTCGGGTCAGCCTTCACGGGCGGGGCTCCTTGTCGTCCGCGGCGGGTGCGGGGTCGGGGGCGGCGGGTCCGGGACCGGCGCCGGGTGCGGTGGCGTGCACGGTCCACGGGTCGGTGTCCAGGTCGGACACCGTGGTCTCGACGCCCAACTCCGCCCGCAGGAGGGCGGCCAGGTCGTCCAGCCAGGGTCGTTCGGTCGCCCAGTGGGCGGCGTCCAGGAGGGCGGGCCCACCCCCGGCGAGGTGCTCGCCGGCGGGGTGGTGGCGTAGGTCGGCGGTGAGGTACGCGTCGACGCCGGCCGCGGTCGCCGCCGCGAGGAAGGCGTCCCCCGAGCCGCCGCTGACGGCGAGGGTGCGAATCGTACGCCCCGGGTCGCCGGCGGCACGGACCCCCCACGCGGTGGCGGGGAGCACGGCCGCGGCGTGCCGGGTCAGCTCGGCGAGGGCCATCGGCCGGGGCAGCTCGCCGATCCGGCCGATGCCCCGGCCCGCGCCGGCGGCCGGTGAGCCCGGTCGCGGGGGCTGCAGCGGGCGCAGCCCGGTCAGCCCGAACCGCGCGGCCAGGGCGTCGGAGACACCGGGGTCGGCGACGTCGGCGTTGGTGTGCGCCACGTACAGCGCCACGTCGGCCTTGATGAGCTGGTGGACGATCCGCCCCTTGTACGTCGTCGGGGCGACCGAGGAGACACCGCGCAGCAGCAGCGGATGGTGGGCGACGATCATGTCGGCGCCGGCCGCGAGTGCCTCGGCGACCGTCTCGGGGACCACGTCGACCACGCAGGCCACCCGGCGCACCTCGGCGTCGGGCTCGCCGAGCACCAGCCCGACGCGGTCCCAGTCCTCGGCCCAGGCCGGCGGGTAGCGGCGCTCCAGCGTCGCCACCACGTCGGCCACCGTCGGCGGCGGCGCGGTTGTGCTCACGGCGGGCCAGCTTACCGGCGTCGGCCGGGCGGCACGGCCTCGGCTGTTGACAGGGGCCCCTTTCACCACCGGAAGTGTCGACAAGAGGCCCCTGCTTCCACCTCAGGCGGCGGCGTCGACCTGGTAGAGCCGGCCGCGAAGCGCGGCCAGGCCGACACCCCAGGGGAACGTGTGCAGGTGGCGCTCGCCCGTGCCCGGCGGATGCAGCGGGTAGACGTCGTCGCCGAAGCACACGTCCACCCCCCATTCGGCGAGCCGGGCCAGGCTGGCCCGGAACGCCGGATGCGCGGCCATCGCGGCGTTGGTGTACGGCACCGCCACGATCGGCAGCCCCAGGCCCTGCGCCTCGATCAGCAGCCCGAGGGCGAGCGTGTCGGCGATGCCGGCCGCCCACTTGTTGACGGTGTTGACCGTGGCCGGGCAGACGATCATCGCGTCGGCGGCCGGCAGCACGTCCAGGTCACCCGGATCCTTGTAGCGGCTGCGGACCGGATGGCCGGTCTGCCGGGCCAGCGCCGCCCGGTCGACGAACTTCGCGCCGTCCGGCGTGGTGACCACGCAGACGTCCCAGCCGTCCTGCTGCGCCAGCTCCACCAGCCGGTCGACGTGACCGGCCAGCGGCGAGCCGCAGGCGATGGCGTAGAGCACCCCACGGCGTTCGCTGCTGCGGTGCGGGCCGTTACCTGCGGCCCCCATCACGCTCATACTCCCACTCCCATGTGTTCAGCCAACTCCGCGATCGGCGAAGGCGGCGCACCCCGTGTGCGACGCAGGACGTCCGACATCACCTCGTGGGCGATCGGACGGCAGCGGATCTCCGAGGGCGCGAGCCGGTCGCCGCGCAGCAGCATCTCGCCGGCGTTGGCCACGTCGCCGAGCTGCGCGTAGCCCCGGGCGAGGTCGAGCAGGTGGTGGGCCCGGCGCTCGGGCAGCAGGGCGTTGAACGCGGGATCGGGGAGGTTACGGTGGTGGACCTCGACCGCCCGCCCGCCGTCGCCCAGCTCGACGGCGGCGGCGGCCCGGTGCAGCTCGACGTTGGTCGGGCCGAACGACGTCCAGTAGTGGTTGTGGTCCCCGCCGAGCAGGACGGCCGCCTCCTGGGCGCCGTTGATCAGATCGTCGACGGTGGCGGAGTCGCCGAGCCGGGCGGCGGCCATCGCGCCCTGCAGCAGCAGCAGCCCGTAGACCGAGAGGCGCTCCGGGGAGGCGTCGTTGAGGCCACCGGGGCCGAGCCGGTTGGCGATGTTGACGTTGAGCTCCAGGGCCGGCCGGGCCCGGCCCATCGCCACCATCGCGTTGCAGACCCGGGTGGTGGCGATGCCGGCCAGCAACGGGTCGTCGGCCCGCTGGGCGACCGCCATCGACCGGTCGGCGGCCAGCCAGGCCAACTCGCACTCGCCGAGCTTGCGCAGCACCGAGGAGGCGATCTGGTAGACCTGGCCGAGCAGGTGGGCGGCCTCCCGCGCGTCGTCGCCGCCGTGGCCGGCGTCCGCGGCCTGGGCGTCGCGCAGCAGCTTCGGCAGCGCCCGGGTCAGCATCCCGTAGCGGCCGTACTGGTAGGTGAGCCAGGCGTGGTTGACGGCCTTGCGCATGTCCGGCAGCGGCGGGGGGTACGGGGCCGCGGCGAAGTAGGCGCTCATCGAGTCGTACCGCTCCAGGGCGGCCCGGATCTCCTGGACCTCCACCTGGTCGATGCAGTTCAGCGCGTCGCTGCGCCGCTCCGGGTCCTTGCCGAGCAGCAGTTGCACGTCCACCTGGAGGATGTCGGCTATCTCGTAGAGGACGGAGAACTTGTCGAGCCGGCGCACCCCGCGCTCGACCTTGTCCACCCAGCTCTTGGACTTGCCGAGCCGGTCGGCGAAGACCTGCTGGGACATCTTGCGCCGGCCACGCCAGTAGGCCACCCGGCGGCCTATTGGTAGCTCGTCCATCTCCCCATCCCTCCCCCGGCCCCCGACTCCGGCCGGCCCAGCCGGGCAGCTACGCCCGACCGTTCGTACTCAGATTCTTCGCTGGTCGCACAGCCTGTACGTCAGCCGTCCGGACAGTCCTCATAAGTTTCATGCAAGTTGCATGAGCCGTTCGCCAAGTCAACGATCGCGGGTTACGGCAGTGACGGCGCTCGACATATGAGCTGGCACCCGCCCATCGCGGGAGAGGAGTTCGGGCGAATGTGGAGAAACGTCGCGCCGCGCGTCGGACAGCTGTCGCCGCTGGAACGGGTCCGGCTGCGCCGGGTCGCCGTCCGCTACGCCGTGCACGGCTGGGAGGTCACCCCCGGGGCCTGCCTCGCCCGCAGCCGCTTCGTGTGCGGGCGGGCCGGCTGCCCCACGGTCGGCTGCCATCCCGCCCTGGAGGACTGGGAGCACGTGGCGAGCGCCGACCCGGCCCGGGTGGCCACCTGGTGGCGCAGCCGTCCGCACGGCGTGCTGCTGCCCACCGGCCGGGCGTTCGACGTCCTCGAGGTGTCCGCCCACCTGGGCCGGCAGGCCCTCGACACGGTCGGCACGCACCCGGCCGGCGACGGGGTGCGCGGCCCGGTCGTGGTCACCCCGACCGGGCGGTGGATGTTCCTGGTCCGCCCCGGCGACCCGCTGCGCCCCGAGCTGGAGCACTGCTTCCACGTGGTCCGGCACGGCGTCGGCTCGTGGATCCCGGCGCCGCCCACCCGGCTGCCCGAGGGGGCCGTCCGCTGGGCGGTCGCCCCGGAACAGGCCCGCTGGCGGCTGCCGGACTCCTACCTGGTGCAGAACGCACTGATCGACGCGCTGCGGGCGGCCGGCGTGACGCTGAGCACCGACCTGCTCCCCGGCCACCTGCCGCTGCCCCGGCGCGGCTGCTGAACCCGGCCGCTCAGCCCGCTGTCGGGCAGTGGACGCGGGCCCTGTCGCGCAATGGATGCGGGCCCTGTCGCGCAATGGACGCGGGCCCTGTCGGGCAGTGGACGCGGCCGGCCAGCGTCCCCGGGGGTCGGGAACTCGTTGACCCCGACGAGGGCGCGACCGCGCCCCGAGCGGGGGTCCGATGTCCAGGTACGACGCGCCGCGCCAGCCCGGTGGCGCGGAACCGCCACCGCACCACCACCGGGGGCGCCGCTGGCCCCCGAGCCGCCCGTCCGGCTCCCGCCCCGGCCGACCCCGGCCGCTGGGCTCCCGCCCGGCGGGCAGCCGCCGGCCCGCCCGCTGACCGGCTCATCCGCTGTCGGTGTCCGCCCGTGACCGGCCTCGGCCACGCCCACCGGCGGCCGTCAACCGGACACCCGGCGCGAATCGCCGCACCCCTGTGCCGGGTGATCCACTCCATGTCGCCGGCATGGCGGGGGGCAACCGGAGATCTTGGTGGAAATCGGCCCCTCGGGGGCTATTTCGCACCAAGATCTCGAAGAGCCGAGCGCGGATGCGAACCGATCCGGCGTCTTGGAGGAGAGTCGAGTCGATTCACGACGCGGGCACCCCGGGGTGCGCGAACGGGACGCTGACGGCGTACGGGGCGGACGGGTCTTACCGCCCTCCAGCCGGGACAGGCCAGATAGGCCCCGACCGGGGACGCACACGTCCCGACCCGACCGCGGCGTGGCGTTTCGACCCAGTCCCGGGTGATGAGCCGGTTTCACCGCCCCGTGAAACCCAATGCATCGACAAGCCGCCGCTGAGGTGATCGTCCACCCTGGCCCGCGCCACCACCAGACCTGCCGAAAGTAGCAGCAGGAGCAGCGCGTGAGCCGCCGCCGCAGCGGGTATGCCGCCGGACCGCTGATACGCGTGAGGGGAAGGCACCGCCATGCTCAGCAAAGAGGATCAGCGCAGGTTCGAACAGATCACCCGTCAGCTCCGAGAGAGCGACCCGGAGTTCTTCGCCCGGTTGGACCACCGGACGCGGGCCCGGCGAGGCCGGTACCTGATGCTGCTGACCATCGTGCTGTGGGCCTCGCTGCCGGCGATGACCGTGCTGGCCGGCCGGCTGGCCGGCGCGGTCTGCGCGGTGGTGCTGCTGGCCAACGCCGCGCTCATGTGGCGGTTCCGCCGCCGATGGCTATGACCCGGTCGACGGGTCCGGCTCCGGGCGGGCCCGGCCGAACTCCCGGTAGGCCCGGCGCAGCCGTTCCACCAGGCCGGGTCCGCCGAGCGCGGGCGCCGGGGCGCCGAGCTGACGCAGCAGCAGGTCCGGCCCGGTCGCCAGGCTCGGCGGTCGGTCCGGCAACGGGACCGGCGGCACCCAGAACCGGTCCACGGCGTCGGCCAGCGGAGCCGCGGGCAGCGCGGCGAGCGCCCGCGCGGCGCCGACGGCCGGCAGGGCCCGGCCGTCCGCCGTGGACGGAGCCGGCCGTCCCCGGGAGGGCCGCTCGCGGCCGTCCGCGATGGACGGTCCCAGCCGGCCCCCGGTCGGCCGCTCCTCCCCGGACGCCACGGACGGCGCCGGCCGCTCGTCGTCGACCGGCGGGTACGGCGTCGCCCTGCCGCCGGTCGGCGTGCCGACGGTACGCAGGGCACGCAGCCGGTCCAGCAGCTCGGACCGGCGCCGGCCCCGCCAGTGCAGCAGCGCGAACGGGTCCGCGTCGAACGCCTCGGCGAGCAGGTAGAAGGTCGCCGCGAGGTGCTTGCACGGCACGGCGAAGTCGGGGCAGCTGCACCGCTGGGCCAGCTCGTCGACCCCGGCCGGGAACAGGGGCGCGCCGGCCGCGGCGAACAGCTCCTCCAGCTCGGCCGGCAGGTCGCCGGCCAGCAGGCGGGCGCTGAAGAACGCCTGCGCCGCCAGCTCCGCCTCGACCCGCTCCCACAGCCGCGCCGGGAACGGCGCCAGCTCGATCCGCACCCGGTACGGCTCGGCCCGGGAACCCTGCACGCTCGCCGTCACCACGCCCGGGGCGACGTCCAGGCTGAGCACCTGCCCGGCCCGCGCGTACGACCGGCCACGGGTGAGCCGGGTGCCCAGCGCGAACGACTCCAGCACCTCCAGGAACCGGCGGGACCACCAGGACCGGCCGATCGCGCCCCGGGTGCTGCGGGCGCGCAGTCCACCGTCCACGCGGCGGGGCCGGCCGTAGTCGGCGAACCGGCCGGCCGACGCGGGCCCGTCCGACGGCGGACGCCCGGCCGACGCCGGCCGCTGCGAGGGCGGAGTCACTCCACCACCGCCCCGGACTCCAGCGCGAACAGCTCGCGCAGCTGCTCGGTGGACAGCTCGGTGACCCACTGCTCGCCCGTGCCCACCACGGACGCGGCCAGGCTCCGCTTCTCGGCGATCATCGCGGCGACCTTCTCCTCGACCGTGCCGGCGCAGACGAACTTGCGGACCTGCACCCGCCGGCGCTGCCCGATCCGGAACGCCCGGTCGGTGGCCTGGTCCTCGACCGCCGGGTTCCACCACCGGTCGACGTGGACGACGTGGTTGGCCGCGGTCAGGGTCAGCCCCGTGCCGCCGGCCTTGAGCGAGAGCACGAACAGCGCCGGGCCGCCGTCGGACTGGAACCGGGCGACCATGGCGTCCCGGTCGGCCTTGTTGACGCCGCCGTGCAGGAAGAGCACCTCCCGGCCGAACCGGGCGGACAGGTGGCCACGCAGCATCGCGCCGAACTCGGCGTACTGGGTGAACAGCAGGGCCCGCTCACCCGCCGCGAGCACCTCGTCGAGGATCTCCTCCAGCCGGGCCAGCTTCCCCGACCGGCCGGGCAGGGCGGAGCCGTCCCGCAGCAGCTGGGCGGGATGGTTGCAGACCTGCTTGAGCCGGGTCATCGCCGACAGCACCAGGCCGCGCCGCTCGATGCCGTCGCTGGACTCGATCCGCGCCAGCATGTCGTCGACCACCGCCCGGTACAGCGACGCCTGCTCGGCCGTGAGGTTGCAGAGCACGTCCATCTCCAGCTTCTCGGGCAGGTCGGAGATGATCGACGAGTCGGTCTTGAGCCGGCGCAGCACGAACGGGCCGGTCATCCGCCGCAGCCGCTCGGCCGCCTCGGCGTCGCCGTGCCGCTCGATCGGCTCCGCGTACGCCTTGCGGAACGCCGCCGCCGGGCCGAGCAGCCCCGGGTTGGCGAACTGCATGATCGACCAGAGGTCGGCGAGCCGGTTCTCCACGGGCGTCCCGGTGACCGCCACCCGGTGCCGGGCGGGCAGCGCCCGGACCGCCTCCGCCTGCCGGGTCGAGGCGTTCTTGATCGCCTGCGCCTCGTCCACCACCACCCGGTGCCAGTCGATCCCGGCCAGGTCGGCCGCGTCGCGGGCGGCGATCGAGTACGTGGTGAGGACCAGGTCCGCGGCGTGTACGGCGGCGGCGAACGCCTCCCCCCGCGCCCGCTCGGCGCCGTGGTGCACGTGTACGCGCAGCCCGGGCGTGAACCGCGCGGCCTCCCGCTGCCAGTTGCCGACCAGCGACATCGGGCAGACCAGCATGGTCGGCCCCGCCTCGGGCGGGTCCCCGGCCAGCAGGGCGAGCAGCTGCACCGTCTTGCCCAGCCCCATGTCGTCGGCGAGCACCCCGCCCAGCCCGAGCGACTGGAGGAACGCCAGCCAGGCCAGCCCGCGCCGCTGGTACGGCCGCAGCGTCCCGGCGAACCCCGGCGGCGGGTCCAGCGGGGTGAGCCGGCGCTCGGCCTGCCCGGCGAGCAGGTCGCCGAGCGCCCCGTCGGCGGTGACCTCCAGCACCGGCAGGGCGTCGTCGGAGTCGGCCTCGGCCAGGCCCAGCCGGAGCAGGTCGGCGACGGTCAGCTCGCCGGCCGACCGGAGCAGCCGCAGCCCGGCGGCCAGCCGCCGCGGGTCCAGCTCGACCCAGCGCCCGCGCAGCCGTACCAGCGGCGTCTTCAGCTCGGCCAGCGCGGCCAGCTCCTCCTCCGACAGCGGCTCGTCGCCGAGCGCCACCTCCCAGCGGTAGTCGACCAGCGCGTCGAGGCCCAGGCCGCCGGCCGCCGCGGCCACCGTGCCCGGCGCGGTCCGGCCCCGCGCCCGCAGCCGGGCCCCGAGCCGGGACGACGGGCGCTGCCACCAGGACGGCAGCAGCACCCCGAAGCCGGCGGCGTGCAGCACCGGCGCCCCCTCGCGGAGGAACCGGTGCGCGCCCTCGGCGTCCAGGTGCAGCGCCTCGGGTGCGGCCGTACGCAGGGCGGAGTCGAGCTCGGGCCAGAGCCGGCTGGCCCGGCCCAGCTCGGCCAGCAGGGTCTCCTGCGGCCGGTCGCCGAGGCCGTCGACCGTCTCCGGGGCCCGCCAGATCCGCCCGGCGTCGACGAGCAGGCTGGGCTCGTCGGCCGCCTGCAGCCCGAACTCGACCCGCCAGAGCGCGGCGTCGCCAGACGTCTCAGCCCACTGCTCCGCGCCTCCGGCCAGTTCCTCGGCGAGGGCCTCGGTCAACGGGTCGGCGGCCGGCTCCACCAGGCGGAAGCTGGCCCGCACCGCGCCGCCGGCCGCGTCGCGCTGCCAGTCGTCCAGCTCCGCGCGCAGCGCGTCGAGGGCGGCCCGGTCGGCGGCGAAACGCCCGTCCGGGCCGGTCAGGGCGGCCAGCCACGCGGGCGCCGCGCCGGTCTGCCGGCCGCCCCGGATCAGCGCGGTCCGGGTCAGCGCGGCCCTGGCGGCGGCGTCGGTGAGCGCGTCGAGGGCGTCGGCGACCAGCTCGCCGGCCGACGGCCCGTCGGCGGCGGCCCGGGCGGCCGGGGGCAGGGCCAGCGCCAGCGACCGCGCCCAGGCGGCGTCCGCGCCGGTGAGCAGCGGCCGCCACACGGCCCGCGCCGGCACCGCCCCGCGGCCGGGCACCGCCCCGTTGCCGGAAGACGTCGCGCCGCCGGAAGGCGTCATGCGGCCGAAAGGCGTCGCGCCGCCGGAAGGCGTCGGCTCCTCGGGACGGAACGCGCCCGGCGCCGGGGCCTCGGCCGGGGCCACGCCGGGCAGCACCCGGCCCCGGCGGACCAGGTCGGCGGCGAACTCGGCCACCTCGGCGAGGTGCCGCAGGGTGGCGCCGGGCACCCCGGCGAGGTCGCCGGCAGCGCGCAGCAGCGCGAGCGCGTCCGCCGGGGCGTATCGGAGGGCGGGAGCGCGCCAGCCGGCGAGGGTGACCGGCCCGCGGACCGGTTCGTCGACGGCGGTCCGGACCAGCTCCGGGGAGTCCGCGGGCGAGCCCGCCCGGGTGGGCAGGCGCAGCAGCACCGAGCCGGCCTGCGCGGCCGGCGGGCCGGCGTCGAGGGCGCCGGCCAGCGTGGCGCGGTCGGCGGCGAAGGGGTGGGGGCGCTCGCGCGGCGCCCGACCGGGCCGGCGGGGCGCGCGGGGCGGCAGGGCGCTGTCCTCCGCCCACACGGCGAGTCCCGCGCCGGGCAGCCACGCCCCATGGATGACCAGCACCCGCTCCCCCTCGTCCAGACCCCGGCCCAGGATAGGCGGCGTGGTCCGGCTAGCGTCGGCGCCATGGTCGACCTGCTCGTGATCGGCGGCCTGGGGGTGGATCTGCGGGTCAGCGTGCCCGCGCTCCCGCTCCCCGCCGCCGACTCGCTCACCGTCCCCCCGATCGACCTACGGATCGGCAACACCGGCGCCGGGGTGGCGCTGGCCGCGCGGGCGCTGGGCCTGCGGGTGGCCGTCGTCGACGTGCTCGGCGCCGACCCGCCGGGCGCGGTGGTACGCGAGGCGCTGGACCGGGCCGGGGTGACCGCCGTGCTGGCCGCGGACCCGGGCGGGACCCGCCGGTCGGTGAACCTGGTGGACCCGGCCGGCCGCCGGATGTCACTGTACGACCCCCGCCCGTGGCAGGGGCCGCCGCCGTTCCCGCCGGAGCGGCTCGCCGCGCTGGCCCGGGGCGCCGCGCACGTCCACGTGTCGATCATGGACTGGGTCGTCCCGTTGCTGCCGGCGCTGCGGGCCGGCCTGCCGGACGGGGTACGCCTCTCCACCGACCTGCACGACTGGGACGGCGACAACCCGTACCACCGCCCGTTCGCCGACGTGGCCGACCTGGTCTTCGTGAGCGGGGCCGGGCTGGGCGACCGGGCCGGGGAGCTCGCCGCCGGGCTGGCATCCCGGACCACGGTGGTGACCCGGGGCGGCGACGGCGCGGAGGTGTTCGACGGCGGCGGGCCGCCCGCCCGGGTGCCAGCGGCGACGCCGCCGGGGCCCGTGGTGGACACCAACGGCGCCGGCGACGCGTTCGCCGCCGCCCTGATCGCCGCCCGGCTGCGCGGCGCGGACCTGCCCGCCGCGGCGGCGTACGCGGCGCGGGTCGCCGCGGCGGCCTGCGCCACGACGGCATGGAGTACCCGCCGGGGCTGCTGCCGCCCTACTGAGCCGGTCACGGCCGCGCCGGGCGGCCGCGCCCCGCCCGTGGTCAGATCAGACCGATGCGCGGGCTGTGCACTGACCGGACCGCACAGACGATCATCGCCGGACACGCCTTCATGCAGAACCTTCGCCGCGGACACTACGAGCTCGGCCTCGACGCCCCACGCGGGCTCCGCGTGGGCCGAGCGTTCAGCGAGCTCGCCGGCGTTAGTATTTGAGTCAGGCGCGAGCGCGAGTTCACCGCGCCACCCGTCAAACAACGCAACGGCCCCCTCACCGGAAAGGTGCACCCGACTTCTGCTGCGGATATGACTTCGACACTCACATCCTCACAGGTCGAGCGCACCTTTCCCTTATCACCCTCAATGAACGGTGAACCGCTCTGAATGGGGGAGGTCGGGCTTGCCAAAGACGGCGATGGTCATCGTGCTTCGGTCTCCTGCCTGAGCTGCTCCGCGCCTGCGAGATGGTCGAGCACCACGGTCGTCATCCCACCGGTCACGTTGATGGCGGTGCCGGAAATATTGCGCGCCTGCGGACCGAGCAAGTACAGCGCGACGTTGCCGATGTCTTCGGGTGTCTGAGCGCGCCCGAGCGGAATCGGTCGGACATGCTTCGCGAAGATCTCATCGGCGGGCACGCCCGTCTCGGCAGACTCGGCGTCGAGGATCCGCTCCCAGATCGGCGTGCGCACCACGCCCGGGCAGATCGCATTGATGGTGATATCGAGCGGTCCGAAGTCGAACGCCACCCCGGTTGTGAACCCGATGACACCGGCCTTGGACGCCGCGTACGCCGCCTGCAGCGCCGCTGGGTTGACGCCCGAGACCGACGCGATGTTCACGATCGCGCCTCCGCCGTTCTCGTACAGCACCTTTGCCACTGCGTGGGTCGCGCGGAACGTGCCCTCGAGATTCACGCGAAGGATCCGGGTCCATTCGGCCTCGGTGTTCAGCAGGAAGTGCTTCACAAGCGCGATCCCCGCACAGTTGACGAGGCCCCACGGGTTGGCGACCTCGCGACACACCGCCTCCAGGCGCAACGCCGACTCCTGTTCGGTGACGTCCACCGCGAGCGAACGCGCCAGTGGCAGCTCGGCTTCGAGCGGAGCAAGGCTCGCCTCGTCGATGTCGACGAGGATCACGCCGAAGCCCGCGCCCGAGAGCACGCGCGCCACCCCGGCGCCGATGCCCGATGCGGCACCCGTCACGATGACCCATTTAGGCTCGAGGGTGTCAACAGTCATTCGTTCGCTCCATTCTCTTCGCCTTGGGCCAGGATTAGCGAACTGTGCTGCGCAGGATGCCGAGCTTCTCAACCTCGACCTCGACAACGTCCCCCGACCGCATCCATAGGGGTGGCTTCCGTTTCGCGCCGATGCCTT
Organism: Micromonospora sp. NPDC048830; assembly: GCF_043198215.1. Lineage (NCBI taxonomy): Bacteria > Bacillati > Actinomycetota > Actinomycetes > Micromonosporales > Micromonosporaceae > Micromonospora > Micromonospora sp. NPDC048830. The sequence goes on from NZ_JBICUP010000065.1 coordinate 19,975, forward strand.
CCGGTGTCCCGGTCGCGATGACGTCGCCGGGTGCGAGCGACATGATGTGGGAGACGTACGAGACGATGTGGGCGATCGGGAAGATCATGTACGCCGTGTTCGAATTCTGCACGTCGACCCCGTTCAATCGGGTGCAGATGGCGAGCGCTTGCGGGTCGCCGACCTCGTCCGCCGTGACTAGGGCGGGGCCGAACGGCGTCGAACCGTCGACCGCCTTGCCAGCGAGCCACTGCGTGCCGCGGTACTGCAGGTCGCGTGCAGTCACGTCATTGAGGATCGAGTAGCCGGCGACGACGCTCAGCGCGTCCGCCTCTGCAACGCGGTGGGCTGCCACGCCGATCACGACAGCCACCTCGCCTTCGAAGTCGAGATTCGTCGTGATGTCTGATCCGCCGATCTCGTCGGAGGCACCGATCAGGGTCGAGGCGAACTTCGCGAAGAGATCGGGGTGCTCGGGGAGGGGCCGCCCAGTCTCGGCGACGTGGGTCGCGTAGTTCAATCCGACGCACAGCACCTTGGCCGGGTCTGCGATCGGTGGCGCCAGACGGAGGTCGCGCAGTGGCGCGATCGGAGCGATCTCGGTGCGCTCTAAGACGTCGTCGATGCGCAGGGACAGATCGGCCAACCGTGCGCCATGCGTCTCCAGCAGTGCCCGCAGGCTCACTGCTGGCACTTCGCCGACAGCTTCGAGGACGACCGCGAGGTCGTAGGCTTCCTCCCCGCGAAGCAGGCCTGGTTGTGGTACGCCGTCGACGACGTAGGTGATGAGCTTCATGTCGGTGGGATGTCCTCGTCGGATCTATTGGTGGATGGATGCGGGGCGGAGCATGACCTTGCCCGCGACGCCGGGCGACCGAGCCGTGTCGATCGCCGCCCGTACGTCGGGGAAGTCGAACACGTGCGACACGCCCGGAGTCAGGTCCAGGCCCGTGCGCTGCACGAAGCGAAGCGCTGGCTCCCAGATCTCCGGTGGCGCGCCGTTGGAGGAGAAGATTCGCAGGTCGCGCTCGTGGATGAATCGGAGTGGCACGTCCTGCGCGGCATCGTGGCTGAGGCCCATAAAGAGGATGCGCGAGGCGCGGTTCGTGAGGCCGAAAGTGGCCGCTTGCGCGCGGGCGTTGCCGGATGCCTCGACGATGAAGTCGACGCCGTTGAAGTCGACGGCGTCGTGGATGTCTGCGCGAAGCTTGTCGGCATCGTGCGGCGCGAGCGCTGCCGCGGCGCCGACCTTGACCGCGAGGTTGCGCCGGTGCTCGCTGGGATCGATCGCCACGACAAGCGCTCCGGAGGCGTTCAGAACGCCGATCATCGCCAAGCCGAGCGTCCCGCAGCCGAAGACGACGGCGGTGTGGCCGGCGTCGATCCCGCCAGCACGCCGGAGACCCTCCAGCGCGCACGCCGTGGGCTCGATCATCGCGGCGCGTTGCGCGCTCACGCCGGTCGGCACGCGGAAGCAGACGGACGACGAGACCGTGAACCGGTCCGCAGCCGCTCCGCGCGCGCTGGTGAGACCGAACCACTGCATCGACCCGAGGACCCCATGTCCGATGACGAGATCTCCGGGAGCGAACTCCACGACGTCACCGCCCACGCCGACCACTCGCCCCGCCCATTCGTGTCCGAGGACGACCGGGTAGTCGACGGGCATCTTCACGTCGAAGTGACCTGCCAGGAGCTCGAGGTCGGAGCCGCAGATCCCCACGAACTCGGGCTCGATGAGCAACTCCTCCGCTCCTGGCTGCGGCTCCGGCCAGTCCTCGATGCCGAAGGTCGTCTCTCCGGCCATCTTCCGGACGATGATTGCCTGCATATTCGGAACCGTTCCTTTCGTATCTCAGTGCGCGGCGTCGTCGGGCCGCTTTCCGCGGATGGCCCCGTAGACGACGATGGCAAGAAGGATGAGCAGCCCTTGGAGGAAGTACTGCCACATCTGGTCGAGGCGCAAGAACACCGTCGCGTTGAGCACCTGGACGAGCAGCGCCGCCCCGAGCACACTCCCGAGGAACGTTCCGCGCCCGCCGAAGACGCTGGTGCCGCCGAGGACGACCGCCGTGATGCTGGTCAGTGTGTAGCTCACGCCTTGGGCGGGATCACCGACGCCGATCTGCTCCATCAGCATGCCCGCCCCGAGGAACGTCAGCACCGCGGCGGACACATAGCCCGCAATGACCGTGCGGTTGATGTCTATGCCGACTCGACGGGCATTGGGCTCATCGGAACCCACGGCGCGCAACCGCCAACCCCACCGTGTGCGTCGAAGCGCGACCTCCAGCGCGACAGCGACCGCGACCAGGACGATGAACACCACGGGCACCGGGCCGATCGCCGTTCCCAGGACCTCCATGACTCCGGTGTCGATCGACCCGCCCGTCGCCGGTCGCAGGATGAAGCTGACGCCTTGGAGCGCGATATACATCGCGAGGGTCGCGGCGATCGCGGTGAACTTCGCAAAGCGGACGAGGCTGCCGTTGACCAACCCCACGACGATCGAGACCAGCACCATCGCGGCGAATCCGAGTAGAATCGATCCGACCGTCGATCCGTCGCTCGCGAGGAACGATGCGATGACCACGAGAAGACCTGCGAGCGGCCCGACGGACAGGTCGATTCCCCCCAGGATGAGTGGGATCGTCTGGCCCAGAGCGATGAACCCGAGTGCCGTGATCGACATCATCATCGAGTTCAGGTTGAACGCGTTGAGGTAGTTGGCGTTCTGCGAGAGCACAAACGCCCCGAGGCCAATCATGACCGCGGCGAGGAGCAGCACCGGCGGATAGTCCCCGCGGAGGAACCGCGACAGACGGGTGCTGCGTGTGCGGGCGACGGACGTCTTGATCGTCTCAGTGCGGGCGGAGACGGCGACATGCACCATCCGCTCTTCGTCGATCTCGTCGCCGACCAACTCGCTGACGACCTGACCCCGCGACATCACGAGGACCTTGTCGCATAGTCCCTCGAGCTCCTTCGAATCGGATGACGCAACAACGACGGGGGCCCCGCGCGAGGAGATCTCACGAAGGATCCGATAGATTTCTGCCCGGGCGCCGACGTCCACACCCTGCGTAGGCTCGTCCGCGAGCACCAGGTGCGGTTCGCCTAGCACCGTCCGAGCCATCACGATCTTCTGCTGATTGCCACCGGAGAGTGCCGAGACCGGCGCGTCGAGCGACGGGGCTTTGACCGAGAGCTTGCCCAGTTCGTCCTGCACGGTGCGAAGTTCGGCGCGTCTGCTGAGGAACGGGCCCCGCAGGTAGCGGCCGAGCGAGGCGATCGCGGCATTCTCGCGGACGGAGAAGCGCATCATCAGGCCCTCGCGGTGGCGATCAGCCGGCATATAGCCCGCCGACTTCAGGAGATCCCTCGCGCGGTACTTGCGATCGTTGACCGTCACGCTGCCGCTGTGGTCGCTCAACCCCGCCAGGGTACGAATCAACTCGACCTGACCGTTCCCCACGACGCCGGCGATCCCGACGATGTCACCGGCCCGCGCGGTGAAGCTCACGGCGTCGAAACCTGGCCCGCTCAGCCCGTCCACCACGAGGTTCGGCGTTCCACCGGACGGGTCGTTCTTCGGTGGGAACGTGGAAGCGAGCCGTCGCCCGACGATCAAAGCGAGGAGTTCCTCGTCGGTAACCGCCTCGACCTCGACGTCGGCACGTGCGACCTTGCCGTCGCGCAGCACGGTGACGCGGTTCGCGAGATCCCGCACCTCCGCCATACGATGGGTGATGTAGATGATGGCGGTGCCGCGCGCGACCGCGTCGCGCACGAGACCAAACAAGAGATCCACGCTGTCGCTTCCCAGCGGAGCGGTCGGTTCGTCCAGAACGAGGATCCGTGGCTGGACGGCGAGCGCCTTCGCGATCTCCAGCAGATGCTTCTGCGCCACGCTGAGCCGCTCGACCCTCTCGTCGAGGTGCACGTCGAGCCGCACGCACGCGAGGAGCTCTGCCGTGGTTCGGCGTGTGTCACCACCGGCGAAGACCGAGCGCGGCAGCGCGACCTCGAAGTTTTCCAGCACCGTGAGGTCTGGGAGGACCGCTGGGTGCTGGTGGACGATCGCGATTCCATGCTGCGCCGCAGCGCGCGGCGTGAGGCTGTCGACAGTCTCACCGCTGACTTCGATCTCGCCGGCGTCCGGTCGTAACGCGCCAGATGCGACGTTCATGAGGGTCGACTTTCCGGCGCCGTTCTCTCCGAGCAGCGCATGGACTTCCCCGGCCCGGACGTTCAAGGAGACGTCGGCGAGCGCCGGAGCGCCGTTGAAGCTCTTGCTGATCCCGCGCAGGACGAGTACGAGTTCGTCGCCTGCGGGCAGTGCCAAGCTGCGAAGCGCAGTGTTGGGGGTGATGCTCACAAGGTTCTCCTTCGCAACTGGACGGATGCTGATGCGGGGCGCCGCTGGGGCGCCCCGCCCACAGCCGTCAGCCTCCGACGATCGCAGCCTGCTCTTTGCCAGTTAGCTGGGCCGAGAGGTGGATGTCAGCGGGAAGGGACGGATCGCACTGGACGGGGTGGTCCTTCGAGGTCGAGTCCTCGAAGAGGCCCGTGGCGTACACGGTCTCGGCGGGCTCCTTCCCCCCGGTGGCGATCGCTACGGCGTGCTGGATGGCCAGGCGCACGTTGTCGACACCCGTTCCGACCGTGACGAGGTTGAAGTCGGGGTTGGCGTCCTTGTTCTTGTTGAAGAAACAGGCGATCGCGTGGCCGTCCTCGGTAAGCACCGCGGGGATCGACCGGCCGCTCGCGGGGAATCGGGGAAGCGCGCCCACGAGCGACGCGCCGTACTCGCCGACGATCACGTCAATGTGGTCGTAACGAGCGATCGCTGCGGTGAGAACCTGCTGCGTCTTTGCGGGATCCCAGTCGGTGACCTCGAACGGCTGCGTGCCGATCCACTCGTACTTCGCGTCGGTGAGGACGGACTTGAGCCCCTGCTTCTGCGCGAGGCCCTGGCTGTTGCCGGCCGGTCCGCCGATGTCCAGTATCTTGGCACCATTGGGGAATTTCTCCTTGATCCACTGCCCCCAAGTCACGCCGTGGTCGACGAAGTCCGAGCCGATCCATACGTTGTAGTCGATGCCGTTCTTGCCGCCGGGATCGGTGCGGTAGGGCACCGTGACGACTCCGGCCTTGTAGGCGCTCCGCAAAGCAGGAAGGACCGCCTCTCCGGCGTCGGGGAAGACGACCATCGCGTTGACCCCGGTCGCGACCATCGCCTTGATGTCGGAGATGGCCTTCTGGGTGTCGCCTTGTGCGTCGCTGTACTCGAACGACTTGACGCTCGGGCATTTGGCTGCCTCTTGCCGCCCGGACTTGGCGGCGATCTGCCGCCACGCGTTGCCGCCGAAGCCGTCCAGCATGGCGAGGCTGATCTGCTTGTGGCCGCACCACGACGGGACTTCGCCCGCGGTGTCCGAGCCGGTGCCGGGGGTGGATCCGCCCCCGGAGCATGCGCTCAATGAAAGGGCGCCCGAGACGGCCAGCGTCACGAGCATCATCACTCGTTTGCTCTTGTGGTTCATCAATCTCTCCTGGTTTCTGGGTAGGCTTCGCCTACCCCGGCGGGGTCAGGTCGACCCGGGGTGTATTCGTCGCGATCTGCGGTCTGAGGAGCGGCGGGGAACGCTCTAGTGGGTGGCGGGGACGCTGGGCGGCACGCCACCCGCTTTCATGAAGCGGCGTCGTACCGCAGCCCAGTCGATTGTGTAGATGGCCACGCCGACCGCGAATGCCAGCGCCTGCACGAGCGTCTGTGCCGCATACGGCACACCGAGCGCGAGCGTGAACTGGTCCAACTGGGTGAGGAAGAGCGCCGCGATCGCAGTGGCCACGGGGAAGCCCCTGCCGCCGAGGAGCGATGTGCCCGCGAGCACCACCACCGCGACCGAGGGAAGGAGGTAGTTGTTGCCGAGGTACGCGGTGGGCTGCGCCACGACTCCCGCTAGGACGACGCCAGCGATCGCGTACAGCAGCTGTGATCCGACATACGCACCGCCTCTGTATGCGCGGGTCGCGACACCCAACGCGCGGGTCATCCGCACAGTCGCCCCGACTGCCTCGAACCGCCGTCCGGGCACGGTGGTCTTGAGCACGACGACAACGAGCAGGAGCGCCCCGATAGCGATCATCACGGAGTTCGGGACGCCGACGAGCGAGCCCCCCATCGCCTGCGCGAGCGCCGGCGTCGTGCTGCGGGGAACACCGCCCGAGATCCCCAGAATGGCGCCGAACAGCAGGGCGTTCGAGCCGAGTGTGGCGATGATCGGGCTCAGGTTGAGCAGGCCGATCATCGCTGCGTTGAGCAGTCCTGTCGCGATCGCGACAGCCAGCACCAGCAGCAATGCGACGCCGAGCCGATCGTTCGAGCCGTATGGAACGTGGGTGACGATGACCACCGTGATCGACACCGAGCCGGGCACGGAGAGGTCGATGCCGGTCTGCTGGACGACGAGCATCTGACCGAGGCCAATGATCGCAAGGACGGACGCGAACGGCAGCATGCCGCTGACGGCGCCAGGGGCGAGGCTGGACGGCGCGACGAGGAAGCTCAGCCCGACGAGCAGCACGAGCGCCGCCAGCAGTGTGACGAATCCGCGCGAGACCGCCGACCTGGTCGGGCGGAGGCCGGACATGGGCCGTGATGTCGACATTGTCATGTCCTTCGAACGGTCGCTCAGGAACCGGCGACGATGCGGAGCAGCTTCTTGTTCGAGAACTCGTCGAGACCGAAGCGCCCAAGCTCCCGGCCGAGGCCAGACGCTTTGACGCCCCCGAAAGGCAGGTTCGGCTGGCTGCGGATCGTCGTGTTCAGTCCCACCATCCCGACGTCGAGACGGTTCGCGATGGTGTTCGCCAGTTCGAGATCGCGGGTGAACACCGAAGCACCGAGCCCGAAGGGGGTGTCGTTCGCGAGTTCGATGGCCGCGTCCACGGAATCGACCTCGTAGACGACCGCCACCGGGCCGAAGATCTCCTCATGGTAAGCCCGCATGCCGGGAACCACACCGGTTAGCACCGTCGCGGGGTAGAATGCCCCCGCTCCGTCGGGGATCTCCGCGCCGACATGGGCGGTGGCGCCTTGGCGGACGGCATCCTCGACGATCTCTGCGACTTCGTCGCGTCCGCCCACCGACGCCATCGGGCCTAGCCGGGTCTCGTCCAGCAGCGGATCGCCGAGCTGCCAGCCCTTCGCGCGCTCAACGAGTCCGCCCAGGAACTCCTCCCACACGGTGCTGTGGACGATCATCCGCTTGGCCGATGTGCAGGACTGCCCCGCGTTCGAGAAGCGCCCGTTCTCGGCGAAGCCTAGGACCTCGTCGATGTCAGCATCCGGGAGGACGATGAACGGGTCCGAGCCGCCGAGCTCGAGCACGCTCTTCTTGAGGTTCCTTCCGGCCAGTTCGCCGACCTCGCGGCCCGCTCGCTCCGAACCCGTGAGGGAGACTCCCCGCACCCGGGGGTCGGCGATGAGGCCGGCGACCTGGTCGGACGTGATCAAGAGGTTCTCGTAGACGCCAGCCGGCGCCCCTGCATCCCGCACAATGTCGGCGAGGATGACCGATGTCGCAGCACAGGCGCGCGCATGCTTCAGAAGGATGGTGTTCCCGAGCACCAGGTTCGGCGCCACGAAGCGGGCGACCTGGTAGAGCGGGTAGTTCCACGGCATGATCCCCAGGATCGCGCCCAGCGGAGCCGTGCGGACGAGCGCACGACCCCCTCCTGCGACCTCCAGTTCCTCGTCTGCGAGGAGGTCGGGGCCGCGGTCGCCGTAGTAGTCGAAGATCGACGCGGCGAGCTCGACCTCTCCCCGCCCCTGGGCGACGGGCTTGCCCATCTCGCGCGCCATGGAGGCCGCCAGTTCCTCCTTGCGCGCGCGGTGCAGTTCCGCGATGCCGCGCAGGATCGGCGACCGATCGGCGGGCTTCCCGAGAGCCCAGTCGGGGAAAGCGTCGGCGGAGCGGTTGACGGCGGATGCGATATCGGCCTCCGACAGCAGCGGGTGCTCGGCGAGGACGTCGGCGGTGCGCGGGTCGACAGTGACGAAGACGGCCATAATTGCTCCTCTGAGATAGATCGCAGACGTCAGACAGCGGCGGGGACGTGGAAGCTGTAGCTCGGATACCCGTCGCTCGACTCGGCGTCTGTGAGACGGATGTACTTGTCGAGGCCGCCGACGTAAAAGTTCGCGGTCCGCTTCTTTCTCTTGCCCGGAATGTTCGAGCCGAAGATCCACGAGCCCGTCTCCAGGAATAGGGACCCCTCGAGCTCTGCAAGGCACGTGTCGAGCCACGCCTCCTCCGCCTCGGGTCGCAGTTCGATGGTTGCGCCGGCCGTGTCCTTGAGCGCCGATATCGCTCGCGTGATCCAGCGCGCCTGGATACCGATTCCGGCCGGGTTGTTCACGAAGGGGCCGTTCGGGCCGAGGATCATGAACATGTTGGGGAATCCACTGACGGTGATGCCGAACTGGCTTGTCGGACCATCCGCCCAGTGGTCTTCGAGCCTCTCGCCGTCGCGGCCACGGATGTCGACCCCGCGGTAGCTGCCGTCGACGGCATCGAAGCCGGTGGCCATCACGAGAACATCGATCTCGTGGATCCGGCCGTCTGCGGTCCGGATCCCTTCAGGCACGACGGCCTCGATGGGGGTTTCTCGCAGGCTCACAAGCTCGACGTTCGGCTGATTGAAGATCTGGTAGTAGCCCGAGTCACAGATCGGCCGTCGGGCGTAGATTTCCCACGGCGTCAATCTCCGTGCGGTCTCGGGGTCGTTGACGATCTGCGAGATCTTCTTGCGGATGAAGTCCGCGGCCTCCTTGTTAGCGGCGTGGTTGCCGGTGACATCCGAGAACGTCTCCGTGGCGAAGGTGTAGTTGCCCCCCTTCTGCCACGCCCACTCATAGATGCGCTCGCGCTCCTCGGGCGACACATCGAACGTCTTCCGCGTGACCTCGTCCACGCCGAAGCCGATCTTCTCGCGGGTGTAGTTGTCCCACATCTGCTCGCAGTTGTCCTTGAACTGCTGCAGTTCCTCGGCGGAGTACTCGCGGTTTCCGGCCGGCACGGTGTACTGCGGCGTGCGCTGGAAGGACGTCAGATGTGCGACCGACTTCGCGGCCTCGGTCATGAACTGCACGCCGGTCGATCCGTTGCCGATCACGCCGAGGCGCTTACCGGAGATGTCGAGGTCATCGGGCCACTCGGCCGTGTGGACGACCTGTCCCGCGAACGTTTCCATTCCGGGGAAGTCCGGCTGGTTGCGTTTCGACAGCAGGCCGAGCGAGGTGATGAGGAAGCGCGCACGGAACACGCCCGCAGTGGTCTCGACCCGCCAGACCCCGTGCCGATCGTCGAACGTCGCATGGGTCATCTCCGTATCCAGCATCACCCGGGATCGGAGTCCCCAGAAGTCCACGGCGCCCTCGAGGTATTGCCGGATCTCAGGGCCGGTGGCGTAGCGATTACGCCAGGTGTTGGCCTGGTAGAGCTCCTTCTCGAACGGAAGCTGATACATAGGAGCCTGCGTGTCCGAGAGCGAGCCAGGGTAGCGGTTCCAGTACCACGTGCCGCCGATACCCGGCGCCTTGTCGATGATCAGCGCGTCCAGGCCGAGCTCGGCCGTGATCTTGCGCAAGGCGAGGACTCCGCCCATTCCTGCCCCGACGATGAGGACGTCGATCTCGCAAACGCTGTCTGCCATGCTCACTCCTTCGTGCTGTCGGCTCGCCATTCCGCGACCTCGCGGCGGATCACCCGGTGACTTGCTGACTTGCTGCACGACGATACGTCGGCCGAGACCTCCGCACCCGGGCCAGCGATGCGGAATCGGGGGGCGATTGTTCCGTACTCCGCAATGATCGGCGGGAACTCTGCGGCGGCGGATGGAGTCAAGCGGAAGTGATGGATCGATCGTCTCGTTCGTAACTGTTCAGCAGGTTTTTGGCCGCCTGGCTTGATCCTGGTGGTGGTTTGAGTCATCCTGACCGTCGTGTCCGACTCGCCGGCGGTTGTGAGGCTGCTGGAGCGGCTTGCCCGGTTGGAGCAGGCTCTGGCCGAGCGGGACGCGCGGATTGAGGGTGTTGACGCAGCGGGTCGCGGAGTTGGAGGCGAAGCTGCGTAGGGATTCGCGGACGTCGTCGGATGGGCCGGTCAAGGCGCCGCCACGGTCGCGGCGTCTGCCGTCGGATCGGCCGCCGGGCAAGCAGCCGGGGGATGCGGGTTTCACGTTGCGGCAGGTCGAGGTGCCGGACGAGGTGGTGACGCATCGCCCGGCGGCGTGCCGGTGTTGTGGGCGGTCGTTGCGGCGGGCGCCGGTGACGTCGATGGAGGCGCGGCAGGTGTTCGACCTGCCTGAGGTGCGGCTGCGTGTGGTCGAGCATCGGTTGGAGCATCGCCGCGTTGTCGGTGCGCGACGGTGACGATGGCGCCGGTGCCGGACGGGGTGGGCGCCCCGGACCAGTACGGGCCGCGGGTGCGTGGCCGGTATGCCACCTTGCTGCTGGACGCGGTCATCCACGCCCGTGTTGACGTCCTGCCCGATCGCAAGGCCGAGACCCTGGCCGCGTGGCTGCGTGAGCACCCCGAGGTGAAGGTGGTCTGCCGTGACGGATCCGCCACCTACGCCGAGGCGATCCGCGACGGCGCACCCCACGCGGTGCAGGTCAGCGACCGGTGGCACCTGTGGAACAACCTGGCCAAGGCCGTGGAGAAGACCGTGGTCGCGCACTCGGGCTGCTGGCAGCCTGGCCCACCGCGACCGGACCGGCCACTGGACGAACGCACCCGACAACGGCACGCCGCCGTGCACGCGCTGCTCGACGAGG